>DFOV01000448.1 GCA_002376965.1 Gammaproteobacteria bacterium UBA3532
TTTTTCATTCTGATGTCATTTGATGAAAAATCATACTGAATCTAAGCAAGAATCATGCAAAAAATGAACACCGCCACCTCAGAAGAATTAGGCCGAGCAGGCGGTTGGCAGGGAGCGTCAATACCCAAACTACTTCAAGAAGCTTGGGTATATTGAGGCTTAGGAAGAGCGTTCAGGTGTGGAAATTACTTCAAGTGCACGCAAAATATCACGTCGACTGATGAAACCCACCAACACTTCCTCGTCAAGGACTGGGTACATACGGCAGTTATCCTTAAAAAACTTTTCAGCCACTTCAACAATACTATCCTCGGGATCAACCGTTTTGACCGGCGACATCATTAAATCCCTAACTGTAGCACCGTGATCAGAAAGATAAGCCGCCGACAGGATCGTTTTTAAACAATCTTTTTCAGATAAGAAGCCGATAACCCGCTGATGTTCATCAACAACCGGCGCCCCGGTTAATTTATACTCAATCAGCTTATCTGCGGCTTCAAAGACCTCCGTTTCAGGCTTGAAACGGATAAGGGTTTCAGACATATAGTCTTTAACGAGCAATGATTTCAGCATACATATATTCCTTTTTATTTCACGTATGATATCTATTATAGTGTCGAAAATTAGCGCCAGAGAAGTATATTCAAAAATATGTTGCATATCGTACTATTTCAACCAGAGATCCCCCCAAATACTGGTAACGTGATTCGCCTTTGTGCTAATGCAGGTCTATCACTTCATCTCATTGAACCGCTCGGCTTTGAGTGGGACGATAAAAGACTACGGCGCGCAGGCTTGGACTACCACGAATTTACCAGCGTTCGTAAATACACTGACCTCAACAACTTTAGCAGTAGCGTTCAACCAAACCGGATGTTTGCTTGCACCACAAAGGGCTCTGTGCCTCACAATGAACCGTCTTACAAACATGGGGACGCCCTGGTGTTTGGTCCAGAAACGCGGGGACTGCCACAAACTATTTTGGAGCACTGGCCAGCCAACCAAAAGATCCGCATACCAATGCGACCAGATAGCCGAAGCCTTAACCTATCAAACGCTGTCGCGGTCATCGCCTACGAAGCATTGCGCCAGCTGGATTATCCAGAACTGAGTTAGTCCGCGTCTTTTTGAATGCCACAAATTGGGTAGTGCAGCCACAACAACGCACCACTATAGCGCGCACGCCACTCGATACGCCCCTATTTAGGGCATAAATTCGTTTTAGTGCTATGTCTAAATACCATCCAAATCTATTTAATATCGGCGGCAAATACGTTAGTATGCTGGTCGATTTACATTGAGGGTTCGCTCTATTTCGGGGTGGTACAAAACTTGCCTAATGTGAGAAACCTTTTTTACGTAACATAGTGCCCTTGGAGGTTGACGGAATGTCAAAAATACTGGACATCATTAAAGAGAAAGAAGTCAAATACGTTGATTTACGTTTCACCGATACAAAAGGTAAAGAGCAGCACGTCTCTATTCCTGTGTCTCAAGTCGACGAAAGTTTTGTTGAAGACGGCAAAATGTTCGATGGCTCTTCGATTGCTGGATGGAAAGGCATTAACGAATCAGACATGATTTTGATGCCGGATGCAGACACTGCGGTTATCGATCCTTTCTGCGATGAAACAACATTAAACCTACGTTGTGACATTCTTGAACCTTCTACGCTTGAAGGCTATGAGCGTGATCCTCGCTCTATCGCCAAGCGTGCTGAAGAATACTTAAAGTCTACCGGCATCGCCGATACCGTACTATTCGGACCAGAGCCAGAATTCTTCATGTTTGACGATGTTCGTTTCGGCGTGAACATGCAAGGCGCGTTCTACCAGCTAGACTCAGAAGAAGCTTCTTGGAACTCAGGCAAAGGCTACGAAGGCGGAAACCTGGCTCACCGTCCACGCGTTAAAGGCGGCTACTTCCCCGTTCCTCCTGTAGACTCTTCACAAGACATCCGTACTGCGATGTGTGAAATCATGGAAGAAATGGGCTTGGTTGTTGAAGCGCATCACCATGAAGTAGCTACAGCCAACCAAAATGAAATCGCGTGTAAATTCAACACGTTGGTTCATAAAGCTGACGAAATCCAAATTTACAAATACGTTGTTCATAATGTAGCACATGCATACGGCAAGTCTGCTACCTTCATGCCTAAGCCTTTGGTTGGTGACAATGGTAGCGGTATGCACTGCCACCAGTCTTTGGCTAAAGATGGTGAGAACGTATTTGCTGGTGATCAGTATGGTGGCCTGTCTGAAACAGCCCTTTACTACATCGGCGGCATCATCAAGCATGCTAAAGCAATCAATGCATTCACTAACGCTTCAACCAACTCTTACAAGCGTTTGGTTCCTGGCTTTGAAGCGCCTGTTATGCTGGCTTACTCAGCGCGCAACCGTTCTGCTTCTATCCGTATTCCATACGTTTCAAGCCCTAAAGCTCGCCGTATCGAAGTTCGCTTCCCTGATCCAACAGCTAACCCATACTTCGCATTTGCAGCGATGTTGATGGCTGGTCTTGACGGGATTAAGAACAAGATCCACCCAGGTGAAGCAGCAGATAAAGACTTGTACGATCTGCCTGCTGAAGAAGCAGCAGCTATCCCACAAGTCGCTTCATCATTCGAAGAAGCGCTTGCTTGTTTGGATGCAGATCGCGACTTCTTGAAAGCTGGTGGTGTATTCTCTGATGATACTATCGATGCATACATTGAGCTGAAGAAAGAAGAAGTGACTTACCTGAACATGACGACTCACCCAGTTGAGTTCGACTTGTACTACAGTGTGTAACTTGTACTAGGGTGTTTAACTTGCTCTAGAGGTAGACTCACCCTAGCGCTCTTTAAAGCTGTACTAAGAAACCCCGGCATTTTGCTGGGGTTTCTTGTTTTGGAGCCACCGATAAATCACGCTCTGGTATATACTTGATATAAACCATTAAACGCTTTCAGAGGTGTCCTCATGAAACTACCTATACTGCTGCTAAGCCTTCTTGTCTTTGTAATAACAGGCTTTGGCCCGATTAACGCCAAAATATATACTTGGACAGACGAAGAAGGAAACAAGCATTACTCCAATACCCCCGATCACAAAGATGCCAAGGAAGTGGAAGTCAGTGAACCTAACACTCTAACCATTCCCAAACGCTCCCCCTACCCTCCACTTAAGCAGTCAACCAACAAGAAAAAGGCCGAAAAGCTTAGCGTTAGTATTTCCTCTCCAAGTGATCAGGAAACGATATGGGATCCAGAAGGCCGCTTTACACTTAGCTTTAGTACCAACATCAAAAAAAAATTTAAAGCCACTGCAGAGCTAGATGGAAGCAAACACGACTACGATTCTGGCGCTACCAGCCTCGAGCTCATCACCACGCCGGGTGAGCATAAAGTCCGTGTGACGCTGCTCGACAATAAGGGAAAAGTGATAGCAACCAGCGACACGCTCACTTTCTACATGCGACACCCTGGTAATTCTGCTCCTAAGCCATTTTTCTAGAGACGCTTAATCGGCGAAACATGACCCGAGCAAAGTAACAATGCCTAGATATACATAATGGTGCAACCATAGTTTAGTTGGTTTATTTCTTGCTTTAAAACTAATGTCTTATATTCCGGAGTCATTATGGTAGGCGATATCAAAGCAGAAAATATCATCGATTATATGGTTTCAGCCATCGTCATGCTGGATAGCCGCCTACGCATCGTTACTGCGAACCCCGCTTTTGAGGAAATGGTCGACCTAAGCATTAGACGCATGAAAGATATGCCCATAAAACATATCTTTGTTGAGACCACTATTTCTCCACGCGCGCTGGCTTATGCACTAAAAAGGAGCACGTCATTCACCCAGCGGGATATATCGATCACACTTCCCGATGGAAAGGAGCTTCTTGTTGACCTCGACGTGACCATTATCAGCAAGCCCCCTTATGAAGGAAACCTCGTAGTAGAAATCCGACAGGTTGAGCATCATCACCGTGTTCGCCAGGAAGATCAGATGCTGGCTCAACACCATGCTGCTCGCGACCTGATCCGTGCCTTAGCCCACGAGATTAAAAACCCGCTTGGCGGCGTTCGCGGAGCAGCACAATTGCTTGAGCGAAGCCTTCCATCCGAGGAGCTTAAAGAATTCACCGGAATTATTATCGACGAGGTCGATCGCCTGACCAAAGTTGTAGATAGAATGTTGGGGCCCAAATCAAAGCCCAATATGCTTCGAACTAATATTCACGAAGTCGCTGAACGAGTCAGACAACTTGTATCGATAGAACTTCCAGAGAATATTCATTTTAAAATCGACTATGATCCCAGCATTCCTGATCTGCTAGCAGATAAAGAGCTACTGATTCAAGCAGCACTTAATATCGCACGCAACGCATCACAGATATTGCAAGAGCAAGGCGGAAAAGGCAGAATCACTCTTCGCACCCGAGCCCAACGCCAGGTTTATATTGATCAAAAGCACTACCGACTGGCCGTTCGCATGGATATTGAAGACAATGGCCCCGGCATTGAGCAGGAACGCTTAAAAACCATCTTCTACCCGATGGTCACCGGCCGCAGCGGTGGAACAGGGCTTGGCCTTTCTATTGCCCAAGCACTAGTTAACCAACACCTCGGCATTATCGACGTTATTAGTCGCCCCGGAAAAACCGTTTTTAGTATTTTTCTTCCCATTATTGATAAGAAACACAGTGGTATTAAAGCATGCAACAAGATTTAGTCTGGATCATCGATGATGATCGTTCCATTCGCTGGGTACTGGAAAAAGCACTCACGCAAGCCGGACTGGAAGTCAGAACCTTCGAATCAGCCGCTGGCGTTTTAAGTAGTCTGGAGAAAGAAAAGCCAAACGCCATTGTTAGTGACGTGCGTATGCCCGGCATGGATGGTATGACACTGCTCAATAAAATCCATGAGATGGATAGCTTATTGCCAGTCATAATCATGACGGCTCACTCCGATCTCGAAAGTGCAGTGGCAGCCTACCAAGGAGGAGCCTTTGAGTACCTGCCTAAACCTTTCGATGTTGACGAGGCCGTTGAGCTGGTTCAGCGCGCACTGAAACATTACCAACAAAACTGCGCTAGACATGAAAGCCCAATTGAAGAGGTCGCGACCGAAATCATTGGCGAAGCGCCTGCCATGCAGGAGGTCTTCCGCGCGATTGGTCGACTGTCTCGCTCTAACATCACCGTGTTGATCAATGGTCAGTCAGGGACGGGGAAGGAGCTGGTTGCCCGCGCACTGCATAAACATAGCCCGCGCGCGAGTCATCCGTTTATAGCCCTTAACATGGCCGCCATTCCGAAAGATCTTATCGAATCGGAATTGTTCGGTCATGAGAAGGGCGCATTTACAGGGGCAACGGCGATGCGTCGCGGTCGCTTCGAACAAGCCAACCACGGTACGCTTTTTCTAGATGAAATTGGTGACATGCCAATTGAAGCTCAAACCCGTCTTCTTCGCGTATTGGCTGACGGCGAGTTCTATCGAGTTGGCGGCCACACACCAACCAAGTCAGATGTTCGAATTATCGCCGCAACCCATCAAAACCTTGAAAACCTGGTGAATGAAGGTAAGTTTCGGGAAGACTTGTTTCACCGCCTCAACGTTATTCGCATTCAAATCCCAACCTTGGCTGAGCGACGTGAAGACATTGGTCGCCTTACCCGCCACTTTTTGGCCGCAGCGGCCAAAGAGCTTCAGACTGAGACCAAGGTGTTGCTCGAAGATACCGAACGCTATATGAGCCAATTACCCTGGCCGGGAAATGTTCGACAGTTAGAGAACACCTGCCGCTGGTTGACGGTTATGGCGAGCAGTCGTGAACTGCATGTGGATGATCTGCCGCAAGGCCTAAGTGATGAACAAAATGACAAAGGCGAAACAGACTCCAATAATTGGGAGCAAAGTTTGCGCAACTGGGCAGAGCAACAACTGAATGCTGGCCGCCACGGCCTGCTGCAAGAAGCCGTACCCAATTTCGAGCGCATCCTTATTGAGTGTGCTTTGAAATCTACTGGGGGAAGAAAGCGTGATGCAGCTGAGCTACTGGGGTGGGGACGCAACACCCTCACAAGAAAACTGAAAGAACTAAATATGAATATTTAACCTGAACTCGGGATAAGTAAAATATTCATTTAAGAGACGCTTTGGAGGCTATTGAAGCTGAATCATGGAGCATTCTTTAGTTTAGTCATATTCGCGTCCGAAACGCGTTTATGACGGCATAAATAGCCTACAAAGCGTCGGTAAGACATTATCCAGAGCTGAGGTTTTCGTCTGCATCTGCAAAAAAAAAGGCCTAGTACGGAACATGCCAGGCCCATTTACGTCGCTTACCTAAAAAGCTGATTTAATGTTAAATACTATCAGCGTAATTCAAATACTGTTCAGTAAATTCAAATACGCTTTAAATAATTCAACTACTACTCGCTCAACTCAAATCTTAGCACTGCCGGATCCCAGGTAGCACCTTCCGCTCGAGCAGCTGACAAATTCAGCAAGTATTTCGGTTTACCGCCTGAGGTACCGAGCCCCAACGTAACGCCGTCATCAACCAGGCTGGTATTACCTGTCACACTCAATACTTTAAATTTACGCGTGTAATAAATCGCGGTTTGAACATCTTCCTCGGCACCAATGTATAAAATATCGTATCGCTCATCAGGGATCAGGTCTCCGCTGATGACTTTAGCCAGTTTTGAAGTCCCAATATCAGTACCGATGATTTTATTTAGTGCTTTGGCCACTTCCGGTGCTTTCATTACATAAACAACGATATCTTTTTCTTCACGTAACACCTTTTCGTAAGCTACCAGCTGAGTTATGAAAAGCGCCTCTGTTGAAGGAGGAAGCTTATTGTACGCCATCGCGCCAATACTCATGCCCATCATCAAAACCAATAGGACCAATGTTTTAATCATTCTCACGAACGCCTCTCTCATCTCTCGATAAATACTTTATTTGCGCATTTTACGCTGTTCACCATGCTAAATCCAATGCGCTCGCTATGACACTGCGATTCCTACATCCAGTTTTTCAAACCATTCTAAAAACTCAAGAAATGCTTCCCGCTTAAAAATGCGTCCATGCTGCGGCGCCATGAAATCCACATCCAATTCTTTGACTCGACTAATCCAATCAAGTTTCGCTTTATTTGAAGGCATCCAACGCTGATGAAAGTATTTCATCTTATCAGCGTGGCTAGCAAAGTCCTCAACAAAGAGCGGTGCGTCGACGGCTTCAAGAGCTGCGCCTAAATCACCCGAAAAAAGCACCTTGGCCACCGGATCATAAACATTAAAATTACCAGATGAGTGCAAATAATGCGCAGGCACAAAGCGTAACTTCAAGCTTCCCAGCGCAATCTCTGCCCCTTCGTCAGGTAAAGCATTATACTGAATATTTTGCATGCCGAAATGGCGTATAAACCCTTCCCAGACCCACGGGCTATGTAAGGTTGCATGATCCAGCACCTGATCCCACAGACCAAGAGAGGAAATAATATCCGGATCTTGGTGCGACGCGAACAAGTGCTCAATTTGCTCCAACGATACATGTTTCACCACACTGGCCAGCATCGGTGAAAATAACTCAATGCCACCAGGATCAAGCAACATCGCCTTATCTTGGTTGACAACCAAGTACTGGTTAGTATCAATAATTTTGTCCGGCTTCGATTCATCGCGGCCAAAAACGACCCATTGATGCGAACCTTGTGTATAAAGCTTATGTGATTTCATATGCGCGCTTCGGAGTAGTAGGTTTCTAAACAATTTTGAGAGGCTTTTATATGGGTAATGATCGAATCGGTGGTTTTTTCGATATCCTCAGCCATGTTAAAAAGCAGTTCTTTTTTATCTGCCGCCTGTGTTGCTTCAATTTTGGAATTGACGGCTATAACACTGATGCTCTGCATCTGTCGACGCATATCAGAAAGCATTAATTCCAGCTGACTCATCAAGCGGTTAAATATAGATAACTTGCTATTTCGTTCTGCTTCATAGTATTCATGCTTTTCCTGAATATACGCCGTATTTTCGTTGTGCTCCAGCGCCAAGACCTTCTCCAGATGTTGATGCAATAACGCTAACTTCCACTCCTCAACAGCTAGATCAGCGATACTCCCGGTCAATTCACCAATCTTATTAGCTAACTGAATCGTCGAATTTGCCAACTCATCATAGAACGATGCCAATACTGCCAAGCCAGCTGCCTGCTGACCGATACGTATCGCTACGGCAGAAAGATTTTTCGAAGAAATAGACAAAGAGCGCGCCAATACCTGGGCCTTAAATAACCTGCCAGAAACTGTCACTGCGACGATCGTTTGGTTCGACTGGCCTCTTTTCATCCACGCCTCCTAAGCATCTTTAGGCTTTTGATCACCATCCTCATTTTCATCATCACTTTCCTCTTCCTCCGGCTTTGCCACTAAGGACAAGGCTTCACCAAAACTAGATTTTTTCGGCGGCTCTGGTGGAGGAGATGCAGCAGACTTGTCGGCCTTTTCCGGCTCAGCACTTTGCTGCTTGGGATCCTTTTTCTCACCAAGCGTCATCTTCAAACGCAGATTATTCTTCGAGTCGGCATTTTTTAACGCCTCTTCCGTTGAGATACGCTTCTCACGCCACAGTTTGAGTAATGCATTATCAAAGGTTTGCATCCCGATGTGTCCAGACTTCTCCATGACCTCTTTAATAGCCGACACCTCACCTTTTTTAATGAAGTCAGCAATCAGCGGACTATTGATAAGGATCTCAATCGCCGCTGCCCGCTTACCATCTACCGTGGGTATCAATCTCTGGGAAATGATGCCGCGCAGGTTCAGTGACAAGTCAAGCAGCAGTTGATTACGCTTTTCTTCTGGAAAAAAGTTAACAATTCGATCCAGTGCCTGATTGGCGTTATTGGCATGCAGGGTCGACAAGCAAAGGTGTCCGGTTTCAGCAAAGTTTATCGCATGCTCCATAGTATCTTCAGCACGGATCTCACCAATCAGAATCACATCAGGTGCTTGGCGTAGCGTATTTTTTAGCGCATCTTCGTAGCAATCCGTATCCACACCCACCTCTCGCTGATTAACGATACAGCCTTGATGGCGATGAACAAATTCGACCGGATCTTCTATGGTAATGATATGACCAGAGCTATGCTTATTACGATAGTCGATAAGGGCGGCCAACGATGTCGACTTACCAGAGCCCGTCGCTCCAACAAAAAGCATCAAACCACGCTTTTGCATTACCAGTTTTAGCAACACTTCTGGCAGCCCTAGCTTGTCATGTGTCGGAATTTCAGTGCTGATATAGCGGATAACCATGGCATATTCATGGCGCTGCTTGAATATGTTAACCCGAAACCGCCCCACTCCATTAATCGAGTGTGCAAGATTCATCTCAGGTTTGTGTTCAAACTCTTTGATCTGCTCCTCGTTCATGATGCTTTCAGCAACTTGCTTGACTAAGCCTGGCGGGCAAGATTCTTTCGCCAAAGGAACTAACTTTCCATAGATTTTGCTTGATGGCGGTGCCCCCGTCGACAGAAATAAGTCCGAACCATCTTTTTGGACCATTAACGTGAGTAAACGATCGAGATCCATTGCTCCCCTCTTGCTACATATTTATCGGAATATCATTAAGAATAGCCTATCTTTGACAAAATGCTGGCAGCCCCAAGAATTTATTGCCTATCTCTCTAGAGCCTTATATCTTTCCTCTACCGCACCAGCTAACTCCTCCACCGTATCGATGCTAAGAAGCATTCATTGAGCAGTCGCTAAGGCGATATTTTTTCCCGACTCAGAACTAGCTTGGTAACATCGAAAAGCTGACCAGAAGCAACCACTCGGTCAATTTCTTCGCGCAGCTGCTTGGCTTTGTTACGACTATTATTGCGGATATAATCATAATCCTTTTGAAATACATGCTCTTCGAACGTGTAGGTGCGAGTAATAACCAGTTTGAAAGCACGAAAATCATCACTTCTAGCCGCATCCTGTAAAAAGTCGAACCGCTCCATGCTGTCCGTAAACTCGTCGTCTCGCTTACAGACTATCGTTCGGCAGTCATATTGCTCGCTGTGTTCGGCATAGCAATAAAGTTCCGCCGAATAGACTTTATCCCGATCAACACCACGGTCAAACAGCTCTCTCACCCAGACCCGGATCGCTTCTTTGGCACCAACCGCAGCAAAGTCATAGTGAGGGCCAAAAAGATGGAAGTATTCAGCGATGGGATTGTCTGCCTCACAAATTCCAACATGACTTAAGGTGCATGTACTCTCTTCATCCTTACTGATGAAAAAAGGCATACCGTGCAAAGTTTCCGACATAATCCCTTCGACGATACGGGTCAGGGTTGTTTCAACCGTTTCACCCAAACAGACTTTTAATTTGGCCTGATTACTTTCGATGAGCTTTTTAAAGAAGTCACCAGCGTGTTTGGCTTTTTGTGAATCATCTTTTTCTAAGGTGATAACCTTTGCACCGGACTGCCAGCTGACGACTTTGTATGGAATATCGCTTAATCGCGCATCCTTCACCAACTTTTGCAGCTTGGTCATGGTCACCAATACTTTTTCTCCTCGTTGCGCTGAGCAAGGAATATCAAGGGTAACTTTCATACCATTGACCGAGAAGTCCAGGGTATTTCCTGCAATCTTATCCTTACCAAACTTCACGATAACAGGCGTTTCGTGAATGTAGCGAGGCTCTGAGCGATGCTCAAAATAACCCGGCTGAACCACGATATTGTCGCCGATATGTTTAGTGGAAACACGAAAGGGCTTGATTAGCTGTGCTGCATCATCATCGCTGGTACTGTCATGATAGGCGGTTGGATGCTGCCTTGTTATATCCAAAAGAAAGCCAGAGTGCGTAACTTCTTTAAGCTGTTTCTCCAGCGAAGCACGCTCTTCAGCAGAATGGTCATCAAGCGTTTGCAGCACTTCTTTGGTCTTCTTTTCTTCTGGTCGGTTCATCCATTCCAGGGTCATTCGAAATACTCGCCACCCTTTGGAACGTTTGCCAATCGATATAAAGCCATCACGCTGACTCGAGTTAGAGAATTCGCCATCCGCCGCACAGAAGTAATGTTCTTCACCGAGAATATCGGAACGGAAGGTGTAAATAACCAGCGATGGCGCGTCCTTATTTTTTATCACTTTGGAAATGCGCGACTCGGAGATAATGGGTGTAAGATCGTAGGCTTTAAAAAACTCTTGCCACTCATCTACCCAACGCGCGGTTTTCCTGGATCGGGCAACAAAGGCCAACTTGGGTCTTCTGCCGGTTTGAGCTGACACAAAGAAGGTAATTTCACTGTGAACTGGTGCATGCAGGTATTCGAACGCTTTCGCCTTAAACGCACTGATTTCATCTTTTAAATCAACTTTATAGCGATGACGATTCTTGTCGATAAACTCGGTAATGAAAGGGTCAAATGGCGTGTTAATTTCCAAATCGGTGCGTATCAAGCGCAGAAAGGCTTTATCGTCATCTTGGTCAACCCCTAACGCCTTATAGCGAACTGGCTCAGGACAATCCAGCATATGCTCGGTCTCAAGTGTGGTGAAGCGCACCAATACAACGTCCGAAGCCACTGGTAACCGAGGCTCTTTAGTGGTAACCAGCATGCCAGAAGCAGAGATATCCTTGGTCTTACAAGAAATGGTTTCGCCACTGGGCAACTCAACCTCCAGCTCCATCACAAAGGTCATACGTGGCTCTGCCCGCTTAGGGTAATATCCGAAAGGAACAAAATTTACTTCAACCGCATCCGCGGGTACCTGTGCACCGCCACTATCGACCCCCCAAAATGCTTCGCGATCCACTCCCTCAGAAGAAGTGGCTGCGCCCTGCTGACTTTGCTGTTCTTTTTCGCGCTCATGTTGCGCTTTATGGGTGTGCTCGGCATTGGTCACATCTTCATAAACACCAACCGTGTAGCGTCCATCAAACTCAGCCAGTGCCTGCTCAAAAATAGCGATGCACTTCTCATCCATGTAGTGGGTACGATCCTGGTGTTTATAGGCTTTACATGTTCCATCCACCTTGCCACGCATATCGATTTGGCGTTTCGTTTCAGTGGCTCGACGCTTTTTCTCCATACGGTCGAGAAAGCGTGCAGACTCAGAGCCTTCAATGACCTTTTCTTCAACCAGCACTTTTTTTTGCGCAACACCACTACCCACCGTTTTAAGGTGTTTTAACTTTGTGAGGATTTTTTTGCCGCCAATTTTTCCAAACATCGCCAAACTCGTATAAAAGCGCGCCCTGCAACCAACGTATTCTGTTCTAAAAAATGTAGCTTTCCTTCAGAGGCCGCTTATTTTCTATTTATCAGCCTCTAGCTATCAACTAATACAGGTGATTAATTTGAGTATAGACCAAATTTTGGGCATCCAATGGAAATGTGTGCTTTGCCGTTGAGTCCTGCGCTTGTCCCAGCAGTTAACTCGCATATTGAAGTATCTCGGTGATAAAGTAGTATGACGCTTATTCAGTTAACCAACGTTGAGGGATACTCATTGGCTAAATCAAAAATGCTTTTTGTTTGCCGTGACTGTGGCGGCAGCCACACTAAGTGGACAGGACAGTGCAATGATTGTGGCGCATGGAATACCCTAGAAGAAATGCGAGACATAGCATCTACGGCCAAATCAGCTAGGTTTGAGAATTACGCTGGTCACCGCTCACAGGTCACACCCTTAAAGGAAGTTAGCTTAGAGCAGCTACCCCGTATATCAACATCGCTAAGCGAACTTGACCGCGTGCTAGGTGGTGGACTGGTCGATGGTTCAGTGGTGCTGATTGGCGGCGATCCAGGTATTGGTAAGTCGACCATTTTACTCCAAACCTGCGCTCAAATCGCAGGCTCATCTGCCGTTTTATATGTAACCGGGGAAGAGTCGTTGCAACAAGTCAGCATGCGCGCTCACCGGCTCGGGCTCAATTGTGGCGACCTGCGATTACTCGCTGAGACGCAGGTTGAAGCCATTACTCAACATGCAGAAAAAGAAAAGCCCAAGGTCATGGTTGTTGATTCCATCCAAACGGTTCACACGCAGCAACTGCAGTCGGCACCAGGAGGGGTTGCTCAGGTCAGGGAGTCTGCAGCTCAGCTGGTTAAATATGCCAAGCAACAAGGCACTGCGATATTTCTCGTCGGTCATGTAACCAAAGAAGGGGCATTAGCAGGCCCAAGGGTGCTGGAACACATGGTCGATTCGGTGCTGTATTTCGAAGGCGAGCAAGACAGCCGCTTTCGCATTATTCGCGCCGTAAAGAATCGCTTTGGTGCCGTTAATGAGTTGGGCGTATTTGCGATGACAGACAAAGGCTTGCGAGAGATCACCAATCCTTCCGCCATTTTCTTATCACGCAGCTCAGATCAAGTAACCGGCAGTGCCGTAATGGTTACATGGGAAGGTAGCCGGCCCTTACTGGTCGAAATTCAGGCTTTGGTCGATGAGACTCATTTGGGCAACCCCCGACGTGTAACACTTGGCCTTGATCAGAATCGATTGGCAATGCTTCTTGCTGTTTTGCATCGTCACGGTGGCATTGCTACCTATGATCAGGATGTCTTTGTCAACGTGGTGGGGGGCGTCAAAGTCAATGAAACAGGCATTGATATGGCGGTGATAGCCAGCATCTTATCAAGTTTACGTGATCGCCCTATCCCACAAGACTGGGTTATCTTTGGTGAAATAGGCCTGGCTGGTGAAATACGCCCAGTTCCTCATGGACAAGAAAGGATAAAAGAAGCCGCCAAGCATGGCTTTAAACGTGCAATCGTGCCTGCCGCAAACGCCCCTAAAAAGATGGAAGGCATTGACGTTATTCCAGTCACTAAAATTAGTGAAGCATTAGAAGCTTTGCTGTAAATCAATACATCATCTCGCTTTCCCCCTCACACTACCCTTGCAATAAAGTTGACTATTTTTTGTGCAATGCGCAAAATGGGGGGGATTGCATGACTTTGGGGGGGAGAAACCCTTCCCACCATTTTGAAGTAGCAGAGAATAAGGTATATTCGTTGCTGGTTAGAGACTTCATCTAGTAGTTTCGGATACCCACCTTCCCCGGTATCCCCATAATAATCAGGAGAAAAATAAATGTTTGGCCGAACATTATTGGCATCAATCGTGGCAGCGTCGCTGTCCGGTGCTGCGTTAGCTAGCGGTTCTGTACTTTGGCGTCATTCCGACACCGGACAAAACTGGATTTATCAATTTGAAGGACATACGACGTCCTTAAGCCGTCAATTTGCTCAAGTCACAGACCTGGCCTGGCAAGTCGGCGGAGCTGGAGACTTCAATGGCGATGGTGTCGACGATGTGCTCTGGCGTCACGCTCAGTTTGGAATTAACTGGGTTTACCTCACCAATGGCACCGATGTCATTGACTCTCTTCGCATTAACGAAGTTCAAGATCTGAACTGGACAGTTGCCGGTGTTGGCGATGTCAATGGCGATGGCAAAGATGACATTGTCTGGCGTCATATCTCTACGGGTCAAAACTGGCTCTACTTGATGAATGGACATCAAATAGCCGCATCTAGGAGCCTGAACACTGTACCACTGGATTGGACACTCGAAGGCGTTGCCGATCTCGATGGCGACGGCTCTGATGACTTGATCTGGCGTAATCAAAATACCGGATTAAACTGGGCCTACATGATGAACAATGGTGCCATTGCTTCGTCAAAACCAATCAACACCGTGGCACTTGGCTGGAATATCGAAGGCCTGGCGGACTTTAATGGTGACAATAAAGCCGACATTTTATGGCGTCATGAGCAAAGCGGTGACGTTTATATCTACCAAATGAATGGCCCTGCTATCGCCAACGTTAAGAAAGTCGCTACTGTCGGCAGCCCTTGGCAAGTCGACGCCATTCACGATCGTAATAGCGATGGCACTGCCGATATTCTTTGGCGCAATGCCAGCACTGGCGTGTTGTGGTCATACTTAATGAATGGCGCCAATATCATTGGTTCTGCCAGCGCAGGAATCTCTATCCCAACACTTTGGGAGTCCGTGGCTGTTCTAGACATATCTGACAGCACAGTAACGCCACAAAGTATCGCGATTAACAATGTAGCTAATCCGAGTGCTGAAATTGGCCAGTGTATCGATTTAGATGCAACAGCGACGTTCAGCAACCAAACAACCCAGCTTAACCCTGCGGGTATGCAATGGAGCTGTGATGGTAACAATTTCACCATTAACGCCTCAGGCAATGCCTGTGCCCAAAATGTCGGCACAACCAGCTGTCATGTCAGCTGGAACAATCTAACCGACAGCATCAGTCTTACTGCTACCGATGCGCCTGTCGTAGCCACAGGATTTAGCATCGACAACGGCCCGTTTAATTTGTCGCCAACTGACACCGCCCAAGTCAATAGCACAGGTTCCTTTAGCGACAATTCGACGCAAAGCAACCCTACTGGGGTAAGCTGGAGCTGTGATGACGCCGTTGCCAGTATGTCCACCAGCGGTCTAATCACCGCCAATAGCGTCGGAACCACTACCTGCCGCGGAACTTGGCAGGGATTCAGTGACAGCGTAGGTGTAACCATTAGCCAAGTCGTTGACCAACCGACGGCCATTTCGGTTTCACCATCTAGCTTGTCTGGCAGCGTTGGTGGCAGTGGCGACTTGTCCGCTACCGTAACCTTCAGCATCAGCGGAAACCAAACAAATCCAGATGGTGTCGATTGGAGCTGTGCAAACACCAGTGTTGCCACCATCATATCAACAGATGGCGCAGGTAGTCCTGCAACGGTTACATATGAAGGTGCAGGCACCACCGATTGTACCGCCACCATTGACAACCTATCCGATAGCGCCACCGTTACTGTTGCTGATGTGCCTACAGGTATCAAAGTTTACCTGTTAAAACCAGCTAGCTGGGCGGGCTGTTCTATCCACCACTGGTTGTCACCACCGGCGGAAGATACCACCTGGCCTGGTAATACAATGACCACATTGACCGATGGCTGGTGCGAGTATCAATTCCCTGATGGTCAATCAGAGTCAAACGTCGTGTTTAATGATGGTATTGGTACCGACTCAACCAAGAAATCACCGGACCTTCTCTTCACTGCCAGCGGTTGCTGGACCGGTGGGGCTGATTGGCTACCTCTGGCGCAATGTAATCTGCCTGTCGAAGAACCTATTGTAGGCGCTTCTCCGGGAACCAGCTCATTCAGCACTGACAGTCTGTCGGTCACTTTGACCATTAAAAATGGCACAGGAAAATTCTTGCTCGGTACTGGCGATGCCTGTACTTCGGGCGCAACTTACACCGATAGCCAGCAAATTACCGTTGGTTCAAGCCTGAGCATCGGCCAATCAGAAACTCTGAACCTGTGTGGCGATGATGGCCAAGTCCAAACAGTAGACAGCTTCACCTACACGAAAGTTGAGCAAAGCACTACTGCAAATATCGACAGGCTGGGTGTTACATACGCCAGTAATCAGTCGACCTTTGCAATCTGGTCACCAACGAATGTTAATGTCGGTCTACGTCTAGATGGCGTTTTCCATCGCTTACAGCGGGTGACTGATAACAGCCTGCTTAACGATGAGTACTCATCTAAAACCAGCGATATATATGCTGTTACGGTTGCAGGCGACCATCACCTCAAATCCTATAACTTCGTAATGAATTTCGACGAACAATTAGCGTCTACCGGTCAATGCCGCTATACCACGACTCAGTTTGACGATCCTACCGATTGTTACTACGTGCGTGACCCTTACGGCATCATGGTGGAGCCGGCGACAGACAACAACATTGTTGTAGACTTGGCTCAAACCGAACCAGATGGCGGTTGGGCTCCTGTACCAGCGTTAAACGAGCGTGAAGATGCGATAGTCTACGAAGTACACGTACGTGATTTCACCATTGATGCCAGCTCAGGAGTATCGAGTGACAAACGTGGTAAATTCCTCGGTATGGTGGAAAGTGGCACCAAAGTCAATGGCACCGGCCTATCAACAGGTATCGATCACTTGGTCGAACTGGGCGTTACCCATGTTCATATCTTGCCTTTCTATGACTACGCCACCTGTAGTGAGAAAGACTCACTCTATCGTAAAAATGAATATCCTCGCGTTTGGAATACTTTAGGTATTCCCCACGAGGCGGGCGATACCTGCTACAACTGGGGTTATGATCCTGAAAACTACAACGTGCCAGAAGAGCGTTACTCGATGACGCCAACCGACTACGTTAACCGTATCAAAGAAGTTAAAACCATGATCAACGAGTTCCATAAAGCGGGGATTCGAGTAATCATGGATGTAGTCTACAACCATGTTTGGGTTCCTGATGGACGTGACTTCATGCATGAGCAACAGTTTGTATTCGAAAGCATGCTCGGTCCTATCTCCCCACAATATTCACTACAGAAAAATGGCATATTCTGGGATCTGACCGGTACGGGAAATACGGTTGATACCGATAACCCGATGATCAGCCAAATGGTGCTAGATTCACTGCGCTACTGGACTGATGAATACAACATGGATGGCTTCCGCTTCGACCTATCAGGCGTATTCTCGTACAATGATATGGGCCATATTATCGGTACGCTACATGCTGAATATCCTCGTCAGCTATTGACCTACGGCGAGCCCTGGATTGGTTTCGAAGACGACTGGCGTAGCAATCGTTTACGCCTAGGCACCATTGCCCGAATAGAAGGCGCTCACTTCGGCGCTTTCAATCCGAAATTCCGTGACGCGCTGCGTGGTGACGGTAATGGGCTGGGCGGCGAATTTGGTAATGGTTTCATCTTTAACCAGTCTACCGGCTCCTTCCCGGTAGAAGCCGGTAGCCGTGGTGCTATCCGGGCGGTGAATGACCCGTTCACACCAATCGACGACTGGGACATGATGTATACATCGGATCCAGAGCAAGCCATCAACTATGTCAGTGCCCACGACAACTTAGCGTTGTGGGATAAGATCACCTTGTGGGCTAATGCCAACGGCCACGGTGGCAACGATGCATACAAACGTCGCTTACAGCAATATGCCAACGGCATCGTGCTAACGGCTCAAGGTATTCCATTCATTCATGGTGGTGAAGAGTTTGCACGATACAAGCATGAAATTCATGACTCTTATATCGCACCAGACTCCGTTAATGCCTTTGACTGGAACTTCAAAACCAATGCTACTGATGTGTTCCAGTACTATGCGGACATGATTGCTCTTCGCCGTGCGCATACGGGCTTCCGTATGAATACCTGGGAAGAGATCAACACCAACGTAGATACTTGGACAGATAACGCTACCGGCGCTGTATTCAACTATATCCGTGCGGGCAATAACGGCGATAGCTGGAATGAGATCATGGTGATCTACCACTCCGCCAACAACTTCCAATATACGCCAGATGGAACCGGCTGGAAGGTTGCGGTTAGCGGTTCGAATGCTAACGTTGGCGGAACAGCGGTTAGTGGTTCTGTAACTGTAGAAGGCACAGCAGTAACGGTGCTCTATAAAGAATAGACACCTATTGTTGAACCAAGTGAAATGAAAAATCCCGGCTCTAGCCGGGATTTTTTTCGAAATATCGAACCGCTTTTAATGTTCGAAAGCCATCCATCCAATCGTGAATAGCTTTCGCTAAGCGTTGATTGTCCTTGCATCCCTTTCGCCACCGCTCCATCAACGCGTTGAAATCTTGCTCAACCAGCCATTGGCGCACACTTTCAGGCAATGCATCAAGGGATATATCATCTTCTACAGTCAACGAAGCAAAGTAATCGAGCAAAACTTTCAGCTGATGAAAAGCGCTGGTTGAATAGTTTGCATATACTTTTTCACCACGCATGATTGCCGCAACCGCCGGGCCAGTGCCCATCGGCACCCGATCAGAGCTACGGCTATCGATAGCCAAGCATGGTTGATCAAGAGATACTATGCGCCCTACCTTGGCCAGCTTATTCAGCAAATAGAAATCTTCTGCCGCACTGCGCTTGGGAAAACCGCGCACCGCAGCATAGTGATACAGATTGATGGCTAGAATGCTGCCAATGGTATGAAAAGCGTATGCCGAACCGGCATAGCGTAGCCCATCAACATAGTGATGTAACCAACGTTCATAGCGCTGCGTTGCCTGATCGATCCGCGCATTTCCACTGGCAATATGACGAAAAGGATATAGGTAGGCCGCTACTTCGGCATGGGCTGGAATATCAAAATAGCTTTCAGGAAAGTGAATATCAGCATCACTGCAATGCACCCACGGCTCAAGTAGCGCCTGCTGCTGAAATAGGCGTAGTGCGATATCGGCCCCGATTTTACGCGCCAGTCCAACACCCTGTTTGACAGGAATAGGCAACTGGCTAAAACGCTCAACAACCAGGAAATCCCGCTTGCCTTGAACCCAACTCAGACCCTCGCCAAGTTGTCGATGAGGCCGCTGCAACAAAGCATCATACATATCCTGATTAGCTTCGTACTTCGCAGGCGCATCTCGTTCGGCATGATCTGGAGCATTAATGACTAAGATAATTAATACATCAGATGGCAAGTGTTCAAAGCGCTCCAGCAGGCTTAGCGACTCGCCATAAACGGGTATCACCAGCGCTCTTCGCCACTGGCTATCGATTACTAGCTGCGACTCTTTTTCGGCATAACGCGCCAGGTACTGCTCAATCGCTTTTGACACACTAAA
>DFOV01000175.1:0-784 GCA_002376965.1 Gammaproteobacteria bacterium UBA3532
TACTTGAATTGCTGCAAATGGGCGTGGTTCCAGTAGTGAATGAAAACGATACCGTTGTAACGGAAGAAATCTGTTTTGGTGACAATGATGTGCTTGGTGCTCTGGTTGCTAATCTGCTTATGGCGGATCATTTAATTATTCTGACTGACCAAGAAGGGCTATACAATAAAAACCCTCGAGACTATCCCGATGCAGAGTTGATCTCTGAGGCCAGTGCTGATGATCCAGGTTTAATGGCTATGACCAGTGGAGCGGGAGTTTTTGGCACTGGAGGGATGGGAGCAAAAATACGCGCAGCTACTTTTGCTTCCCGCTCAGCAGCGGCTACAGTCATTGCTTCTGGTCGACGTGAGCAGGTGCTTGCCGACCTATATTCAGGCAAAGTTGTAGGAACTTATCTCTATCCAAGCCAAGAACCCTTGGCAGCCAGAAAACGCTGGTTGGCTGGGCATCTGCAGATACGCGGGACTATTGTATTGGATAAGGGGGCCGTAAAGGCTATTGTCAAAGATGGACGCAGCTTGCTAGCGGTTGGTATTCGACATGTCGCTGGTGACTTTGGTCGCGGTGACTTGGTAGCGTGTGTTGATTTAACGGGTAAGGAAGTGGCGCGAGGCTTGAGTAATTATAGCGCCAAAGAAGCTGCAGCTGTTTGCGGAAAAAATAGCGCGGATATTGGAGCTATTCTTGGTTTTAGTTATGGAGCCGAAGTCATTCACCGAGACGATATGGTTATTACTAATTGATGCGTTTGCGAACATAAAGAATACGACATAAAAAAACC
>DFOV01000175.1:1115-18102 GCA_002376965.1 Gammaproteobacteria bacterium UBA3532
GGTTTTTTTATGTCGTATTCTTTACTGAACTACGCCATTGCTTTAACGCGCGCGTTCAAACGGCTCTTATGACGAGACGCCTTGTTTTTGTGGAAGATGCCTTTGTCAGCAACACGGTCTAGAACCGGTACCATTGCTGCGTAAGCTTTCGTGGCTTCTTCTTTGTTACCTGCTTCTACCGCGTTGATAACGTTTTTAATATAGGTACGAACCATAGAACGCAGACTTGCGTTGTGTTTACGAGAAGCTTCAGCCTGACGAGCGCGCTTCTTTGCTGATTTGATGTTAGCCAATGCTCTAACTCCTAACTGTATTGTGTGAGCTTGAATTCTTGCGTTTCGATTTTCTAACGGCAGATAGCGTCGCTTCTGCCCGAAATGACCGAGCCAAATTTAGGGCGCGTTAATATGCTATAAAAAGCATAAAAAGTCAACCCTGAGAGTTAGGGGTGATTATCACGACCAAATTTATGGGCGCTATTTAACCATATTTCCAAACAAAAAGATGCAATTTTTTAAGATCTAGCTCCATTGAGCTTGGTATATAAAAGGCTGCGTTGAGAGTCTGAGTTTTGTTGGTATTACAGGCAAATCTGTGGCACCAATAGTGACATAAAAGCGACTAAGAGCGGGCCATGAAGGCCCACTCAAAATCGAGAGAGGAGTAAAAAGTATACGAAACCATTGTGAAGCTTTAGTGACAATGCGATAGCAGGATGAATGATCACTATGCTTTATTGATTTATCGCAAGTCGCTTGCGAGCTTATTCCGTATAAATAGAGTGAAGATATTTAGTTTAGCTTGAGGTACGGTATGAAAAATATTTTAGATACAAAACGATTACTTAGCGTCTATCAGAAAATTGAAAAATGCGGTACACGTGAAGAAGGAGGTATGTATTATGAGGGGATGCACGCATCGACCGATCATGATGGCTACCGAGTTTATTTGTCCGATGGCAAGGTGACAGTGCAACTGGGGTTTCATCATGCCTATGCCGTTGATGCGCCTTCGCGGCTTGATCTAGATAATTTTCAAGCCAGACTGCGATACATCGATACGCACTAAATCTACCCGGTAATATTGCTGAGCAAGGATTGCTCGTTGTTTTTCAATAGTTAGCACATATAATACAAACCATTGGAGCTAATTTTTGAGAAACAGTGCATGTCTGACGACTTATTATTTGAAGATGACGACGAACTAAGCTTCGCCGGGGAAGAAGAAGATGCATCACCGGCGCATGTTACCCGCCCGTGGCAGATCTTGATTGTCGATGATGAAGAAGAAGTTCATAACGTAACGACTTTGGTGTTATCCGGCTATGAGGTTTTGGGGCGGCCGATCGAGTTCTTGCACGCATACTCTGGCAAAGAAGCTAAAGCCATATTAAGTGACAGGCATCGCGATATTGCGCTGGTTTTACTGGACGTTGTCATGGAAACCGACGATGCCGGTTTGGATGTGGTTCACTTTGTTAGAAATGAGCTGGATGACCACTTTGTGCGAGTCGTATTACGCACCGGCCAGCCTGGTCAGGCACCAGAAGAACGGATTATCCGCGAATACGATATCAATGACTATAAAGAAAAAACCGAGCTAGCCTCCACCAAACTCAAAACACTGGTTCACACAACTATTCGCTCATACAGTGACATGGTCGCGCTTGAGGCGGCAAGGAATGGTCTTGAGCACGTTATTGATGCTTCGGCTCGTTTATTTGAGGCGAAGTCGATGTATCAATTTGCCTCTGCTGCCTTGCGCCAACTAACAGGTTTACTTAATGTCAGCCAAGATGCGATTTACTGCAAATTTGGTGAAACTTTCGCCGGAACGGATGATCCGGGTGTATACCATGTCCTGGCTGGAACCGGTTGTTACTTCGATTTTGTAGAAAAAGAACTGCGAGGTGAGCTGCCTGAAAAGGTACGAGACTCCATGTTAAAGGCATTGGAGCTAAAACAGAATATATATGAACACGATGCTTTAGTGGCATATTTTGTTACCGAAAAAGGCGTAGAGCATATACTTTTCATAGAGAATTATGCACACCTTGATGAGCTTGATCGCCGCTTGATTGATCTTTTTTGCTCTAATTTAGCCATTGCTTTTGAAAGCCTGTTTCTCAAAAAAGAAATGGAGCAAACCCAGCACGAAATGGTATACATTCTTGGCGAGGCGGTGGAAACACACTCAGATGCGCCGCGTCATCATGTTGAGCGTGTCGCTGAAGTATCGCATATGTTGGCTATTAAGCTCGGTATGTCTGAGGAGCTTGCTGAAATATTGCGCTGTGCAGCGCCTTTGCATGATCTTGGCAACATCGGTATTCCTGATGAAATTTTGAATAAGCCAGGCAAGCTTACTGATGAAGAGTTCAATATAATCAAGAGCCATACCTGCTTGGGTCATCAATTATTGAAACGTTCCAATAAGGCAGTATTACAGTTTGGTGCGACCATTGCGTTGCAGCATCATGAGTGTTGGGATGGAAGCGGCTACCCAAGTGGTTTAGCGGGTGAGGAAATCGACATTTTGGGGCGTATTGTTGCTGTAGCTGATGTGTTTGATACCCTGATGAGTCACCGTACCTACAAGCTGGCTTGGCCTGTAACTGAAGTGGTTGACTATTTCAAAGAGCAGCGGGGCAAGCAGTTTGATCCTCAACTGGTCGATATTTTATTAGCAAATATGGATGATATTCACGATATCTGGATCCGTTACCCCGATGAAGATGTCAAGTCATCGGCTAATTAGCTACTGCTGGCGCAAGGAAATGCAATGTCTTATTTAATGATCGATCTTGAAGGTACAGAAATTACGTCGCGAGAAGAGAAGTGGCTTCAAGATACTCGGGTCTGTGGTGTTATCATGTTCTCGCGCAACTATGAAAGCCCGCAACAAATTAGCGAGCTTAATCAGCGAGTTCGTCAGATAGCTGGTCGACAGGTGATTGTTGCTGTTGATCAAGAAGGTGGGCGCGTCCAACGCTGTCGAGAGGGGATAACGCGTTATCCCCCCATGCTGGAACTGGCTGAGCGCGACGGTGCCACCGACGGGGCACTTCAGGACGTAGGTTGGTTGCTGGCTTCGGAGATGTTGGCTCTAGGATTCGATATCAGCTTTGCGCCTGTACTTGATGTTGAATATGGTGGTAGCAAGGTTATTGGTGATCGTGCTTTTGGGCGAACACCGGAGCAGTCCGAAGCAGCCGTAGGTTGTTTTTTGGCTGGCATGCATGAAGCAGGGATGGCTGCGACGGCTAAACACTTTCCTGGTCATGGCTATGTTGAGGCTGACTCTCACCTGGAGCTTCCAGTCGACGAGCGCAGCCTGGAGCAGATCAGTGCAAGTTGCTTAAAGCCTTTTTCCCATTTGGTGAGCAATTACCAGGCAGTTATGCCAGCACATGTATTATATCCAAAGGTCGACAAGGCGATGCCTGCTGGATTCTCATCTCTTTGGCTACAAGAAATACTGAGAAAGCAACTGGGTTTCCAAGGCGTCATTTTTAGTGATGACTTAAGCATGCAAGGCGCGCAGGAGTTCGGAGATATAAATCAAACAGCACAGCTCGCTGAGCAGGCTGGTTGTGATGTTTTACTTGTCTGTAATGCACCCGATAAAATCGAAGCCTTGCTGGCGACAGATACTATCAGCCCATCAAGTCAGCAGTTGTCTCGCATATTGGCGCTTGCTGGCAGCCAGCAACTGGATTTGGATGAGCTTTATCGAACGCAACGCAGCATTAAGACGCGTCGCTGGATAGAAGGATAAGTTTTGGAAGATACTGTATTTACACTCGGGCAGTGGCTCAAAGACTCGGAATGGCGTAATGCGACTGAAGTGCTTATTATTCTAGTTGTGTGTGCCGTGTTGCATCTGGTTTGGCGTTTTATTGCCTATCAGTTGCATATTAAAGCTGAACGCACCAAGAACTATTTTGACGACGTATTATTGACCGCTCTAGTCAAACCGGTAGCGTTAGTGTTTTGGACGATTGGGATATCGCTTAGCTTGGAAATTTTGAAAGCTGAAACGGAAATGCCATTGTTCGACGTCGCTGAGCCGTTACGCTATGTTGGAACCATTTTCGCCGTAGCCTGGTTTCTGACTCGCTTTATAAAAGGTTTTGAGTTCTATTATATTGAATACACCCTTCCTAAGCGTGACAACCTAGACCAAACGACAGTAGAAGCAATTAGCAAGCTCATGCGCCTTGCTGTCACCATTACAGCGGTACTCACCGTGTTGCAAACGCTGGGGTATAGTATTTCGGGTGTATTAGCCTTTGGTGGTCTGGGAGGGTTAGTCGTTGGTTTTGCCGCCAAAGATTTACTGTCAAATGTGTTTGGTGGGTTGATGATCTATTTAGACCGACCATTTAACGTGGGGGATTGGATTCGCTCGCCCGATCGTGATATCGAAGGCACGGTAGAGAAAATTGGCTGGCGCCTTACGGTTATCCGAACATTCGATAAGCGGCCGCTTTATATTCCCAATGCGATATTTACAACGATTGCTGTTCAAAACCCTTCACGTATGACCAACCGTCGTATATACCAGTATTTTGGTATACGCTACACCGATGCTGATCATATCAGTCATATTGTTAGCGATGTCGAAACGATGCTTAAACAACACCAGGAGATCGATCAGTCGAAAATGATAATGGTTAATCTCGATAAATATTCGCCATCCGCAATCGAGTTTTTTATTTATACCTTCACTAAAACTACCGACTGGCAGACCTACCATGCTATTAAACAAGACGTGATGTTGAAGGTGAATGGCATTATTGAAAACTATGGGGCGGAGTTGGCGCTGCCATCCATGTCGCACTATTTTGCTGAGCCACTAGATATTACCCCTGAAGGGATGGAGGAGAGCATTGCCAGAAGCAAGTCTTAATATATTGATGGCTGCGCGTGATAGTGCTGACATACTCTTTACGAGGCAACAAGTCGAGGAGGCATTGAAAGCTGCAGCCGAACGGATGGCGCTAGATGTGAGCGATTCAAATCCCTTACTTATTGGGATTATGAATGGTGCGCTGGTCACTTTGGGGCATTTAGTGACTTATCTAGATTTCCCGCTGGAGTTGGACTATTTGCATGCAACCCGATACGACGGAGAAATATCCGGCTGTGAGTTGCAATGGATCAAGGAGCCACGCTTGTCTTTGATAGGCAGAACGATTGTTTTAATTGATGACATTCTCGATGAGGGGATTACTCTAAAAGAGGTCGTTGATTACTGTTATGCTGCAGGGGCAAAACAGGTCAAAACCTTTGTTTTGGCTGAGAAAGACCGGCAAAGGGAGCTGGCTATTAAGGCCGACTATACTGCATTGAACGTCCCCAATCGTTATGTATTTGGTTTCGGAATGGATTACAAAGGCTATTGGCGAAACTTGGACGGCATATACGCAGTGGCGCAATCATGATTGCTATTATTGGTGGTACAGGGGTTGAGAGTTGGCCTGGATTGACTTCTTTAGAAACCGTCGATTTACAAACGCCGTATGGTAAACCCTCTGGTTATTTAACGCGGGGTTGTTTAGGTGAGTTGGAGGTGATTTTTCTCGCTCGGCATGGTAAACCACACCGTGTCCCCCCACATAAAATCAACTATCGCGCCAATATTTGGGCATTACACCACTTGGGTGTCAAAGATGTCGTTGCTATTGCTGCGGTGGGGGGGATTAGTTCTAATCTAGAAGCTGGAGATATTGTAGTACCGCATCAGATCATTGACTATACCTATAGCAGAGCTCACACTTTTTTTGAAGATGATCTCTCAGACGTTGTGCACATCGACTTTTCGGAACCTTATTCGGAGACTATTCGACAATGCCTGATCAATGGAGTGAAAGCAGAAGGATATCATGTGATTGCGCAAGGGGTTTATGGAGCAACTCAGGGGCCGCGTCTTGAAACCGCTGCAGAGATTGAACGTATGGAGCGAGATGGGGCGACTATCGTTGGTATGACTGGGATGCCTGAAGCCAGCCTGGCCAGAGAGTTAGGTATGAATTATGGCACTATAGCCCTTGTTGTTAATAAGGCTGCCGGTAAGCATATAGGAGAAATCACCATGGATGATATTCGCGCGGTGCTAAAGAAGGGTATGAATCGCGTTACGCTGTCTGTTAGTCGAGCTATTGCCTCGCTAAATAACAGCCAAGTTTGAGGAGTAGTAATGAAACAATTTTTGGCCATCGCTTTGTGCTTATGCATTGTCAACTTACCTGCCTGGTCTAACCCCGTATCAGGTGATGTCACAGATTGCGGCGATAAAACTATAGAGGTTCGTCGGGGGCTGTTTACTAGTGATGTTGTTAATCGTGAGCCTGCTGACGAGTTAGTCACTATCTATCGCGCTCCTCAGCGACTGTATTTTTACACAGATATAGTGAGAGGGAAGGGCAGTAAAATTCGTCATCAGTGGTATTTCAACGGCGCTCTTAGTCATGAGGTTAGCCTTAACATAGGTAGCCAACGTTGGCGGACTTGGTCTTATCTGAGTGGCGTAAATCTATCGCCCGGCGATTGGCGAGTGAAAGTATCAACAGCTGATGGTTGTATTTTAGCGGATAAAGCGATGACTTTTAGTCAAGGCGGTGGTGTATCTCATCATATCCATACACCAGTGGCCAAGGTCAAAAAGCGTCCCAACGCTGGTGATAGTTTCGTTATTAGTAGCTTGTTTACCGATGATATTTCGTGGACAGGTGCGGATCACTGTTTAGGCGAAAACATTCAGAATGATCTTGAGCAGCTATTTTTCTTCACCGAAGTTTTCGGTAAAAAAGGGGCAACAATTACCCATCAATGGCAACACGATTTAAAGGTAGTAAAGAGTGAAAAGTTTCTTTTGGATAGCAGCCGCCAGCGGTTTACCTCTACGTTAGGGGCTGAGGATTTTTCTCGTGGTATGTGGCAAATCAATGTATTGGATCAGAAAGGTGAGCTTCTTGGAACACATCGTTTTGATATAGAAAATAAAAATGAACCTACTGGCATAGTTGAGCTAAATAGGTGTGGACTACATGTCATGGGATTTAAGAAAGTACTGCCACTATCTGATGTCAATCAGATAATTAGAATGGAGCAGTTTGGAGCAACGCTTAACCCCGATTCAGTGAAAGACTTTGAGGTTATTGAAGAGGCGATAGGTTTGGGAGACACCGGTATTCTCGAGTACTTTAAGACCAAAGGTTATTTTAAGTTTGACCAGGCTAATACTCTTGGCCAAACGGCGCTGATGATTGCGGCCGAAAAAGGAATTAATGCGGTGGTTACCTGGTTGGTGGAACAGGGCGTAGACATTAATCAGCAGAGTAAATTCAGTAAAATGACTGCGCTTTATTATGCGGTGAGCAACAATCGGGAAGATACAGTAGAACTGTTATTAAATAATGGTGCTGATCCTAATATAGCGACCAGCTATCAACATACCGCTTTGATGAAGGCTGCCGATGACTGTAATGCCAACCTATACAAACGATTGCTCGAAGCTGGTGGCGATAAGTTCCATACCAATCTATCAGGCAAGAGTGCTCTTAAGATTGCTAACGAATGTGAGGAGCCTCTGCTTGGAGCTGATGAGGATTCGGGTGGATGATGATTCCGTAAGGCATAAAAAAAGGAGCTGATCGCTCCTTTTTTTATGCCTTAGCATTGGTCAAAATGACTAGCTAAGTTGCAGTGCGATAGCGCCCAAAGGTGGGATATCTATGGATACGCGAGCAGGACGCCCGTGGCTTTCTGTATTTTCGGCAACAATGTCTTGTTGCTTGTTATAACCTGAACCACCGTATTTTTCTTCATCACTATCGAATACTTTCTTATAGGTTCCAGCTTCAGGGACTCCTAGGATATAGTTATCTCGAGGTATGGGGGTGAAGTTAAATACAAATAAAATCGGCTTGCCATCACTTTCGTCTTTACCTTTACGTAAGAAGGAGTAGACGCTGTTATCGTGATCATGGAAGTCAATCCATTCAAAGCCACTGCTATCAAAATCATTTGTAAATAGTACGGGATTGTCTTTATACAAGTGGTTGATTTCTTTGCAGAACACCTGGAGTTGTTTGTGATCTTTATAGTCAAGAAGGTCCCAGTCGAGACTTTGCGACTCTTTCCATTCCTGCCATTGGCCAAACTCATTGCCCATGTACAACAGTTTCTTACCTGGATGGCCACACATAAACGTAAGATAAATTCGATAGTTAGCGCGCTTTTGCCACAAGTCGCCTGGCATCTTATCCAACAGCGATCGCTTACCGTGTACTACTTCGTCATGTGAAATCGGAAGAATGAAGTTCTCGGTAAAGGCATAAACCAAGGAGAACGTAATCAGGTTGTTATCGTACTTACGATATGCCGGATCTTTTTCGATGTAGCGCAGGGTGTCATTCATCCAGCCCATATTCCACTTGAAATTAAAGCCTAAACCACCAGCATAGGTCGGTGAGCTTACGCCTGGGAAGGCGGTAGACTCTTCGGCGATGGAAAGAACGCCTGGATGATACTCGAAAATTTTCTCATTAAGGTTTTTCAGGAAGTGAATCGCTTCAAGGTTTTCACGTCCGCCGTACTGGTTCGGGATCCACTCTCCTTCATTACGGCTGTAATCAAGATATAGCATGGATGCTACTGCATCAACACGGATTCCGTCGATGTGGTAATACTCCATCCAAAACAGTGCATTACCAACCAGGAAGTTGCGGACTTCATTGCGTCCATAATTAAAGATCTTGGTGCCCCAGTCCATGTGTTCGCCCTGGCGTGGGTCTGCATGTTCATACAGATGACTGCCATCGAACCAGCCTAGACCATGGGCGTCTTTCGGAAAATGGGCTGGCACCCAGTCCATAATAATTCCGATACCTTCCTGGTGACAGCGGTCAATAAAGTACATTAAGCCTTGAGGTGAGCCGAAGCGAGAGGTCGCTGCATAATAGCCCACCACCTGATAACCCCAGGAACCGTCAAACGGATGCTCTGCAAGGCCCATGAACTCGATATGGGTATATCCCATCTCTTTCACATAGGGGATAAGCTCATCTGCCATCTCTTGGTAGGTTTGAAAGCGGTTACCTTCTTCTGGTATCCGTTTCCAAGAGCCTGGATGAACTTCGTATATGTTGATTGGTTGAGTAAGGGGATCAACGCTGGCGCGTTTTTCAATCCACTCCTGATCATTCCACTCGTAGTTATTAATGTCGGCAACAATAGTACCTGTTGCAGGGCGAACTTCCATCTGAAAGCCATAGGGGTCTGCTTTAAGAATAGTTCCAGAGTGCTGGGTTTGAATTTCGTACTTATATATGGTGCCTTCGCCGATCTCTGGTATGAAAAGTTCCCAAATGCCGGATGGGCCGCGATTTTCCATTGGGTGCTTGCGCCCATCCCACATATTAAAATCGCCAACGACTGATACTCGGCGGGCGCTGGGTGCCCAAACGGCAAAAAGTGTACCTTTAACGCCGTCTTGTACCGTGATGTGTGCGCCTAGTTTGTAATAGATTTTATGATGCTCACCTTCACCGAACAGGAATAGATCCAAGTCAGTCAGCTGTGGGGCAAAGTAGTATGCATCGTGTTTAATATGAGTATTGCCATCGGCATAAACGGTCTTGAGCTGATAGGGTTGAAGTTGTTCCCTGGGCTCCAGGGTTATTTGGAAAAGACCCCTATCGTCAATTTTTTCCAGCTCTACAGCATCATCCTCGGTTTGATCATCCCAGAATAAAAAGACTTGCTTCGCATCTGTTTCCAGGGCTCTTACCACCCAGACGGTTTTATTGTCTTTGTCTGAGATTTCATGGAAACCCAGTATCGATCTTGGTGACCAGTGATCGGCGCCTATTAGCTTGTCGATGTCTTCACGACTGAGAGATATGTTTGACATAGTGACTCTATCTTCCTGTGTTAATATAAATTCTTTTCCAAAATATAGACTATATGCAGACATTTGCAGAAGCATGCATGGTAGCGGCAACTTTTTTATCATTTGCGCGACGCATAAGTGCCGTCATTCTAGCCCATTTTAAGGCTGGATTGGAAAATATTTCGACAATTCATCGCCTATTTTCAATGCGTTTGGCAGCAGTTCGCCTCAGCGGTTGGTTATACCTGGCGGCCATTCAACCGCAATAAATTTTGAGTAATTTTAACTAGGATGTATTGCGATTATCCATTCTTCGTCTAGGCTTGTGAAAAGGTAACTAACTGTTTTGTTCGTGTTTTAGGAACTTCTAATTTACTGGTTGGTGGCATGTGCATTGGTGACATTGATATGGCAAAGGAGCCTGGCATTGGATAACGATAAGGAGATCGAGTCGATTACCTCCAATGCGGCGTTATTTGCGCTTATGGACGTATTGGACGATGGTCTCATCTTAAGTGATATCGCTGGAAGGGTTGGATATGTTAACAGGGTCCTAAAAAAGCATGCTGAACTGCCTGAGGGTACTCAGTTTCAGTTTGGACTTGGCCATGTTGACGATTGGATGGCGCGACTATCGACCATGTCCGAAGAAAAGCATACGCTGTTACTATTTCCTGATGGAGAGCTTGATTGCAAGGTAGTCGAGAACGAAGATGCTCGATTAACGCTGCTTCAGGATGGAGCTGAGCTTACATTGAGGATATACCATAAGCTGATCGAAGTTGAGAATAAACACTGGATATTGTTCATCTTTCGCGATGAAACTCCTGAAAGCCGTTTGGTCAGCGCGTTATCCTACCAGGCCGCTCATGACCCGCTCACTACACTCATTAATCGCACTGAGTTTGAAGCCCGGCTCACATCTGTTCTAGAGAAGTCACAGCAGTTTCATTGGGTATCCTGCTTGCTTTATCTCGATTTGGACCAGTTTAAAGTGATCAATGATACCTGTGGTCATGCCGCTGGCGATCAGCTGCTGGTCCAGGTTTCTCAATCACTCAACCACTGTTTACGCGAGATGGATACGCTTGGGCGGCTTGGTGGTGATGAATTTGGGGTAATATTAGAGCGTTGTCAGTTGCAGCAGGGTTTACAGGTCGCCGAAAAGTTGCGTGACGTTGTGGAGTCATGTCGGTTTCAGTGGGAAAACCACACTTTTCCACTTAGCGTTTCGATTGGTGTTGTTGAGGTCACAGGAAATTCTCCCAGTAAGATAGAGATGTTAAGCCTTGCAGACAATGCATGTAACCTTGCTAAGGAAGCAGGGCGGAACCAGATTAAGGTATACGAAGCCAGTGATGCCCAGGTTTATGCTCGAGCAGGCGAAATGCAGTGGGTGTCGAAAATTACTCAAGCATTGGAAAATGATCGATATACGCTCTTCTGCCAACCGATTATTCATATGAAATCCGGGCAGAAAGATTGTGAGATCCTTATTCGAATGCTGGATGATAATGGCATTGCGCTTCCTGGAACATTTATTCCGGCTGCTGAACGCTATAACCTGATGCCGTCTCTTGATAAGTGGGTTATTCGGCGACTACTTGGCACACTGAACAGCCAACCAGATTTGCAAAAGAAATTTAATAAGTTTGCTGTAAATTTGTCGGGTACCAGTATTTGTTCGGCTGGATTTGCTGAATATATAGAGGAGCAATTGGGACTCTCGATGGTTCCTCCAAGCCTGATCTGTTTTGAAATAACAGAAACCGCTGCTGTCGCCAATCTACCTATTGCCATTGAATTTATAAAACGTCTTAAAGCCCTGGGGTGCCAGTTTTCACTGGATGACTTTGGTAGTGGGTTGAGTTCGTTTGGCTATTTAAAAAATTTGCCGGTGGACTATTTAAAAATCGACGGTTCTTTCGTTAAGGACATCGATAATGACGAGATTGATTTGGCAATGGTCAAATCAATTAACGACATAGGGCATGTTATGGGGTTGAAAACCATAGCGGAATTTGTAGAAAATGCCCAAATTCTTCATTTGCTTACACTCATTAAGGTTGATTTTGCACAGGGTTATTACGTTGGCCGTCCAAAGCCTCTCACTGATTACCTGTCGCCAAATTGAGACAGCTACGACGCTAAATGACGCTATTCGGCGCTAAATGACAGCGAAATAATGTGAACTGTTTGGCAGAACTGTTACATAATAGAAGTATGGAAAGGATTTTTGGTTAGTTTGTAATCTGGTTCACTGTCTATTCGAATGAGATGGATTAATCTAGAACCATAGAGCAAGCAATTCATTATTACCAAACAATTCATTGTTACCTAGCAATAGTGATTGCGAAGCTGAACAGGTTATGGTTAGCGGGTCTTGAGGGACCAAACTCTGAAGAAGAGGGTCGAATGATGAAAGAGTTTACTGAAACAAAAACAGAACGCGTTTGTGTGACGGATTTGCGTATAGGGATGTTTATCAGCAAGTTAGATCGACCATGGATCGAAACCAGCTTTCCTTTAGAAGGTTTACTTCTAGAGAGTCAGGAAGATTTGGAACGAATTGAGCACGTTTGTAATTTTGTTTATATTGATCGAACCCAAAGTACCAATGTTGCTGCGATACCACTTTCTACAGCCTCTATTGTTAATATTCGCTCTCGACCAGTTAGTAAAAGTGAAGAGTCAACATCTGTTCGTCATCGTTTAACTAAACTGAATGTTGGTAACGATGGGTGGAAGAAGAATCACTGTCGAAACAGTTATGAAAACATAACGTCCTTCAATAAGGAAGTGAAGGTGGCTGAGCAAGTCGTTAGTGAGATAGGGATTGAGCTGACCAGTGTTCTGTCAAATATTCGTAAAAATCAACAGCCAGATTATTCAAGGTTAAGTCAACGTGTTGGTCTTTTGGTGGAATCAGTCATTCGTAATCCCGACGCTAGTGGCTGGTTGGCTAAAATTCATCGTTGTCATAACGACATTTTCCGTCACTGTATACGCCTTGCCATATGGGCCTGTATATTTGGTCGCGAAGTTGGCCTGGAAAAGGTGGAAGTTAGAAAAATTGCTTCGGCCCTGTTGCTGACAGGTATTGGTAAAAGTCAATTGGCTGAAGATGTTTTGGCAAGGTATTCATTCACCGAGCCTTCAGAAGAATACCAAAAGCATATTGCTATTACCTGTGATGAAGTGGCTCGTTTTAAAAATATTGACCAAGATGTTATCGATATTTTGGCTAATTATACCGAGCGTCACAATGGCAGTGGTTATCCAGCGCAAAGAATGGGAATTCAAATTCCGTTTGGGGCTCGGGTAGCTGGAATGATAGAAGAATTTGAACTCCAACTTAATCCATATTGTGGTAAAGGACATCTAACACCGGCAAATGCGATCAGCAATTTGTTTAAGGTGAAAGATGTTTTATTCGAGGCTGAACTGGTAGAAAGTTTTATTCAAGCTGTTGGCATATATCCTGCCGGTTCCTTGGTGGAATTAGATGATCATTCGGTTGCCATGGTTGTATCGCATGATAAGAATAAGCGTTTGCAGGCGCAGGTCGCGGTATTAATGGATAGTCAACACAGACCACTTGAAAAGCCCGTTCTTATCGATCTGGAGAAGGGCGTGAAAAAATGGCGTAAGGTCGAACATTTTGCCATTTCAAAGGGTATTTGTAGTGCCAGTGTGCCAGAGAGTTTGCTTTATCAAGCCCACGAGGGCCTGTTTAAGCAACAAAAATCCTGGTTAGGATTAGTTAGCTAGTTTCGTCTTTTTAAGGCAACAATTTCTCTCAGGGTAAAAAGGCCAACGCAATGTTGGCTTTTTTGCGTGCGGTGTCTAATTGATAAACTATAGGTGGGTAGCCAATGTTTGGTTAACAAATAAACTGTGAACTGGTTCACAGTTTATTTGTTAACCATGTCTCATTTTATTGAATAAGATCTATACTATTCTAATCGAGGTCTATTTTTCAAAATGAGGGTTTGTCATGGTTTTCTTGCGTAGTTTTCTCTCTATCCTTTTATTTGTCCCTCTTATTTCAGTGGCTGGCTCGCCCGAAGTTGAGTCTCAAGCTCTGCTGGGCGGTGGCATGACGGTGACTATTGATCCCGAAAAGCAAGCTGCTGGAGAGGAGAATATATTTGTTGAGCCCGGTTCTGGCCCTACTTCGGCGAATGCGCCTATGTCTGGTGGGGATGCGGATATTCAGCAAGCACTTAGCGAAATGGTCAGTACCTCCGATGAAGGTCTCCAAGAGCAACACCTTGAAAATGGCGCGGTAATTGTCGATTTGCAAGGTCGCTTCCAATCAGCAATGGTGATGAAGCTTGGCGAAAACGGTGAAAAATATACTCACTGTTATAGCCAGGAACCACACGAGCATGGACCCGATGAAAAGGTGATTCATCCGGCGGAGCAGTAAAGCTTTTATATGGCCTTCGTTCTGCGCTGGATGTTAATCGTCCTATTGGTAGGGTGTTCTCACTCTGATGAGCCAGAGGCATCTGGAATGGGAAAGTCTTCAGCGGATAGTGCCCCTCCATCCATGATATATAACCAGCCAAATAAAGAGCATGCCGAAGAAACTCCAAAAGTCGATGAACTGGTTGAGTGCCCCCCCTTGCAGTCGGATGAGGGGCTGGAACAGCAAGTGTTAGAAGATGGTACGGTGATTGTTGATTTAAAAGGTCGCTACCAGCAATACCAAAAGCACTGTCCGCCAACATCAACGGATAGTTCCGAAAAGGATGTCGGCAAAAAGAAAGTGAATAAATTAGTACCGACGTCACCACAAAATGACGTCGATAAGTCGCCTTAGTACGTATGAAATAAGACCCGATAGGGGGAGCCAATGCGCGTAAAATCAAAGTTAAGCTGTCTTGGTTATTTGTGGCTTCTAGTGTTGTCCATTCTATTTTGTGGATCTGCATTCGCTGCGAGCGTCAGTGTTTGGATCAGCGAAAACCAATCGGCTCAAGCTGGTTCGACGATGCGTGTGCCTGTTGTGGTCGGAGAGGTCGCTGCTTACCAGCGGGTAGGAGCTTTTGAGTTTGAACTGAATTTCGACCCCGCCATTGTCTCATTTAATCAGATCATTACTTCCGACACACTAATCGGACAATGGGACGCTGTGGTTGCTAACCAGCCAGCCTTGGGTCGTATTAGAGTTTCAGCAGCAGATAGTCAGTCGATTGATATTGTCACTGATAGTGATTCAACGTTGGTCTATATCGAATTCACAATCAATCAGAATGCGACAGAAAATGCCTGTTCGGCTCTTTCTTTTACTCAAGATAGCGTTATTTTTAATGATGGTGAACCTGCTGCTGTCAGCCGTAATGGCTCATTGTGTGTTGCTGCTGCTCCACCCACTTATGCCGACTTGTCTCTGATACATCAAATAAGCCCAAGCATTGCGCAGCATGGCCAAAACGTCACTATCTCATTGCAGGTTGATAATGCTGGACCCGATGCGGCAAGCGATATTCAAGTGGCTTACTCGTTGCCTCAAGGGTTAACCTTGGTCAGCGGAGACAGCAGTTATAGCAATGGACTGTGGAGCATTGCGTCTGTCGCCGCAGCTAGTTCAGCCAGCCTAAATTTGACAGCACGTTTTGACAATGAGAGCGATATAACCAGTAGCGCTGAGATCGTTGCTACCACAGCCAATGACAGCGACTCCACCCCCAATAATCAGAATACAGAAGAAGATGACTTTGCATCGGCATCGCTAAGGCTACCATTGGTTGATATCGCTATTCTCAGCCAGTCTTCGTCTATTCGTCCATACACTGATCAGCATACCGAAGTTATATATCGCGTCGTCAATGATGGGCCAGACGATGCGCATGGCTTGGTAATTAGTATGTCATATGCCAGTGATTTATCAGAGCTACAATCCTCGGCTAATCTTGGCTCGTATGCCAGCTCTCAGTGGAATATTCCTACGCTACCGGTAGGAAGTGAAGCTGAGTTAACGCTTTTGGTGGTTAGTGATACGGTCGGTGATGCCGCCGTGGTGGCCGAACTCATTGCTGTGGATGAACGCGATGCAGACTCGGTAGCGAATAATCAGGCTACCGCAGAAGATGATTATTCTGCTGTGACGCTTTCCGTTCGCTCGCGTGTCAGTGCGCCTATTGTTATTCGTAATGACGATGGTGCTGGTGAAGGCTTAAATGATGCCTCTGAGGCTGAACCCGTTGGCGGTAATGAAGGTACAACATTGGGCGAGCAACGCCAAAATGCACTGGACTATGCGGCGAGTATCTGGGCCAGTATGCTGGTCTCCGATGTGCCGATCGTTGTGAGCACCAGTTTTTCAACGGATCTCGGGTGTGATTCTGGCGATCCCGTTTATGGTTATGCCGTTCCTAGAGAGTTTGAAAGCAACTTTGTCGGTATTCCTGATAGCTCTGTGGTTTACCCTGTCGCTCTAGCTAATTCCATTACCGGTAGCGATCTTAACGGTGCCAGTGCCGAAGTAAATTTCGTTATCAATGCCAACATTGGTGGCAACTGTCTTCCTGACGCTTCCTGGTATCTTGGCCTGGATGCTAATCCGGCTGAGGGACAAATAGATTTAGTTACTTTTACTCTAAGTGAGCTGGCTCGTGGTTTGGGATTGTATACGTCACTCCAATCATCTGATGGGAATTTCATCAACTTTCGAGCGGATGTGTTTTCAAAACATGTCTATTCCAATTCTCAATCAAGCTTATTGAGTGATATGACGGCAGCGGAGCGATTGGCCGTTCTAGCCACTTTAGAGTCCGAGAGCGAAGAGCTTTCCTGGCAAGGTGATACCGTTACCGCCTATGCCGCAACTCAACTTAATGAAGGAGTAAACAGCAGCGGGCAAGCCTTGTTAAGTGCGGCTCCTATGTCATTCAATCGCCATTATTTCTTTTGGTCTGAGCAGGTAAACCCGGTTCCCGTTTGGCTGAACTCGAAAAATCATGTGCGCCATTTTCCTCAGCTAACCTTTCAAGCTTTGAAAGATATAGGCTGGCCAGACCTGCCTCAAGCTGATCTTGAGCTTGCTCTTAGCGTTGATAATGTAGGGGCATTCCCGGGAGAT
>DFOV01000121.1 GCA_002376965.1 Gammaproteobacteria bacterium UBA3532
TCAGGGTTATGAATACTGGCATGCACGAGAGCTAATTTTTTTTGATAAAAAATATGCCGCTATTATTCTAAGACGTGACCGTTTTAATGCAGTGGTCGATCCGGTTGAATTGAGCAGGGTTGAAACCGCTCCTTTTCATTGGCAAGTGGTATACGCTGGTACAGAGGTTTACCATCTGGCCGGGCAAAAGGGGCTATACCAGCAACTCAATCAATCAGCGTCGACAGAGCAAGTATTACTTAAGCAATGTGAGCAGGGCTTTTGTGCCGTTGTTATGGCTGATAAAACAGAGATGGTTTATCAGCATTCAATGCTTATCATTCTTTTTGCTTGTTTAAGTCTATTTGTTGGGATCTTTGTGTTTCTTCTGACGTTTCGTTATTTGCGGATACGTCATTCAATTAAGTCACGCTTACGTCGGGGCTTGGCTGGTGGAAATTTCTATTGCCTTTACCAACCCGTCGTTGAGCTCAGTAGTGGTCGAACGGTGGGTTGTGAAGTGTTGGCCAGGTTTAAGGATAAATATGGGGAGCTGTACCCCGTTGAATTCATTCCCGTTATTAGAAAGCTCGGCCTTACTTGGCCATTCACCGACTATATTTTATCCCGAGGCTTAGCAGAAATATCCCGAATTCAAGGGGCTAGTGAAGGCTTTAAGGTCAACTTCAATATATTTCCAGCTGATGTAATTAACAATGCAATTGCCGCTATTGCTGAGCGCGAAGACATTGCTGATTGCCTGTTTCAGGTGGTGCTTGAAATCACAGAAGACGAATACCTGGAAGCCCGCAGTGCTCAAAAGCATTTGGCAGCTCTTAGCGAAAAAGGCCTTATCATTGCGATAGATGACTTTGGCACTGGTTACTCCAACCTGCACCAGCTCAAGAAAATACACAGCCATATCTTAAAAATTGACCGTAGCTTTGTTATGGATATTGAAGAAGGTGCGATCAAATCCAGCTTAATTAAACACATAGTCGATATAGCCCATGAAACAAATATGGAGGTGGTGGCAGAAGGCGTTGAAAATGCCTTACAACACCAAAGGTTATGCGCCATGGGGGTTGAATATGGGCAAGGCTGGGCGTTTGGTAAGCCGATGACTGTCGCTGCGCTTCAGGCGCTGATAGAGGAATCTCCGCAGGACAGCAAGGCCAACACATCACATAACCAGAGGTCGTCAAGATGAAAGAAATACTGGGAACCATACTTCTAGCTGGGGTTTGCTGCGGCATACATGCAGCCGATTGGAGCGATACAGAGGTTCATCTTCAATGGGGAAAGTTGGATGCTCCAAGCTTTGCTGGTGGTGAAACTAGTGATACGTTTATAACCACATTGCAAAATGCGAGTGGCTGGAAATACGGTACCACGTTCTTTTTCGTGGATTATCTAGTGGATGACCATGAAGATGGGTTTAATGATCGTGATTTCTACGTCGAGTTTTATGCCAGCTTAAGCTTGAGTCACATGTTCGATAGAGAGGTTGGACTCGGCCCGGTAAAAGATATTGGCCCCGTTTTCGGCATCAACGTTGGCGCTGACCCCAATGTGGTGAAATACCTACCAGGTATTCGCTTTAGCTGGGAAGCGGCTGGCTTTCGCTTTTTAAATACCGATATAGCTGCTTATATTGATGACAGCGAAGGTGCAGCCAGCGGTGGTGCGCCACGCCAAGACAACAGCTGGTGGGTCGATGTCAGCTGGAGTCGACCCTTCCAAATCGGTGAGCAATTCTTTGAATTCACTGGTCATATGGAATACATTGCCAAGCGCGACAACGAGTTTGATCAGGAAGTGGCCGCCTGGATATTAGCTCAGCCGCAATTCCGTTGGGATGCTGGCAATGCGCTGTTTAAACGCAAAGACCAGCTCTATTTAGGGATTGAATACCAGTTGTGGCAAAACAAGCTGGGTGATAAAGATACCGACGAGAGTGTGGCTCAGGCTTTAGTTGTTTGGCAGATCTAACGGGTTACCACTCCAAAGACGCCCCCGTTTGATATTCAATTACCCGTGATTCAAAAAAGTTCTTTTCCTTGCGCATATTGGCTTGCTCGTCTAGCCAGGGGGATACATTTTTGGCACCAGGAAAGGGTTCTGGTTGGTTAATGGCTCGGGCGCGGCGGTTGGCGATAAAGCGAAATTGTTCGCTGTGGTAGTCGGAGGAGTAGCCTAGGATTGGTTGGGGCAAGATATATTTGGCATAGGCCATTTCAGCGGCTTCTGATTCGTGCCACATCTCCATCACAGCTTGTGGATCGAGGGTGATGTTTTCTTCGTCGAGGATTTGATTAACCACTTTTAAGCCAAATGAGAAATGCATGGCTTCATCGCGCAGTATGTATTGCAGTTGCTCGCCAGTGCCGCGCATTAAGCCACGTCGCTGCAATGCAAAAATGGGGCTGAATCCGTTGTAAAACCAGCAGCCTTCAAAAACGGCGGCAAAGAAAAGATACGACATAATAAATTCGTGCAGGTCGTCGTGATTTTTCAAGTTAATACTAGGAGACATGGCGGCGTTGAGGCGCTGATTGGCTATCTGGATCTTATGATGAATTTGCGGAACGATGCGGTAGCGGTTGTATATTTCTTGTTGGTCGAGGTTAAGCGTTTCGATGCAGTGTTGATAGGTCCAGGTGTGGAGAGATTCTTCATAGACCTGTCTGGCTTGATAGATTTGTAGCTCAGGAGCCGTCATTTTTTCCATCACCGCTAGACCAATATTGCGCATAGCCAGGATATCGGATGTGGTCAGGTAGGCGAGTACATTTTCATACAGGTGCTTTTCGGCGCTGCTGAGGCGGTGATGGTAGTCATGAACGTCTTGAGCCATATTGATGTCTAGAGGCGTCCAGTGGTTTTTATTGGCGTTCATAAAATACTCCCAGGCCCAGGGGTATTTGAAGGGTGCGAGCTGATTAACATCGGTTTCGCCGTTGATAACGCGCTTGTCTTCGACATTTACGGGCTTAGGGGCGGGCGTGGCATTATTGGGTAATTGGGTGGTGGATTCCCAGTCTAACATGGTTGGCTCCTTGAAATAGGCTCTAAAAAATTCTTGTTAAGGCCAAAGGCGGGGGGAATCCAACCAGAACCTCCAACACCAGAAAATACGCGTTCCTGACGCGGATTTTCCTCAAAAATCATCCTTGATTTTTGTGTTGAAGAACCTGTTTGAACTCCCCCTACCTTCGGCCAAAGTCGCAATTACTGGCAGGCTTCGCAGTCTGGATTGTCAATACTGCAGACCGGAGGTGCGTTGACAGATGTGGCTTTATCCGCGCCTGTCGCGCCGAGTGAACGTAGGTAGTAGGTTGTTTTTAAGCCGCGCTCCCAAGCCAATTGATACAAGGCATCGAGCTTTTTGCCGGAGGGTTCGGCCATATACAGGTTCAGGCTTTGGGCTTGATCGATCCATTTCTGGCGCCTGGCGGCCGCTTCAACCAGCCAGCGAGGATCGATCTCAAATGCGGTGGCATAGCGGTATTTGATGCTATCGGGGATACGGTCGATCTGCTGTACTGAACCATCGTAATATTTCAAGTCATTGACCATGACGTTGTCCCATAAGCCCTGGTTTTTTAGTTCGTTGACCAGGGCCGGGTTAATCACCGTGAACTCGCCAGACAGGTTGGATTTAACAAACAGGTTTTGATAGGTTGGTTCGATGGATTGGGATACGCCAACAATATTGGATATGGTTGCTGTTGGGGCAATGGCCATCACATTACTATTGCGCATACCATGTTCGGCAACCAGTTGGCGAATGGGTGTCCAGTCAAGTTGGCCATCGCGGTTGAGTGAAAAGTCGGGTTTTGTTCGTGCCTCTTCGACCTTGGCAATAGAGTCTATGGGCAGGATACCTTGCTGCCATAAAGAACCCTGGTAACTGGCATAGGTTCCGCGTTCTTTTGCCAATAGCGACGATGCCTTTATACATAAGTAGCTGATTTGTTCCATCGCCAAGTCGGCGAATTCCACCGCCTCGGCACTGGCGTAACTGAGCTGCATTTGATACAACGCATCTTGAAAGCCCATAATACCCAGCCCAACTGGTCGATGCTGCATATTGGAGTGGCGGGCTTGAGGAACGGCGTAGAAGTTCAGGTCGATCACATTGTCGAGCATGCGCATCGCGGTAGTAATTGTTCGTTCTAACATCCCTGTGTCTAGTTCGCCACCTCGAATATGTTGAGCCAAGTTAATCGAGCCTAGGTTGCAAACGGCAATTTCATCCTTGCTGGTATTTAAGGTGATTTCGGTACACAGGTTAGACGAATGAACCACGCCAACATGTTGTTGTGGAGAGCGAAGGTTGCACGGATCTTTAAAGGTGATCCAAGGGTGACCTGTTTCAAACAGCACCGTGAGCATTTTGCGCCATAATTGTAAGGCAGAAACCTGTTTGCTCATACGGATTGAACCTTCACTGGCTTGCGCTTCATAAGTCTGATAGCGTTGGCGGAAGGCATCGCCATACAAGTCGTGTAAATCGGGTACGTCATCCGGTGAGAAAAGCGTCCAGTGGCTATCTTGGCGTACTCGTTCCATAAATAAATCCGGCACCCAATTGGCGATATTCATATCATGCGTACGGCGTCGTTCATCGCCGGTATTTTTACGCAGCTCTAAAAACTCTTCGATATCTAAATGCCAGGTTTCTAAATAAGCACAAACCGCACCTTTACGTTTGCCGCCTTGATTAACGGCAACGGCAGTATCATTTGCAACCTTAAGGAAGGGCACAACCCCCTGGCTTTTGCCATGGGTGCCTTTAATATGACTACCTAGCGCCCGAACGGGTGTCCAGTCGTTACCTAGTCCGCCTGCCCATTTTGATAGCAATGCGTTGTCTTTGATAGCGCTATAAATATCTCCCAAGTCATCACCTATGGTCGTCAAATAGCAGGACGATAGCTGTGCATGCTGGGTTCCGCTATTAAAGAGCGTAGGAGTCGATGCCATGTAATCGAATGAGGAGAGCAGATTGTAGAACGCGATAGCATGCTCATCGGGATTCTCCTCGTTGAGTGCCAGCCCCATCGCTACACGCATGAAAAAGACCTGGGGCAGTTCGAGGCGTTGCCCTTCGTAGTGAATAAAATAGCGGTCATAAAGAGTTTGCATACCCAAAAAGCCAAACTGGTTATCACGCTCGGGTTGAAGCGCGCTGGCTAGCTTATCAAGGTCGTAGATAGCGAGCCGCTCATCGAGTAGATCATGTTGCATGCCGAACTTGATAAAGTGAGTAAAGGCGAGGGGGTAGAAGCTTTGTGGGTTGCTATCGTTGGATAGCGAAAGTGCCGAGGCCACTTCTAATCCTAGTTGATGTTGTAATAAGCGGGCGCTGACCTGACTGTATTGTGGTTCAAATTCTATATGGCTGCGGGCTGTCATGACCAAGGCTGGTAAGATATCGGTCTGAGGAACGCCGTCATATAAGCTTTTCAGTGTATCCTCTAGTACGGCATTGGCGTCAACATCACTTAAATTTTGGCAGGCTTGTTCCACGTGAAACTTCATTAAGCCAAGATCCAAGGGCAATCTGGTTCCATCATCAAGCGACATAGTTAAGGTTGGATGGGCCTCTAATGGTGCCATGCGTGCGCGCTGTTGAGCATGAGCATCTCGGTAAACAACATAGGCACGGGCTACTGCATAGGCTTCTGCGCGCATTAACGCCAGCTCTACCTGATCTTGAATGTCTTCAATATGGATCTTTCCGCCAGCTTGCAAACGACGACTTACAGCAAGAACCACCTGTTCAGTGAGGTCTTGCACGATGCGGTGAATACGTGAAGATCCTGCCGCTTCTTTACCTTCAACCGCCAGAAATGCCTTGGTTACTGCAATACTGATTTTGGTGGCATCAAAATCTACCAGTGTACCGTTACGTTTGATGACCTGAAGGGATGGTGGGGTATGGGGGCTTGTCATATTTGTCTCCTAAATCGCGTTTAATTGCTGTTCACGCAAAGAGACACTGGTATGCCATAAACAATAGCACCCGTTAATGGTTTGACCACAAACGCCCAGCTGCCCACCTGTTGCGCGAAGGTGCAGTACATGTTTCCCTGGCAGGTATTCGGACTTAGGGGTGGTGCATCAAGATGCTGGCCTTACGTAATGACTTCCCAACCTGTTGTGGTCAGTGTCTGGCATATGCCTAATTACGCTCGTTCCCCAATACCGCTGCGCGTCAGTTCCGGAGTCTCACCGGATTCCCGAGACTACTAAATATGGTAATCAACCAAGGTGGTAGGCACTATATAGTGTGTTTTTAAGGATGGCAAGACATTCGCTAGCTATCTGCAACTACACGAGCATGCCTTGCTATCCAGCCGATAAAGAGAATCATACTGGGGCAGGCAAATAGGGCGATTTCATAGCGCTGATACAGAAGGCTGGCAATGACGACGCCTATCCAACTTATTGCGAATGTGATAGCAGTGATGCAGGTTTTTTTGTCGTATTTAAGATGGGCGCTACAGTATGGGCAGATTAGCTGAGTAGATTGCCAAGGCAATAGTGACGGTTTGGTTGATAAAACCGTCTTCTCTTTGTTGAAGGCTTGTTGGCATGATGGGCATTGCATGGGCTAACTTCCTTTGGGCGCAAAAATAATTATAGCCATTCCCAGCATGGCTATCGCGCTGCCGGCCAAGTCCCAATGCGTTGGCTTGACTCCATCAACCAGCCATAGCCACAAAATCGCCATTCCAATATAAACACCGCCATAAGCGGCATAAACGCGGCCTGCGGCAGTGGGATGCAATGAGAGCAGCCAGGCGAATATCGCAAGGCTAAGAGCTCCGGGTACCAGCAGCCATATGGTTTTTCCTTCTCGCAACCATAGATAAGGCAGGTAGCAGCCGATAATTTCGGCCAGTGCGGTCAGGATAAATAGGCCGATGGTTTTGGCTTCCGGCACAGTATTATCCCTGTAATGCGTGGGCCATTGCCTTCAGCGCCGAAACCTGTTCATCAATACGATTTGCCAATTCCAGTTGATGATCAGCGGCATCTGCAGATTGTTCTGCCATGTCCTTAACCCGAACGACATTATGTGCATGCTCGTTCACCACACTGGACTGCTCTTCCATTGCCGTTGCCGTTTGAATGGTCATGCTGGTTATTAGTGCCATGGTTTGGTTCACCGACTGGATAGAGGCCTGGTTTTCGATGGCGCTTTCTACGCTGGTATCCATCAGCTGGCGGCAGTTGGTCATGGTATTGACCGCGTGCGTCGCTGTTTGCTGCAGCTCTTGAATAACATCATTGATTTCCTGAGTGGAATCCTGGGTACGTGAGGCCAGCGAGCGTACTTCGTCAGCAACCACGGCAAAGCCTCGCCCTTGTTCTCCAGCGCGAGCCGCCTCGATGGCTGCATTGAGTGCAAGAAGATTTGTTTGCTCGGCTATGCTCTTTATTATGTCGACCATGGTGCCTATTTTTGCGGTATGCTGTTCGAGATGGGCGATAATGTCCGACGACTCCTGAACAGCTTGCGAGGCCGTTTCAATCGACGTCTGTGTTTGTTGAGATAGGTGAGTACTTTTGCCCAGGGATTCTTCCGCCAGCTTTACTTCGTGAGAGACTTGCTCGGTTCCTTGAGCGACTTCATTGGAAGTTGCCCCCATTTCTTCCATGGCGGTAGCGAACAGGTCAACTTCATCTTTTTGTTGATTGGCATTTTCCCTGTTTGATCCGGCCATTGATTTGATCTGTTGCGATTCCATTGCCAGGTTATCGGCATGAGCGGTAATATCCTGTACCAGCAGGCCTATCTTTTCGAGAAACTGGTTGAACTGTTGTTTGATGGCACCCACTTCGTCGTTTCGTTCGATCTCGAAACGAAAGTTAAGGTCGGCTGAACCTTGGTTAATGGCGTCGAAATGTTTACGAAAGCTGGTCAATGGTTTGAAAAGCATGTGATGGGCAAAAAAGGCCAAAACCAGGCTGATGATGGTTATGACTGCCAGTGAAACTTTAGCTGTCATCATCGATGTACTCGCTCGTTCCAACAGCTCCGTTTTTTCCTGAAGACGCACCTGCTCTACCTTGTCTTTGAGGGAGATAATGGTCTGTTGTAGTTGTTCTGAGCTGGCGTCGAAATGGGTCATCATTGGGTTGCCTTTTTCTGGCCCCCCATCAACATAGGCTTGCGCCATTTGCTTGCCTGACAGATAGAATTGTTCAATATGCTTTTTAATTTTTGATGCATCAATCGACAACACTTCCTGATACGAATTGAGTTCATCAATATCTTTGAGTGCACTTTGATAATAACGTTCGGCCAGTGAAAGGCCATCATTCAAGCCATTTTGACCACGTGTTGCACTTATATCGGTTAGCCACTGTTGAATTTGGATGATATCTATTTCCAGCTGATCGAGCGATTCAAGCATCGGAATAACCAGTTGATGTTCACGCTGCAACCCCTCCTCGGTAGAGGCGCTGTTCTGATAAACGAGCAAGCTTTGGAGCAGTAAAGAGAAAAAGATTAAACCAACAAGAAGTAAAAATTTGAACTGGATAGTTTGGCTGAGCTTTTTGGTCATATGGGGTCTTTTGGTCGTGTTTGTTATGCGGTTTCTGTTTTGGTTAGTAGCTGCGTTAATAATGCGAAGAGCTTGTCATGCTCAATGGGCTTCCCTAGATGTGCGTCAAAGCCAGTTGCCAGGTACTGCTCTACGTCGTCCTTCATCACATTGGCAGTCAGTGCGACGCTATGATGAGTATTCGGCAACCACTAATATCGCTACTATCTAAAGTAAGAGTAGACGAGGCTGCGACATCCGTCGACATAGGAATTTGCAACTGAATATAAAAATGCGTGTCGGACCCGTTTAGCGTAGGGGCACAAACCAACAGACTGATCTAGATCGAGTGTAGCTCAGCAGTCAGTTTGTGCAGTTTATGTACGGATTTTATTCTGCTGTTGGTGGCTGATGTTTTTTTGTCAGCTCTTCCTGTAGCTGGTTTAGCTGGCGAATATCAAAAGGTTTACTGGCATCGCCGAAGTAAATAGAGCGATGGGGAAACGGGATTTCGATATTTTGTTGATCAAAGGCCAGCTTGATGCGTCTTAAAAATTCGCGGCCGACATCCCATTGCTTGATCGGTTTGGTTTTGATACGCCCTTTGATGACGACGGCAGAATCCGCCAGCTTGTCGACACCAAAGATCTCGGCATCAGCAATGATGGATGGGCCGAATACGTCGTCGTTGCGCATGTCCTGACAAACGCTTTTTATTACATCAACAACGCGATCGGTATTTTCTTTATAGGCGACACCAATATCAAACACGTAGGCCGACCAGCCATTGGTCAGGTTGCTGATGGTGGTAATAGTGCCGTTGGGGAAGATATGAACAACACCGCCTAAGTCGCGCAATACAGTGGTACGAAAGTGGATTTTCTCGACCAGTCCACCGGTTCCATTAAGCATGGCGACATCACCAACTCTGATTTGATTTTCCAGAATAATAAAAAAGCCGGATATAACGTCTCGTACCAGGTTTTGGGCACCAAAACCAACAGCTAACCCCAATATTCCCGCGCTGGCAATGATGGGGCCGATGGCAATGCCTAGTTCGGTAAGAATAATCAGTCCTGTTACGATCCACAGAGCCAGACGTATGCCTTGGCGCACCAGCATAACGATGGTTTCAATCCGCTTGCGTGATTCGGAAGGCGGTTCGCCTTCAGCCTGACTGCGCCGTATCAGGTGTTGTTCGAGGCGTTTGAGAAAGTGGCGGATCACCTTGGATAGGATAAAGGCGACAGCCAGAATAAGCAGTATTTTGATTCCCAACTGGGTTAAGTGAGGCCAGTCGATGGTTGCGATATACTCGTTGAATCCAGTCATAGGGTCACTCCTTGAGCGTGTCATGATTGATGTTCACAGGCTTACTCATTACGCCATACCATTAGAAGGGATCACAGGGCTAAGTGCAAGTAGCTTAGGCTAATCGCTTGAATGCTGAGTGGCTGGATGTTTCTGGAGCAAATTCCTGCCGCATGGATGCGGCAGTAAAGCCATCAAGGATGATTTCACGGCGTTTTGCGCAAGAAATTTCCAGCCACTCAGCATTCATGAGCCGAAGAAAATACTGAGCATGGCCGAAAGCATGCCGCCTAGCG
>DFOV01000027.1 GCA_002376965.1 Gammaproteobacteria bacterium UBA3532
AACGAGCTATCCATTATCTGCGATCAGTTAAAAATCAATGTTTGGGAGCTTATCGCCTTGGCCAATCGCCATCCTAGAGTCAATATTCTCAGCCCAGGTCCAGGCGTTGGCGGTCACTGTATCGCTGTTGACCCATGGTTTATTGTCGATGCAGCTCCAGAAGCAGCGCGTATCATCCGCACAGCGCGCGAAGTGAATGACGGCAAGCCGCATTATGTGGTTGATCAGGTTGTGCAGAAAGCTGATCAGCTCAAGCAGCCTGTCGTTGCCTGCTTAGGGCTGTCTTTCAAGGCGGATATTGACGACTTACGTGAAAGCCCTGCCGTTGAAATTGCGCTGGATTTAATTGACAAAAATATCGGTGAAATATTGCTGGTAGAGCCTAACATCCACCAGTTGCCACCAAAGTTTGCGGATAAAAATGCACAGCTGGTAGGCCTGCAGGAGGCATTAGACAAAGCCAATGTAGTGGTGGTGCTTGTCGATCACAAAGCGTTCAAAAACATCCCTAAATCAACGCTTAATCAAAAGATCGTTATCGACACTCGTGGGGTTTTTATGTGATCTTGCGACGACTGTCACAAAACCACTCGTATATTTATGCAACCCTAGCGCCTATACTTGCATAATGCAGGCTAAACCATATGGCGCAAAGCTACCAAAGTAAAGGGGACTCCGTTATGACGAGCATACGAAAAAGAACCGCGGTGACAACCAGTGTCTTATTTGTCGGAGGCTGCGTCCTCCTGAGTCCGCTTTGTTGGGCAAAAGGGCCATCGGATCTAACCGATAGCCGGTATGATACGCTCCGTCAACATTACCTCGACATCGATCCCAGTTATTATTCCGAAATTGATTTCACATCGCTGAGCCCGTCGGAAAAAGATACCCTGTTGTTTGGCGGTAAAGATTCGACACTAGGTTTGAAAATCAATGAGCGCCCCGGCACTTCACGAGAGCCTGCCCAGTTTGGAGCCAGACACTGGTGCCAGAGCTCAGCCGGCCAAGATGCGGTCTGCTGGTTTTCCACTGGCGGTAAAGATTTGATAGATACGCCAGACTGCGGAACTCCCACAGGCGACAACTATCAGGTGGCGCTTGAGTCTCCTGTTTGCAATGAGGGAAGCTGGAGTCCCTGGTATGGCTCACATTGGTGGCTTAATGCTCGTGATGGCGATGATTACGTGAGTGATGGTTTTCCCAACGCCAGTAATATGCCACTCAATAGGCTATGCATGGAGTTTGAGCTTCCCTTTGAACAGGTCATGTTTGATGACGAGCAATATGATATAGCAACTCAGCCAGAACTGTCACAGCTCATTAATCCTGAAGTGCTTCACCCTAACTTACGTGAAATTCCGTTCGGCTGGGGCACCTACACCGCGCCATTCAATAGCGAAGGAAAGACCACTGATGAGGAGGTTGGTGGCACTTTTCAAGGCGGAGGGACACACTTTTATCATCGCCCAACCGCCTATTCCAGAATTCCAACGGATCGCGCATTTGCGATTGACGAACGCACTATTGTCACCTGTATTGGCCCTTACCCAACGGGGGTACGTTCGGGAATGCGTCCAGCCTATGTGGCTAACCCGCTTATGACTTTAACAGGCAGCGATAGCAAGGGCATCACCAATGCCTATTCTTACATTAATTACCTCACCCGAGTTTATATTGCCTGGCGGCCACCAGAGCAAATGGCGCTATATCCATTAGACATCAAGTTGACACGTACCTGGATTATGTACGAGAAAAACGATGTGTTCGCCATGAGTGGCAAAGGCGAAGTGCTTGGGGTAGATATGATCGAAGCAGGACAAACGGCCTATTATCCTTTTACTATTTATAATGCAGCCAAAGAAGATAGAGAATACCGACTGTTTATGAATGCTGGCGAAGTGTTACCCTTTGATAAGGTTCTACCATACTTTGTGCTTTACGAAGACAAAAATAAAAATGGTGTGGTGGACTCAAACGAACAGGCTCCCCTTGTCCCTGGAGAGTTTATTCGTCTAACGGCTCAAACCGGGAAAAGCTTTATCGCAGCACACAGGCCAGACTTCTCATCCAACGACCAGACGTACATGCGTTACAACCGTACCTTTGCTCAAGGAACCATTATGTTTTTGGAGAAAGACCGAATGCGTTCCGCATCTTATGCCGTACGAACCTGGCAAGGAAGCAAAGAAGACCTGGCAATCAAAGAGGAGCTGCTAGCTGACATGGTGTACCCAGCACCAGACAGTCACTATGCACTGCTGGCAGAATATAACGAAGCGCCATCCAATCCTCGTCTGATACGTAACAGCCCGGATTTCATTCATTTCCAAAGCCTTCTTTCACCTCCGGTAGCCCCAATCATTCGGTCCATTAAGGCTATCAAAGAATAATCTGTATCCATGGAGCACTCTGTTATCTACCCTGATAGCTGAGTGCTCCCATTGCATTCATTTTGGCTCTCAGCTTTTCGTATGACTCAATCAAGGGCTCCAGCTTGATGAGGCTCAGAAGCTCTTTATCGGTCTCTGACAGGGGCTTAAGTTTATCTATAATTGGTCAACCTTTTGAAGGCTGTCCTATTGCGAATGAAGCTGATGCC
>DFOV01000327.1 GCA_002376965.1 Gammaproteobacteria bacterium UBA3532
GCCAGGGTTTGTGTTTGAATTTAAATCGGTAGATGAGCTGGATAACCAAACGATTGAACAAGCTTGTGAAGCCGCGCTCAAGCAGATCGAGACAAAGCAGTACGTCGCCGAATTGCATGAGCTTGGTATAAAAACTGTCTACCCGATTGCTATTGCTTTTGAAGGCAAACGGGCGTTGGTGCAGGTGGTGGAGTAACTTTCCCTACCCAGGAAGAAGCATGGATATACACAACAGAAACAAAAGCTCCTATGGTTGGTGGGTAGCTACCCTGATTGAACGATTTCAATTTGACCACGAAGATCTGTCCAACCCGCGTAGGCGTTGCCGTGCTTTTACTAACGTCGTGATATTAAAAGCCGATAACAGAGAGCAAGCCTATAAAAAAGCCTTCGAATATGGAAATTTGGCTATTGAAGACAAAAGTACCTGGGAAGACGACAAAGGACGAAAGGGTAGATGGATATTTGAGGGGTTAAGTAGCTTGCTACCCATCTATGACGAAATGGATCCGGATGGAACCGAAATATTTTTCGAAGACGATAAAAACGTTACCGTCGGCCGAGTGCAATCTTGGGTCCGTCAGAAAAGTGAGCTAGAGGCCTTCGATGATTCAGATAGTAACGGTTGATGATTCTGACGCCAAGCGCTCACAGGAAACATGCCGACTCCATGGCCATAAGCGTTCAAGTAAAGTTATTAGCAACTAATTAGGAGGCACTATGAAAGAAGTTGATAGCGGATTTTATGATCGTGCTGATGCCCATATTCATTTATCCAATGACCAAATCAATGAAAAAGCATCCAGTGGAAAAGTAAGTGCTTCAAGCATGTATGCTACCGCCCGCTTTAATGTGTGGGTTAGTGCTTGTGGCATGAATAGTGCCGCAGAAATGGAGAGTTCGAAGCAGCTGAACTCTCGCTACCATCAACTTCTCACCATTAATACCGGTTCCACCCCACTACAGAGTGAAACCGGTTAACAACGTTCCTTTAATACTCAATCAACAAAATAGCCGAATAGACATCGTTGGTGCGTCCTTTCACCACTACCTGGCGTTGATTGCTGATTTGCATAGTGCGACCCGAGGTGGTATTTCGGCCAAGTTCATTATCGCCAGTCATCCACCAAAAATGCGTGAGAGTGGTGGTTCCACCTGCGAAATCGAGACCGTCACCAATCGCTACCAGCTTTTGTAACTTGCCTTGCGCATCAGCTTGCCATAAGCCGTAAGAGGTAGCGTTAGACAATGCATCGCCGGTAATAGCCCAGAAGATGACATGACCATCTTCCGTTATAGAAGGCGCTCCAACCTGACTGAAAAAGGATGTTGCTGGCATGCCTGGCGGTTGCATTCCGGTTTCAGCCACCAAATTTAACTGGCTTTCACCAGCTAGCGACAAGTCTGGGTATGGCTGCGAAGATCGGGGCATACCTTGCAATATCACCTGCTTGCCATCCAGAGTCAGGGCATAAGCCGCAGATTGTCTTGAAGAATTGCTAACAGCAGCAGGATAAAGCGACGACGGCGCACCAAAGATGCTGTTAGGTTGACCTGGAGCATGCTCACCAGAGAGAACCACCAATTGTGGCGTGTCGCCAGCTGCAGTAAACCAGCTGCTTAGGCTGGTGCTGCCTTGTGCTCGGGTGAAGAAGTTAACGTAACCAGTATCCGTTGACTGCATAAACATATAGCTGGTTGAATTAAGCATAAACAGACTTTGTGCCGTGCCAGGAATAGCCTGCAGATTATCTACAACCGTAGTCAGCTGACCATCTTGCCATTGCAACAATGCGCTGCCAGGACAAACCGCACCATTACCATTCTCTGCCGGAAAAATGGCTGCTCCGAAAAACAGACTACCTTGCTGGTTAATGACTGGCGTGTAAAGTTGCGAATAGCTACAGCCAGGATAGCCATCCGGCGACTCCTGACTCAAGTCATGAGCAGAGCCTAGCTCACCAACAGCGATCAATACCAATGTGTCAGAGTCCCAGTGATAAATCGCTTGGCTAGATGTTGAGGTAACTACCTGAAACACCAAACCACTATCGGAAAAAGCAAAGTGCTTGATTTGATTTACCAGAGTGCCCGCGGGAAAGCCCGGTGCCGGTTGACCAACGCGCATTACGGCCTCAACCCCGCCATTGGTATAGGTTAATACTGCCTGATTGCCGCTGTTGTTTACAGCCCCCTTGAGTCGTGCCAGAAAAGCGACATCGCCCATACTGTTGACGATGGTGGTGGTGGCAAAATCAAACAGGATATTGGCTGGCAAGCCACCTATAGCGTCGTTTTCTTTTATCACCACCTCTAGCTGCCCCGGCAAACCACTCCATACCGCATTGGAGCTGTTTGCGGTCGAACCCAAGCTGATATCAGCAACACCAGGAAAAGCGATATGCCCCGAAGAGCCAATCGACGGATCACTGACATCCCAATAAATATAGTCCTGTGGATAGCCAGGGGGATGCATACCTATGGCGGCGATGATTTCGGTCGTTGGATCAGAGGGAGCCAGCGGCTGAAGCAAGGTGCTAAGTAGCGACGGCACAACACACCATTCCGGCGCTGCGCTACCAAGCAGTTTGATCGAGGCCACCGCACCGTTATTCAGTAAATAGAGCGCATTGGCACCCGTTGCTTGATTACGCCATAGCAGATCGACAAAGCCATCGCCGTTATAGTCGCCACTGGCGGCCACTTGCCAGTCTTGCGAGCCAACAGTATTGATGTACTTCACTGAAGAAATAGCGGCGTTGTTTAGAAAATAGATATAGTTGTCGCCAGTAGAAAAGTTACGCCACATCAGATCACTTTGGCCGTCGTTGTTAAAGTCATTCACCGCCACAATTTGCCAATTCTGATCCGGCACAAGGTTTAACAACGTCACTTGAGACACAGCGCCATTATTGAGTAGATAAACGTAGTTCGCCCCGCTGGTGCTGTTGCGCCAGATAATATCGTCACAGCCATTGCCATCCACATCACCCGAACCAGCAACATGCCACTCAGCACCCGCCGTTTGCGGCACTTTCACCACCTGCTGCACACTGCCATTGACAACAAAATGGATGTAGTTGGCATAGTTCGCACTATGACGCCACCAGATATCCGCTTGACCATCGCAATTAAAATCACCGACCGCAGCAATATTCCAAACATCAGGAACGGTATTCAACGCCTTGGGGGTGTAGCTCAGCCCATTCATTAAATACAAAAAATTCTGGCCAGATGTAGTGTTGCGCCACAACAAATCCGAACGATTATCGCCATTAAAATCAGCAGCAGCGATAACTTTCCAAGCCGGATCGCTCACAGTGGCAATCGCCCCACCATTCATCACAGCACTATTTTGCATCAGATAAGCATAGGTTAAACCGCTAGATTTATTACGCCAAAGAATGTCGGAAGTCGCATCAGCATTGACGTCATAGCCATAAGCCCCAACAGCAGGATAAAGGCCAAGGCACAGGAGAAAACAAAGGGAAGAGAAGTATCGTTTCATCATCACTCCATGTGTGCACGAGTTAAATAGGAATGATTAGCATAACGACTATTTATTAAAATACGAATCATTAAAAGCAGAATTAATGGATTGATTCAAAAACGCTGAAAGTCAGAACACTTGATGTACGCGCAGCCAAATTTCCCGATCTCACACATTTTTGTGATATTTCAATTATATAACCGAAATAGATTGATTTTATGCTGCATCACAGTATTCTAGTGCCGATTTCATCAACTATTGAGGTAACTCATTATGTCTAAAGCAATTTTCAAAGCAACTGCATTGGCACTTGGGATTTTTGGTGCTGTTAACGCGATGGCCGCTGAGGTCGAATTGATCCAAGATGG
>DFOV01000226.1 GCA_002376965.1 Gammaproteobacteria bacterium UBA3532
CACATCACAGGGCACATCCTTGGTTTGACGATAAGCCAAATCGCCGTTGGTAAAGTGGGTAACCTGTAGCTGAAGATCGCGTAGATGCATACAAACCAGATTAGCCAGATCGACATCATCTTCAACAACATAAACCGTAGCAATCTGTGTATTCATCTAGCTATTATTTCCTGCTCATCATAATGATTTTGTCATGAGTTGAATGCTCTCAAGCCGCGCATAGCCATTGCGCTGATAAAAGCGCGGTGGATCACCATAAACCGAGGTTCCAAGAAAAACCAGCGCATATCCTTGTAGCTGTAATAGCCTCTCTAGTTCATGAAGTAATCGGGTGCCAATTCCTTGCCCTTGATCTCGCGGGGCAATAAAACACTCCACGATCTCAAAGTGCATCTCGCTTTTGAATGGAATACCACGACCGAGTATAGCGCCGATAAGACTCCCTTCGCTGGCTACAACCAGGCCATAAGCATTTGGCGATTGTGCGACACATGCCAGCCGTTGACGTACCCAAGCCTCTTCCCAGCGCTCATGCCAAGGCGGCCCGGCAAACACATCGACATAAACCGAAACCAGGGCATCGATATGCCCCTGCTCAAAAGCCATGATCTCCATTATAGCAATTCCTTAATCCGTTTCATTTGGCCCTTGTGCCTGCAAGCGATAAATCGCCTCACCAGTCGTTCCACCTTCGAAATTTAACCCATAAAGTTCGCCGCGATGGTCTTCGGCCATCCCAACCATCAATCGCCCTCCCGTTGTCAGGCGTCGAGCAGGTTTGCTGCCAGGCTTAGTGATATCCGTAGAATAAATGGTTTGACCATAAATATCCCAAAATATGTAATGGCCTGTTAACTTTGGAATATCACGACCGCGATACACATAGCCTCCGGCAACGGCCTGCGTTCCTCTTAAATCGTAATAGCTGTGTGGCAATTCAAGAGCGTTGCTATCACAGTTGTCCTGGCTGTAGCAGCTTTCACCCTCCATAACCGGCCAACCATAGTTGCCTCCAGGCCGCACATGATTCACCTCTTCCGCCGAGTGCTGACCTACATCACCTAGCCATATAGCCCCAGTCTGGCGATCAATACTCAGCCGCCACGGGTTTCGAAAACCATAGCCATAAATTTCAGGACATACGTCTGAACGCGAGGCATCAAAATGAGTACAGCGCGACTGGCCTTGCTGGAAGGGATTATCTGACGGGATGCGATAGTCTTCCAACCCAACATCCAAGCGAATCACCGCACCATACAGATTGCTCAAGCGTTGTGATTGCTCCCGATCCGCTCCTCCATCTCCAAAGGCCGCATACAACATGCCATCTAATCCGAAGGCCAAATCACCACCATTGTGATTGGTTGCAGGCTGCTCCAACCTCAACAGCACTCGCTCGGATGCGGGATTGATCTGGTAGTTATCAGGCGCAAGGACAAACGAAGACAATATCGATTCACCATCACCGCGTGCGTTATATATCAAAAATATTCGTGGATCTTGCGGGTAATTAGGATGAATAGCCGCCCCAGTCAGCCCCATTTCACCACGAAAGGTCATCCGCTCACTGAGATCAACCACCGGCATAAGCACATCCGCCTCGGGTTGATTACTGAAGCGATCAATGCGACCAAGCCGACTGACGCTAAACCACCAAGCATCATCACCGGGCAGCATAAGCATAGCGACAGGAGCCGCCAGAGCGGGCAGCTGCGGATAAGCTGCCACCAAGGTTAGCGCCGGATCGGAATCAGAGCCTTCATCAACAACACTACCATTGGAACCGCCGCCGCCACAGCCATTCAACATGCATGAACTTGCCAGTATGACTGCTCCAATCCAGTAATTCATTGCACTGCTCCCCGTTGCTACTGATTCAGGTACCACATGGTAACCCTTCGGTCCCATTGAGCGCTTTCTTACATAAAGACGTCGTGCCGTTCCTAAGCACTGACTAAGCTGTTATTACTAAAGCCTATACGGAGTTGATTGAGATGTCATGTTTCTGTTACCAAACAGCTTTCTGTTGCAAAAGCAGGGGACGACTGGCTATGCTGATTGTACTGCAACTATTCACACCAATCGTATTATGCGGACCAACAGCGCAGGCAGGTGAAATGTCGACACCCTTTCAAGCCAACAACAGCCAAGCAGCCACCAAATCACCGGTTATCTTGTTGCATGGTCTGGCCCGTTCAGCGGCTTCGATGCGACCAATGCAACAAGCCCTGCAACAAGCGGGTTACCCTGTTCTCAACCTCGACTACCCATCAACAACCCATCCTATCGATATGCTGGCAAACGAACATGCCCAGCCAGCCATCAAGCGCTTTCTGAAAAACCAGAATTATTCAGAAACAACACCAGTATCTTTTGTAACCCACTCTATGGGCGGGATTATGGTGCGCTATCTTGAACGACACAAGCTGGTGACGATCAAGCGCGTGGTGATGCTCGCTCCACCAAACCAAGGCAGCGAAATCGTCGATCACCTCGGAAGCTGGAAGCTATTTAGATGGATCAATGGCCCTGCAGGGCAGTCGTTATCCACTATGCCCGACAGCATGCCACGTCGGCTCGGCCCTATCTCTGCTCCGACGGGAATCATTGCTGGCACGACAAGCTACTCTCCCTGGTACTCCCCCTTATTTGCAGGCCCTCATGATGGCAAGGTCAGTGTCAAAAGCACCTATCTGGAGGGAATGCAAGATCACCTGAGGCTACCAGTCAGCCATACTTTTATTATGCGCAACCCTGCTGTCATCAAACAAAGCCTGCATTTTCTTCAACACGAAAGGTTCGCTCGCTGATTGCACTGAAACTTTCTGGCTTAGTCACCATCCAATCTTGTCAAGATACCTGAAGAGCTCCAAACCCTATGGACAAAAAAACCAAACGATGGCTTAGCTGTCTTATCTTCATAGTTGTACTCGTTGCCTCAGGGTGGCTAGTGCCTGAACCGCGCTATATGCCAGTAGATGGCGCAACGGTTGCTGACTGGCACCCCCAATCCTTCTGGTACGAACCTTGGGGTAGCTCTGGTGTTCACAAGGGCATCGATATTTTTGCAGGCACCGACACGCCAGTGATTGCGACCACTCATCTAGTGGTTTTATTTAGCGGCAATCTGCATAAAGGAGGGAAGGTGGTGCTAGGAGTGGGACCGAAGTGGCGGCTTCACTACTTTGCCCATTTGAACCACATTGATACAAACCTGGGCTTGGTTAAAGCAGGGCAACCGATCGGCCGCGTTGGCGATTCTGGCAATGCAGCGGGAAAGCCGCCTCATCTACACTATTCAATCGTCAGCTTGTTACCACGACCCTGGCTGGTTGATTTCTCGACTCAGGGCTACAAAAAAGCCTTTTTTCTCGATCCGGGTCGCTATATCACCGCCGACTTAACCAGTGACTGAGCGTCTTTTCAAGCACATCAGGATCGATAGGTTTGGCTAGATAATCGTTCATCCCCGCTTGGATACACTTGTCGCGATCCCCGGTCATCGCATTCGCGGTCATAGCGATAATGGTGATGTCGCGAATATTGGGATCATCTACCTGACGAATAGCGCGGGTGGCTTCATAGCCATCCATTTCTGGCATTTGACAATCCATTAGTATTGCTCGGTAATGGCCGCTGTATGGCGACTTTTTCACCTGTTCCAGCGCATCAACACCGTTAGCAGCCACATCAACATCGTAGCCCTGACTCATCAATACTACTTTGGCGACTTCCTGATTGATCAGGTTATCTTCCACCAGCAAGATCCGCGGCTTATCTACGTTGTCGCTTTTATCCAGACCAAGATCCGATTGTTCTGGCGCTTCCAACCCGCCAATCTGCTCTCTATCAGCATCGCTTAGGGTATCACGCAGCACACGCACCAAAGACTCAGGTAGTAAAGGCTTAGTAACATAAGCATCAAAGCCATATTGCTCCAGACGCTGCGAATCCGGGTGGTATTCAAATGCTGTCAGCAGAATCAATTTGCTGTTAGCCAGGCTAACTTGATCTTTGATTTGCTGGCCCAACAGCTCACCAGACTGCTCCGGCATGTGCAAGTCGAGCATAATCAGATCATAGCTGGCGTCTTGACGCAAATGAGCGATGGTTTTCAGGGCACTATCCAAGGCATCAACCTCGCCACCCCAAAGCCGCAGCAGGTCTGCTAGCATGTTGCGGTTGTCCGCATTGTCATCGACTACCAACACCCGCTTATCCGTCAGTGGATAGCGTGCGAGGTCGACAGTAACATCGGCTTCGCCCAGTGTGACACTAAAGCTGAAACAACTGCCTTTTCCTTCTTCACTCTCAACCTCTATATTGCCTCCCATCAATCCAACCAGCTTGTTACAAATACTCAGGCCAAGGCCTGTACCGCCAAATTTGCGTGTAGTCGATGCATCGGCCTGAGTAAAAGAGTCAAACAGCGTACTTAGCTTATTGCTGGGTATACCAATTCCGCTATCTTCAACGGATACAAATAACTCAATATGCTCGTCCACCTTGTTCGAATTGACGCGAACCACCACCTGGCCCTTGGCCGTAAACTTGATCGCATTACCTATCAGATTATTCAGTATCTGGCGAATGCGTACTGGATCACCTTTGACCGAGCCAACTTCTACCCCGGTCAAGTCTAAAATCAATTCAAGGCCCTGTTCTTCGGCGCGATAAGCCAAGCTTTGTATACATTCCCCAAGCACATTAGCCAACTCGAAGTCGATGCACTCTAATGTCACTTTACCCGCTTCGATCTTCGAAAAATCCAAAATATCGTTGATAATCGTCAGCAGATTTTCGGCACTGCTATGGGCAAGTTCAGCATAGTGCCTTTCTTGAGATCCCAGCTTGCCGCGCAACAAAAGACCGAGCATCCCTAGAATGCCGTTCATCGGTGTGCGTATCTCATGACTCATGCTGGCCAGAAATTCTGACTTAATCTGGGTGGCCTCTTCAGCTTTCTCTTTGGCTTCTTCCAATGCCCAGGTTTGGAACTCTAGATCTTGGGCATATGTCGACAATTTAATTTGATTTTCGAAGCGCTCAGTAACATCCTCAACACAGATAAAAATGCCGTTAACGCTACCATTGCTATCAAAATCTGGGTGATAGGCCGAATGGACATGCCGTTCTCCGCCATGCAGAAAGGGCACCGGGGCATCAAATTCGACGACTTCACCGCTCAACGCCTGTTCAATATAGGGCCGCAGGATATCCAGGGCGCTTTTACCCAAAATATCGACTGCCAGCGAGCCACATACCTGCCCAGGCTCCAGGTCAAACCAGCGCCCGAAGGTATGGTTAACAAATTGATAGCGCAGGGACTTATCCATATAGGCCAAAACAACCGGGGCGTTTTCGGTAATACCATCAATGTAGTGACGCGCCTGCTCCAGCTCACTTTCGCGCTGGCGTGTCAGGTGATGAAGCTCATTGAATTCGGCGGCGAGAGTCGCCAGCTCATCCTTAGTGGAACCATCCAGTAACAGCAATTCCTGGGTATTTTTCTGGCGCTGAATGGTGTGAATCATTCCTCTAAGCGGTTGGAGCAAGTAGCGCTTTTGAATGAGATAGGTTACTAGCATAACCAACAAAAAGCCGATGACAAAAAAGCAAGCCAGGTAAAACCAGCGAACCTCAGCATTATAGCGATGCCTTGCTGTATCAAAGGTAATGACAATAACATAGGGCCGCATACGATTAACTTCAGGATCGAGAAGCTGAATGGTCAAGGCTTCAAACAGGGTATTTTTCTCGATAATACGCGACTCTGCTAAGCCTTTGTGAAGCAGCCTTTCAATCAGCTCTTTCTCCTGAGGTTCCAGCTCGTTGATAAAGGGCTGACCAACCATTGCTCTATGACTGTCGGCAACGATGATTTGCGTGTCAGAGTGAATCACAGTGATGTCTTCTATACCTTCGTGAATCGAAAGGTTTTGCACCACACGCGTTAAATTGCCGGTTGAAGTATCGGTCTGAACGGCAAGCACAAATGCATTGGCAATAAATTTGGCATCGTCATAGATCTGCTTCAGCATCGCATGGCGCAATTCATATGAAAACACCGACAAAATGACCACCAAAAAAAACAGACAGGAAATACCCACTGGTAACAGCAATTTAACTGCAATAGAGAATTTCCCTAGCATAGCATTACCCTATATATCGCCATCGTATACCAGACTAGGAAGCGTTTGACAGTCTGCACTGAAAGCATTTACTTTCACCAAAGCCTGACACACATCGCGCGCCGCGCTGGCAATAAAGGATTTATCGGTCAGCAAAGCTTTTTGGGCTGCACTGTCGTGGATCTTCAAATCACCTAATACGCTTTCAAAATCTTCCAGTGAGAGTCCCTCGCGTTGAGCCATGATTTGCAGCGCTTCTTCAGGATGTTGACTGGCGTAGTCAAGAGCCAGTTGCCAAGCCTTAAGCAACTGCGACACCAGTTTGGGATGCTGGTCGAGAACGCTGGTTGAAATGGCTACAGTATCGATAATCTGGTTAGGTATGTCTGCACTACTAAAAATTTGGTGAAACTGCTTGTGCTTGGCAATGTTGACCGATACTGGGGGATAAGAAATATATGCGTCGATTTTTCCATCGAGCATTGCCTGTTCACCATTCGCCTGCTCGATATTAAGCACCGTTACATCATCAAGGGACAATCCATGCTTTTCCAACGCCTTAAATAACATGAAAATGCCAAGTGAAGTTACTTCACAACCGATAGTCTTACCTTTTAAATCGGCAACGGAGCTGATAGCTTTACGCGCCTGAATGACATCGCCGCCATCTGAATAGTCAGTGATCATCACAACCTTAAGCGGACGTTTACCTACGGCCTGCGCCTGTACAGCTTCAATCATCGTGCTGGCAAAACCGTCTGCATGGCCATTGAGATAGCTGCGCTGCGCATCTGCCAACGAACTTAGCTCTACCAGCTTGATCGGAGCACCAACCTGATTAAAAAAACCTTTTATATCGGCGAGATAGAGGTATTCATAACCAGGCCATGGATTAATGGCGATGGTCACCTTCTCCTGAGGTGGCCTAGCACAACCACCAAGCAATAGCGCTACAGAAACCAGCCCCCATAAGAATTTGGTCATAATTTCATAATTTCCACATAAAAATTCCGTGTATTAATTCTAGACCTGTCTACTAACTCTAGACCTATCTACTAACTCTAGTACAAGCAGGCTAAGCTAGCGAAAATGGATGTAAGATATGAAGCCTAGCGGGTGGTGTGATATGGCAACAGAAATGATAAAGCCATATGTCATAAGGGCCGCAACGAAAAAGCCCGCGCTATATAACTTAGAAGGCCGAGGCCGAAACGCCCTGAGCCCCAGAATAATATAGACAACCAGCAAAACAACCTTGACCGTTAACCAGCTATTGATAGCTGGATACTGCTGAATAATCGTCATCAACATCATGGCTGCCGTTAACAAAACCAGATCAATGGCATAGGTCAAATAACGAAGGGGTGCCCAGCGTGGCCAACTGGCGTTGGCAAGCAAGCCAATGCCTCGAATCATAAACAAACTACCACTGGCAATCACCATCGCAATATGGACCATGCGAATTTCAGAATAAAACTCAACCATATAACCATCCTCTCGGACAAAATCAATTGATGCATATATTTTACATCTATTAAAACACCAGATACAATACTTAAAGATGCATACCATATACATCTTTAAGTATTCCGAATTTATTACTATCCCGAAACTACTACTTATCAGGAGACACCTTCATGAACCCATACAGAAAACTCTGGTGGCTGTTGTTGGCCATACTTGGTTTGACCTTCTGCTTATTGGGCTATTTTGGTACAGAGGTTTACCGAAAAGCGCCTCCCATCCCCAATCAATTTATCAGCGAATCAGGCGCGATAATAGCGACAAATGAAAGCATCCTCGACGGACAGACCGCCTGGCAATCGGTTGGAGGAATGCAACTCGGCTCTATTTGGGGCCACGGTGCCTACCAAGCACCTGACTGGACGGCGGACTGGCTTCACCGGGAGCTAGTAGCCTGGCTAAACATAGCCTCAAATGAGAGTTACGGGTATGACTACGCCGAGCTGGATGCAAAGTCACAGGCCGCACTTCGATTTGAGCTGAAACAGGCTTATCGCACCAATACTTACGACCCTGAAACCCAAACAGCTATCCTGGCTAGCCGACGTTTTGAAGCAATCCAGCAAACCGCTGCCTACTACAGCGCATTGTTCAGCGACGCACCTGAACTACAAGGAACACGAGAAAGCTACGCCATGAAGGAGAATACCTTGCCTGACGCCAAACGGCGTGAGGTGCTTACACATTTCTTTTTCTGGACAGCCTGGGCCGCAGCAACCGAAAGAACACCCAATGAGGCAACCTACACTAATAACTGGCCACATGAGCCGCTCATCGATAACAAGCCGACTGCAGAAAATATGGTGTGGTCAGTTGTTAGCATCGTACTCCTAATAGCCGGTGTCGGCGGATTGGTTTGGGCTTGGGCATTTTTGCGCAAGGAGGAATCTACACCATCAGCACCGACCACTGATCCCATTAGTCTGGTGCAACTAACACCATCACAGCGCGCCCTCGGCAAATACCTGCTGGTCGTTGTCGGGCTACTGATATTCCAAGTACTCATGGGAGGGCTAACAGCACACTACACTGTAGAAGGACAACACTTTTACGGAATAGATCTCTCCCAATGGCTTCCATACAGCCTGACTCGAACCTGGCACATTCAATCAGCACTGTTCTGGATCGCTACAGGCTTTTTGGCGGCGGGGCTATTTTTGGCCCCAATTATTAACGGAGGGCGCGATCCCAAATACCAAAAGCTCGGTGTCGATATCCTGTTTTGGGCTCTGATAGCCGTAGTCGCTGGCTCCTTTGTTGGGAATTACCTGGCCATAGCGCAAATCATGCCGCCTTCACTTAACTTCTGGCTCGGTCACCAGGGATATGAATATGTTGATTTAGGCCGAATCTGGCAAATTGGTAAGTTTGTCGGTGTTGTCTTCTGGCTGGTTTTGATGTTGAGGGCAATTGTTCCAGCATTGCGTCAGCCTGGCGATAAAAACCTACTGGCCTTGCTCACCGCATCCGTTGTCGCTATCGGTTTATTCTATGGTGCCGGATTTTTCTATGGTGAACGTACCCACTTGTCGGTTATGGAATATTGGCGATGGTGGATTGTTCACCTGTGGGTAGAAGGCTTTTTCGAAGTCTTTGCAACCGCCGCGCTGGCCTTTATTTTCTGCAGCCTCGGCTTAGTATCAAGAACTATAGCGACCAGTGCCAGCCTCGCTTCGGCATCCTTATTTATGCTGGGTGGAGTCCCAGGAACTTTTCATCACCTGTATTTTTCGGGAACAACTACCCCGGTTATGGCTGTTGGCGCCACCTTTAGCGCCCTTGAAGTAGTCCCCTTGGTCGTTCTCGGATATGAAGCTTGGGAAAATTGGCAATTGCAACAAAGAGCCAACTGGATGAAACAACTGAAATGGCCGCTGACGTTTTTTGTTGCCGTCGCGTTCTGGAACATGCTCGGCGCAGGCGTATTGGGTTTCATGATCAATCCACCGATTTCTCTATACTACCTCCAGGGCCTTAACACTACACCGGTTCACGGCCATGCCGCACTGTTTGGTGTCTATGGGTTTCTAGCGTTGGGATTCACCCTGCTTATTTTACGCTATATCAGACCACAGCTGATCTTCGACGAAAAATTGATGAAAACCGGCTTTTGGTGGCTGAATATCGGACTTGTCCTGATGCTGTTTACCAGCGTGTTACCCATTGGGGTATTGCAGTTTGTTGCCAGCGCTAGCGAAGGTATGTGGTACGCCCGCAGCGAAGCGTTTATGCAACAAGGCTTGCTGGAAACACTGCGTTGGGTGCGGACGGTTGGCGACCTGATATTCATTGTTGGTTCAGGCGCAGTTGCCTGGCAGGTGGTGAAAGGTGTTATAGCGAAGCCTATCCCTCATGCTGGCGCCACACCAGAGCTTGACCCGTCCCTAGATCTATAACATCAGAGCTATAACATCAGAGCTATAACATCCCGTTAGAGCCTGTCTCAAAAAAAAGGCCAGCAAATGCTGGCCTGAAATGGAGCGATATGAGGATATCGTTTGTAATTATTGTGTTGTTGTTATTATTCCTCTACTAGTCCTTGTAGAGCACAGTGACAGCAGAACCTTCAACAGTTACAGAACCATTAACCGGTGTGCCGCCAGCAGCAGGTGCAGAACCAGAGGCAGCTATCTTCCAGCCAGTTCCTGCGGGGGTATACTCAAAGTTTGAACCTGAATGGTAAATCACCAAAATTTCACTCCAGCTATCCCCATTGTTGGCTGCGCGGATGTAGTTCATCACAGCACCGCTTTGATCAACCCAAGTATCAACGTTTTGATCAACTTCATCCCAGGTATTCATGCGGAAACCAGGATGCGCCTTACGCAGTTCAATAAAGCTGGCATAGTAGTCAACGATTTCTTGCGCGTTGGTTTTGAAGTTCCAGTCAAAGGCATTGACCGAATCTGGCGCAATATAAGAATCGTGGATTTCATGCTTAGTACGCGCAAATTCTTCGCCACCATGAATAAACGGAATACCTTGTGAGGTCAGCACAATACCATTGGCATATTGCTGCAAGCGACGCTTGTATGCCTCGTTACCACCATGACCGTTGGCATTGGCCCAAATATTAATTTTGTCCCACAACGCCAGGTTGTCATGGGCACTGACATAGTTGATCGCCTGTTCAGGATCAGTGGTGTACATCATGTCCCAGTCGGCAATCGGGGCGAATGGGTTGCGTGTAGACACATCGCGGATCGCGCCACGGCTACCCGCTTGGATTGGGAACAGATCGCCGTTGGTTTGGTTGAAGATAAAGCCATTCCCAAACTCGCCGCCCAGTCCGTTGCCGTCACCACGGATGGCATCACGGAATTTCGGATTGAAAGCGCCATAATGCGCACCTTCGATGCGAGCAATAGTACCTAAGCGCAAGCGGTTTTCACGCCAGTCATCAGCAAAGCCGATCCACGGCTCACCATAGGTTAGCAAGTTGCGCGGATGCTCGGCATGCAAAGTGCCTACGATATGGCCCATCTCTTCGTAAGAAAATACACCAGCAAGGTCGAAACGGAAGCCTCCCATGTTGTACTCACTGGCCCAGTAACGCAGTGAATCCAGGATCATTTGGCTGATCATCGGGTTATCCGTATCAACCGTGTTGCCTGTTCCGGTCAGATCCCAGAAGACGCCGTCTCTTTGCAGAGAATATTGAGGAGAGATCGGGCCTAACATGCTTTCAAAGACGTTCTCTTCGGTGTGCATGAAGTCACGTCCGTCTGGTATCCAAACATGATTGTAGACCACATCCATAATCACTCGAATACCGGCTTTGTGGAATTCGTTGATCATGGTTTTCACTTCTTTGATCCGGTTGACGTAGTCGGTTGGATCCATCGAATAACGCTCTTCTGGCACGTTATAGTTTTCTGGATCGTAACCCCAGTTATAACAGGTATCGCCTGGCTGATGAGGAATGCCTAAGGTATCCCAAATCTGAGCATAGCGATTTTCACGATAAATCGAATCTTTGTCGCTACAGGTCGCGTAGTCATAGAAAGGCAGAATTTGCACGTGAGTCACGCCCAGCTCTTTTAAGTGGTCGATACCTGTAGAAAGGCCTGTACCATTTACGCGAGTACCTGATTCAACCATACCGAGGAATTTACCACGCTTGTCAGCGCTAACACCGGAGCTGGCATCGATAGTAAAGTCGCGTACATGCACTTCATACACCACCGCATCTTCACGCTCGTTCAACGCAGGTACAGGTGCCCAGCCGCCATCTGGCTCAGTGCGTGACAGGTCAACCACGATATTGTTGTCTGTCGCAGGTTCAACCATCACGCCATAAGGGTCACGGACAAAGTAGCAGTCGGTTGGATCATCAGACTTGCGTGTGGTGTAGCGGCATTGGCCTGTTGAAGCCAGCTGCTCGTCAAAGTTCATAACAAAGTTATAGGATTTAAGGTGATGATCACCATCCACAGTTACGGCATAGATATCTGCATTTTTATCCGCATATTCGCTGTTCAGTAGCGATGTATCCGTTACTTTTTGCAATCGATGGAACTGACCGTCCAAACGCAAGCCAACATCAGGATTGGTTGGTGACCAAATAGCAAAGGTTGAGCGATTGGCTTCGTAGGTCACACCAAGGCGATTGATTACCACGTCACCAACAGGCTGCTCTGTTTTAGTATAGGTGGCCGAAGCTGTCGCTTGGCCATCGCTGTTAACACCACACAGCCAAAGTGTGCTGGATTGCCCCACTGCCAGGCTATCACCTAAGGTGATTTGCTCGCCGTTGCTGAAAGGCGTTCCGTTAGTACAAGTGGAGCCGATGGCGGTGCCCAGCTGATAGCGTCCAGAGCCATTGCTAACAAACAGGCTAATCGCAATATTGTCGCCAGTGAAGCTTGACGTGCCAGGCGTCATGCTGACCGACGGCAATACCACCTCACTGAATCCACAGCTGGCTTCAGACTGCCAGTTATCGCCATCTGGACAACCGGTAACATCAATGGCTACATAATCACCAGATTGAGCGCGACCATTGTCGTTAAATACGGCATTGGTTGATACAACACCTTGAGGCATTTCAAAACGGCACCAGCCATTGTCCAGCTCTGTCATTGGCTGACCAGGCCAAACGGTGTTGGTCGCTGGTGGAGCGTTCCAATAATGAACGTAACAGAATTCCCAGCCCGCAGGCTTCTCGAAGTAGAGTGTGAGTGCCGGTGTTCCGCCACCGACAATCACTGTCGATGTATCACTCAAACCTTCGAACGTGGCTGTACAAGTGGTTTCACCGGAAGCAGCGCCAAACAGGCTAACGGGAGAGCCACCTTGCGGCTGCTGAGTGATCTGCACTATGCTGCTATCGGCACAGCTCCAAACCAAGCCGTCAGGATCAACATGCGGCCCTGATTCGCTGAACATGATAGCCACATTAGGAGACAGGCCGCTGTTCAACCCTATGTTGATAATCTCTGCATCAATGGTGACGCTAAGCGGTTGATCAACCACATCAGCTACACTGACACTGACCGAATCGCTAAATCCTTGCCAGCTACCCTGACAGGTGGTTTGTCCAGCACCTTGCGCCGTCACCAGACCACTACTGCTGATGCTCGCCACACTGCTGGCACTGCACGACCAATTAACATTCGAGGCACTAACGGTTGAACCATCACTCATTTGCCCTTGTGCCGATAGCTGCACCGAATCGCCAACCAATAGGCTGTTCGAATTCGGCGTTACATCCACCCCAACAGGATTAACCACATCAATCAAGCCACAAGTAGCGGTTGGCTGCCAGCCACTGCTGCCTTGAGGGCAACCCGACGTATCGATACCAATATAGTTACCTGTTTGCTGACCATTACCATCATTGAAAACCATGTTGGCCATGCTGACACCATCCTGGAAGCTGAATCGACACCAGTCGTCGTTCACTTCGTCCATCAGTGTGCCGGGCCATGCTTTGGTCGTTGCAGGAGATGCGTTCCAGTAATAGATATAACAGGCATCCCAGCTAGCAGGTTTGTTGAAATAAACCGTTAAGGTATCGGGAATGACAATTTCACGCTTGGTATAAACGTAAGATGCTTCATCCGCATTACCATTGCTATCCTGTCCACACAGATACAGGGTGGTGGAATCGTCTACCCCTAATTGAGCGCCTAAACTGATTTGCTGATTATTGGAATAGACCAGTCCAGCATCACAGGCATTATCGACATCAACACTGTATCGGCCTGTACCATTTTCGATGCCCAGAGTTACATTGATACTGTTGCCGGTGAAGTCTGAACTACCAGGAGCGGCGGATACTTCCGGTGCCGGTGGTAATGGCAGGTTACATTGGGAATCTGGCTGCCAGGCAGTACCGTTAGGACAGCCGGTTACGTCGACGCCAATATAATCGCCGGTTTTATCCGCACCATTGTCATTGAATACCAAGTTGGTAGACGTGACGCCATCAGGGAAGTCAAAACGACACCAGCCGCCTGTCATGGTCTGCATTTGTTTACCAGGCCATTGGGTTGCAGGCTCTGGATCAGCAGCCCAGTAGTGAACAAAACAGGTTTCCCACGCCGCTGGTTTCTGGAAGTACACGGTTATGCCATCAGGAACAACGATGTCTTGTTTAGTATAGGTATACTGAACCTCAGCTTGAGCATCTTCACCTTGTCCACACAGGTAAAGTGTTGTCGATTCGCCATCAGATAGCCCATTTCCGATAGTAATGACTTCACCATTGCTATAGCTCAAGCCGGTGTTACAGGCATCATCAACATCAACTCCGAAGAAGCCACTGCCATTGGCAACGCTTAACATGATTTCCAAAGTAGGAGTAGTAAATGTGCTGCTGCCAGGAGATGCAGAGACTTCAGGCTCTGGAGCGGTTTCCAGCTCGACGCTGTAGGCATTGGTGCGATCATTATAGGTCACGGCATAAGTACCAGCCTGAGTGACAAGAATATCATCGCCATCCAGCTCAGCAATGTTATCAGCCGGTGCATTATCACCATAGTTGGCCACCCAGTCACCTGCGATATCAAACTTAAAGCGATCACCACCATTAGCATCACCTTCGCCATCGAAGGTTACGCTAGCACGCCATAACTGCGCTTCTTCATCACACTGCATATCGGTGATGCCCCAGTTATTAAGTGTGCCACGAATAGTCATACTGGATTCAGCACAACCTTGAGGAGGCTCGCCACCGGTTGTCCAGATAGCCCAATCGGTACCGCTGGCAGCAATGCTCCAGTCTGCGCCGGTTGGTGTCCACTCGACATTCCCCATTTTCAACGCCACTTTGTTATCAACGATCGCAGCATACAGCCCTTGCTCGGCGGCAACGATGTTAACAACAGACTCTGAATGCAGGCCATTGTCTTTACGGATGGCCATCAACTGGTCAATCTGAGCACCGTGGCCCATATCAAAGTAGTGCGGCCAGTATACGGTCGGAATGCCTGGATGGGTCATGATATAGGCATAACCCATGACGATTTTGTCGCAATCAACCGCCCAGTGATACTGACCTGAGAAGCATGTTTCGCTGGGGCCTGTATCATGGTTATCCAGAAAGGTAACGGCATATTTCGGATCAAGACCAATCAAACCAGCAGGCTTGCCAGCCGCATCTTTCAAACGCCAGAACTGGTAATCACCCTGCTTAGACTCACCTTCTTTGTACCAGCCCAGCACGCGATTCAAAATGCCTTTGGTGGTGAAGTCGAAGGCTGCACTGGTGTGTCCAGTCGCGTTAACCCAATTCATTACGTCTTGACGATGGGCATCTGGCAGTTTTCCACCGACATCAAAACAGCCCTGTCCATCGTCGTCATGACACAGGGTTTTCCAATACTCACCCACACTGAAATACGGGTTGGTAGCATTGTTATAAATTTCATTAGCCCAACCGCCATAACCTTTTACATAGTCATAGCGCCAGCCATCAAAGCCGATGCCTTGCATACGGCCACTCATCCAGCTCGAAATACTTTGCTGAACATCAACATTGGTATGGTCGATATCACGCGCTGCACCATAGGTTTCGCCACTATCCGTTTGCCCTAGCGGGCCTTCACAAGTCGCGTCCTGCCGCGTAGGGTTAACCCCTTCGTCATTGTTGGTGATAGCCGTTGTGTCCCAATCAGGATTGACAAAATCACACCAACCGGTGGCACCACCACGGTGGTTAATAACAATGTCGGCAATGGCCTTCATATTGGCGTTGTGCACCGCAGTTAATGCCGATGCCAGCTCACCTTCTGAGCCATAAAAAGAATCCAATACATTGAGCTGAGTTGGAATATAACCTTGAGGGAAAAAGAAGGAACTTGAGATGCAGGCGGGAACCATAACATATCGATCCCGGCGTTACTCAAAGCCTGAGCATTAGAACCCAGGGTAGACCACCAGCTGCCATTGGCAGAATTCCAGTGAAATCCTTGCATTAAAATATCCGTGCTTTGTCCATCCAGCGGTTTGGCAGTCGCCATTCCCGATGCAAAACACGAAGCGAAGGCCATAGCGAGGTACAGCTTTGTGTGCCGCTTCATTGTTGTCTCCAGCAGTTGCGAGATTATCGTTATTTATTGTTTAACTTATTTGTATTCAATCCGATTGATCTCGCGCGACAACAAGCGCTAACACTTCATGCAAGAAAAACAGCAGCGGACAGGGTATTTTCGTCGCAGGCTAACCGAGCCCTTGATTTGGCGCTAAGGGGGGTTGCAGGGGAGCGCAAGGGGATGACAGTTAGCCCATACAAATCAATAAGTTACAAAGTCCGATTCTTTTTATTTTTTCCATAAATTATAATAATGGCTAATTATTGATCAACGCCTATCGCTAGCCATGCCGAAGACAAACAGTTTTTCCCCTGGCATTGCACGAACGCTCACTCCGATCTACCATCAGTAATATATGAGTCGCACTGATGGATAATGAGGATAAATTAGAACGAATGGAATTTCATGGGGGATGCCACTGTGGCGCAGTCCGTTTTGCCTTTGAAACAGCAGAGCCACTAATAGCATACGACTGTAATTGCTCTGTCTGTTGTATGACGGGATATTTGCATATCATCGTGCCTAAAGACAAGTTTACACTGCTCTCTGGAAAGCAGTCATTGACTGAATACTGCTGGAACACTGGGGTAGCCAAGCACCTTTTCTGCCAGCACTGTGGCATCAAATCATTTTATATTCCGCGCTCAAACCCCAACGGTATCGACATTAATGCTCGTTGCCTGACACCATTTCCAGAAGCACTGACTATCAAACCATTTGACGGGCAGCACTGGGAACAAAATGCCAGCTCACTAGCCCATTTGAGCGGGGATGACTGATGGAAGAAGCCATCGAATACCGCTTTTTGGCCCATTTACGTTGTGAACGCTCACTACAACAGATAGCTCACACCTTTAAACTCTCGCCTATTGATTGCGAACCACAAGATAAACACAGCTATTTTATCCATATCGGCAACGATATTCTGATCTTGGAAGGGGAGCGAAATATACTGTTGCATGGAAGCTGCGAACGCAAAGACAGTGCTCACCAACTGATAGAACACCTGAACCACTATCAAATTGGCCATTCTGCCGACCTTTTTGAAGAAGATGGCCGCCTGATCCAGCGCTGGGAAAAAGCCTTTAGCGGATAAACTAGCGCCTTAAGGCTCTAATTCCAGCTCATTCGTGAACTCGGTATTTTGATACCACCAGGTAGATCGCCGTCGCTGCAGGTGATTTCGCCGCATTCGCACCCCGTGCTGACGCCGTTGCTGCATTTGGGTCGCTTTAAGCTTTCGGTTTTTAGGCATAAACACCTCAGGGAAACGCCGTGGGCATAATGCTAATTATAGATGCCAATTGTTAAAGCTTCACTTCACATTTAATGCGATT
>DFOV01000172.1:0-1820 GCA_002376965.1 Gammaproteobacteria bacterium UBA3532
CAAAAAGAAGCCGGATACTAACCAAAAAATTAGACGGCCATCATAAAAATGCGTCCAAAACCTGGCATGTTGATGGCCGTTTGACGCTTTTTCCTCTGCCGGTTGTTTGTAAGGTGGCTTAAAAACACTTTATCGAGCGGCGACAATCCCAACCGGCATTGAACTTCCGGTCAATTGGCCAGTGTTCGCTGGGCTCTACCACCTCATTCGTCTGCAAGTTATACTTGGCCTCGTTGTGATTACATTGAATGGTATCGCTATGACAGCATTTATAGATAACACGTGGAATATGAAGCCGAATATACCTTTGGCAAAGCAGCTTGCTAAAAGAGATGTGCCTGCTTTGGTGTATGACGCGGTTAACCTTGAGGGGGTTGCAATGACTTTGCCTGAGGTACAAACCATCCTTGATGGGATCACAGTAGGTGGCCATCGAATTAGCGATCAAAACATGGCCATAAATCAAGCTAAAGCATGGGAGTTTATATTTAATTTAGTCGACCGAGGCGAGTTTACATTCAATAAAGAAACAACGTTAAAAATCCATAGCATCGCTGCAAAAGAAGAGGCGTTAGAGTGGGGGAAATTTCGTTCAGGTTATGTTTCAATTACAGGGTCAGAGTATGAGCCTCCGGCTCCTGATGAGTTGGATAAAAAATGGCTTGAAGTTGAGGTGCAAGTGAATGATGAGGCCGATGTTTACGATAAGGCTATTACTGCATTTTTACAAATAGCGCGTGCTCAATTTTTTTGGGACGTAAACAAGCGTACTGGTCGCTTTATGATGAATGGGATCCTTTTGGCTAATGGCTTTCCCATAATTAACGTTCAAGCAAAGCGTCAGCACGATTTTAATACGCTAATGCTCGATTTCTATTCCTCAAATGATATGACAGCCATGAATGCTTTTTTGCGAAGCTGTTTGGATGAGAAAATCATCCGTAATTTCAAGCTGGATCTAAAAATCGGCTAATGCCTAACTCGAAGAATAAAGCCGGATCCCCACTCTTTTTATCTAATATTTTCAATTCGTTACCCGAAGCTCTCCACTTGGTGGGTTACGCTTGGGCAAGCGCTACTGTTGTTGCAGTCCACTGCTCACCAAGCAAATGATGCTTAGGTTCAAAGCTATTGACCATAATGACCTTTCAGATGCTCAAAAGCTTGCTGGATATCGGCAAAGTAGCCTGGGTTGCCGCCTTTGTCGGGGTGGTGGCGGTGGGCCAGCGTGTGGTAGCGCTTTTTAATGTCTGCCCATTTGGCATGTTGATCGAGGGATAGTTGAGCTAACGCCTGGTCAACTTGACTTGGTTTACGAACATGCTGCGCGTACTGCCGCCAAAAGCTTTCCAGCATCTGTTTTAATGCAGACTCGTCTATTTTGTCTTTTTCGCGGTAGTTCAAGTAGAAATCAGCCATCGGTTGCGGTATTTGCAATGCTGGATTTCCAGAGTGGTAGGGTTGGATGGTAATTCGCGTTAGGCATATATCCATAACCCGGTGTTTGTTTTCCAGCCAGTCCAAGCGCAGGTGATGTAGATGATGCATTAACAAGTAATGGGCATCAAAAAGGGCCATTTGGCTTTGATTAATATAGTCAGGAGAAAATTGCTCAAAGCCGCTTTCATCAAGCATGCGAAACAGCGAAAACTCATCGGCGCAGGAGCGGGGCGACAGGTAGCTTGATAGGCGTTGATAAAGGGCTGAGCGTATCTTAATCAAAACAGTCCAAATGATGCTGAACAGACTGAAGAGTATAGCAGAGGATTAGGGGAATATCGCTGAGTAGCCACCGCGCGGGGCGGTGGCATGGCATTTCG
>DFOV01000172.1:2182-3456 GCA_002376965.1 Gammaproteobacteria bacterium UBA3532
CTTAAGGGTGTATACCGAAAACCTAACTATTTTAGTGACTCGGGTGTGTGAGGAGCCAGCGCTTTCAACATAGGCTTGAATAACTTAACAGGTGCAGCAATCAAGCTGTTTTTGTCTAGGAACTGTGGGTTGCCGCCGAAGGTGGAGATGGCTCCGCCAGACTCTTGAACCAGCACCGCGCCAGCGGCGATATCCCAAGGTTTCAAGCCAATTTCCCAATAGCCATCAACACGACCAGCAGCCAAATAAGCAAGATCAAGTGCTGCTGAACCAGCTCTGCGAATATCGCCAGACTGGGAGAATAAGCTGGTTAGCATGCCAAAATAAGCATCGCCATAACGCTCTTTATTGCGGAAGGGTAGGCCTGTAGCAAGGATTGCTTCATCTAATGTAGTTAAACTTGAGGTGCGGATACGGTAGCCATCTAACTGAGCTCCTTTACCACGCGATGCGGTGAATAGCTCGTCGCGCACCGGATCGTAAACAACGCCGTGCTCCAGTTTACCTTTTACTTGAACGCCAATAGACACAGCAAAGTGTGGAATGCCGCGAAGGAAGTTTGTGGTGCCGTCTAAAGGATCAACAATCCATACAACATCTTCTTTTCCGTCAGTCAGACCTGATTCTTCGCCAAGAATCTTGTGATTAGGGTAGTTTTTCAAGATTTCATCCATGATCACTTGTTCGGCTTTATGGTCGATTTCGGAAACAAAATCATGTTTTCCTTTTGATTCGACTTTGAGATCGTTACGGCGATCCCAACCGCGCATGATGACACGCCCCGCATTTCGGGCAGCATTGGTGGCAATATTGATATATGGATGCATGAAAATACCTTATAAAAGAGCGAGAAAATTCGCGGGCATTTTACCACAACTCAACGATAGAGGTGGAGCGACAATTTGCATCTATTCGCATTGCTGCTCCGGTCATACTTTTCTATCGGGATTGCGGTTGGTTACGTGGGGCATATATTTTGGTATCCTTCGCACTAAATTTTTTTAGATGAAATGGCGTCTTTCTATGTTAGATAAGATCAATATGTTGGATAAGATCAAGGTCGTACTCATCGGAACGACTCATCCTGGCAATATTGGTGCTGCGGCTCGGGCGATGAAAACCATGGGCCTAACTAATCTGGTGTTGGTTAACCCTCAAGCGCCGGTTGATGAAGTTGCCTATGCTCGTTCGTCAGGAGCCACTGATGTATTGGATAATGCCTTGGTTGTTGATACGTTAGATGAGGCGATCAGTGACTGCACTTTGATATTGGG
>DFOV01000239.1 GCA_002376965.1 Gammaproteobacteria bacterium UBA3532
GTGATATTGATGGCGGGTTTGCAAGGCGCAGGTAAGACCACTACAGCAGCTAAGCTGGCCAAGCTGCTGATTCAGAAGCATAAGAAATCGGTTATGGTGGTGAGCGCCGATATCTATCGTCCTGCGGCCATCAAGCAGCTGGAAAAGCTGGCGGGTGATGTTGGGGCTGACTTTCATGCCAGCCAGGCTTCAGAAAAGCCGACCACAATCGTCGAAGGCGCTCTCGATGCGGCCAAGAAAAAGTTCATGGACGTGCTGATTGTCGATACCGCTGGGCGGTTGCATATCGACAGTGAAATGATGGATGAAATTAAAGACGTTCACCAGATCGCAAACCCGGTTGAAACCCTGTTTGTGGTCGACTCGATGACAGGCCAGGATGCGGCCAATACAGCTAAAGCCTTCAACGATGCCTTGCCTCTGACCGGGGTTGTTCTGACAAAAACTGATGGTGATGCTCGTGGTGGGGCTGCGTTGTCCGTTAGAATGATCACGGGTAAGCCGATCAAGTTTTTAGGGGTTGGCGAAAAAACGGAAGCTCTGGAACCCTTTCACCCCGATCGCTTGGCTTCGCGCATACTTGGCATGGGAGACGTGTTATCCCTGATTGAAGATGCTGAGCAGAAACTGGATAAATCCAGTGCGGAGAAATTCGCCAAGAAAATGGTCAAAGGCGGCGACTTTGATCTGAACGACTTTCTGGATCAATTACAGCAAATGAAACGCTTTGGTGGCGTGGCAGGTATGTTAGACAAGCTACCAGGGATGAGCAATGTGCCAGAAGAAGCGAAAAGTCAGGTGAATGATAAAGTGTTTGTGCAGATGGAAGCCATTATTAATTCGATGACCTTGCAGGAGCGCATCAATCCGGCTTTGTTGAAAGGTTCGCGTAAAAAGCGTATCGCGAAGGGGTCTGGCACTCAGGTTCAGGATGTGAACAGACTGTTAAAACAATTTACTCAAATGCAAAAAATGATGAAAAAAATGCGTAGTAAAGGCGGCATGATGAAAATGATGCGCGGAATGAAAGGTATGATGCCGCCGGGTATGAAATTTTAAATTATTGTTAGCACGGCGAAATTATAGTTAGCAGTACAATTTTTCCGCATTCTATAAAGAAATGGCGTTGAAATAACCAGAAATTCTAACTTTTGATTTGCAAATAAGCTAAATCATTGTAAAATTCTGCGCCTCCTACTTTGTAGGGTGTTTAAATTTTGGGCAATTTAAACTTAAGCTGCTCGTAAACCAATTTAGATGTTGAGGTAACACAATGGTAACCATCCGATTAGCTCGTGGCGGAGCCAAGAAGCGTCCGTTTTACCACTTAGTCGTAACTGACGTACGTAACAAACGTGACGGTCGTTTTATTGAACGTTTAGGATTTTTCAACCCGATTGCTCGTGGCCATGAAGAGCGTCTTCGTGTTGATGTTGAGCGTGTTGATCACTGGGTGAGCGAAGGTGCTCAGGTCAGCGACCGCGTTAAGCAATTGATTAACGAAAAACGCCAAGCTGCTTAATTGCTTGGTGATAACGAGACTGATCGCGTGACTCAATTGATAGAAGAACATCTTCTGATAGGAAAGATCAGTAGCGTTTTTGGTGTTAAAGGATGGGTGAAAATATTCTCTCATACCGATCCCAAAGAGAATGTGATGAAGTATCAGCCCTGGTTAATCCAGGTAGGGCCCAAGCGTCCCGATGGTTCTCATATTCGAGAAGTTAAGGTCACAAGTTGGCGACCGCACGCCAAAACGCTGGTAGCAAAGCTAGCGGCAATTGATGATCGGAATGCGGCTGAAGCGATTGTCGGAGCGCAAATTTACACCCATCGGGATAGCCTGGAAGCGCTGGATGACGGCGATTTTTACTGGAGCGATCTCGAGGGCTTGGTTGTTGAGACACTAGATGGCGTTGTGTTAGGTAAAATAAGCCATTTAGTCGAAACAGGTGCCAATGACGTTATGGTGGTGGTTGACGGTTCAACGGAGCGGTTGCTGCCCTATTTACCCGAGCAGGTCGTTAAGGATGTAGATTTGTCGAATAAGCGGATGCGCGTGGACTGGGATCCGGATTTTTAGTTGTTGATATGTGGTTCGGACTGATTAGCCTTTTTCCGGAAATGTTTGATGCAGTGGCCGGATACGGGGTAAGCCGACGGGCTATTGAGCGTAAACAGGTCGAATTACAGCGATGTAATCCACGCGATTTTACCCAGGACAAACACCGAACGGTCGACGATAGACCCTACGGCGGTGGACCGGGTATGGTCATGATGAATGCGCCATTAGAGGCCGCATTGAAGGCCAGTCAGGAACAGGCGCAAAGGGCTGTTGGACAAAAAGTCAAAACCCTTTACCTGTCTCCACAAGGCGTGCCTTTGACGCAATCTTTGGTCAAAGCATTAGCGCAAGAGCCCGGGCTCATCTTGATGAGTGGGCGTTATGAAGGGGTTGATGAGCGTTTCATTGAATCGCACGTTGATCTTGAGTTGTCCATTGGTGACTATGTGCTCAGTGGCGGCGAATTGGCAGCGATGGTGGTCATGGATAGTGTTATCCGATTGTTGCCAGGGGTATTAGGACATAAAGATTCCGCCGAACAAGATTCGCATTCGGATGGATTGTTGGATTGTCCGCATTATACCCGACCAGAGATTTATGCTGACAAGCCGGTTCCAGAGGTGCTTCTTAGTGGAAATCACCAAAGGATTGAGCAGTGGCGGCTAAAGCAGTCATTGGGGCGAACGTGGCTTAGAAGACCGGATTTATTGAGTAAGCGCTCACTGACGGTTGAAGAGCAGCAATTGTTAGATGAGTTTAAAACAGAATTTAGGGCATCCTCAGATAGCGGGGAGTGATAGGAGTTAGTTATGAATAACATAATTAAGCAAATTGAAGCAGAACAAATGAC
>DFOV01000120.1:0-2348 GCA_002376965.1 Gammaproteobacteria bacterium UBA3532
TCTATCGGTTACTATACACCCGACTTGAGCGGCTTCACCGCTTTCCTGCAGGCTAAGCATTATACTGCACGTGGTGCAGCTGATCCTTCTGCTGATTCTGAAGTGGCAGCTCAAGGTGGTGTTCGCTATGCACAAGGTCCAGTTACTATCGGTCTTGGTTTTGTTGATGACGTAGCGCGCATTGATGAGAATAACGCAGGCAATGGCGGTGGTAACGATGAAATGTTGTACGGCCTGATTGGTTCGTACGATGTAACTGATCAGTTCTCGCTGCGTTTGGGTTACGAAACCCGTGATGACAACGAAGTGCGGGGCGGTGGCTTCGACACCGTTGGCCTTGGTGGTACTTACACCACTGGCCCGTGGGCATTTGCTGCTGACATCTACGAAGTAGATCCGGATGGCGAAGAAAGCCGCACTTCTTGGGCACTGGGTACTTACTACAAAGTTTCCAGCAACTTCGACGTATTCGTAGAGCTGCAGCAGCCGGATCAGCAGTCCATCAACGTTACTCTTGATGGCTCTGACTCTGAAATCAATGCTGATGGCGACGACATGTACTGGCTGACAGGCGCTCGTTACCACTTCTAAGCTTGGTTTAACTACGCTTACGGGTGTAACCCCTGCAAAATAGTATAGAGCCGGCTCCTTAGGGGCCGGTTTTTTTTGTGGCGCTTTCTAGTGCTCACCGCTGATTCCTGCTCGCATTTCGCATCCCTATGTCAGTAAACTGCCAATAACAGGCAGGGCAGCAAACTAATCGAGTTAGAAGGAGAAGTTGGGATGGATGCCATTGTTCATACTTTTTTTGAACAAACACCGGATGCTAATGTTGCCAAAGAGCGAGTCGCCTTTGGTACTTCTGGCCACCGTGGCCGTGCTACCGAGCGCACGTTTAACGCCGCACACATCATCGCGATTACCCAAGCGGTCGTGGATTTTCGCAATGAGGAGGGGTATAAAGGTCCATTGTTTCTTGGGTTGGATACCCATGCGCTTTCACGCCCCGCTTGGGAGTGCGCGCTGCGAGTGCTGGCAGCCAATAAAGTACCAGTATTGGTTGAGAAAGATCATGGCTACACGGCAACTCCCTTGGTGAGCCACGCGATATTGCAGCATAATGCCCAGCAACATCAGGCTGCCAAGGCTGATGGCTTGATTATTACTCCCTCCCATAACCCGCCGGAGGATGGCGGTATTAAATATAATCCTCATCACGGCGGCCCAGCCGATACTGACGTTACCAAGTGGATTGAGCTGCGTGCAAACGCTTACTTACTCCGCCATTTAAGTGATGTTTCGCTGGTACCTTTAGATGAGGCGTTAGCCCACGCTCAGGAGTATGACTTCACTGCTCACTATGTAGCGCAGCTGGGCAAAGTAGTGGATATGGTGGCCATCCAAAACGCCAATTTAACTCTCGGCGCCGACCCTATGGGGGGGGCAGCGCTACCGGTATGGCAGGCGGTGGCTGAGCACTATGGCTTGAATCTTGAAGTCGTGAATACCACCGTAGATGACAGCTTTAGCTTTATGCCACTAGATCACGACGGCAAAATCCGTATGGACTGCTCCAGCGCGGATGCTATGGCTAATTTATTAAAGGTTAAAGACCGTTTTGATATCGCCTTTGGCAACGACCCAGATGCTGACCGACATGGCATTGTGGATGCCAATGGCTTGATGAATCCTAATCACTTCTTGGCAGTGTGTGTAGATTACTTGATTAGCCATCGCCCAGAGTGGAGTGAGTCGTTAAAGATCGGTAAAACGTTGGTCTCCTCGTCGATGATTGATCGCGTAGTCGCTTCCCATAAGCGTGAGCTGTATGAGGTGCCCGTAGGTTTTAAATGGTTTGTGGATGGCTTGCATGAGGGGTGGCTGGCCTTTGGCGGTGAAGAGAGCGCTGGTGCTAGTCTATTAACCCGCGATGGTAAGGCGTGGTCTACTGATAAAGATGGTATTGCGCTGTGCCTTTTGGCAGCTGAAATCATGGCTGTTACGGGTAAAACACCCAGTGAATATTATCAGACCCTGACCGAGCGCTTCGGTAAACCGTTCTACAAGCGCGTGGATACTGCCTGTACGGCTGAAGAGAAAGCCGCATTTAAAAATCTCACTGCTGAAAGCGTGACCGATACAGTTCTGGCTGGAGACCCTATTTCTGCTGTGTTGGTAAAGGCTCCGGGTAATCATGCGGCGATTGGTGGGTTGAAAGTAACCACCGAGAACGGCTGGTTTGCTGCTCGCCCTAGCGGGACAGAGTCGCTCTATAAAGTGTATGCAGAAAGCTTCAAAGGCTCGCACCATTTAGATGAGTTGATTGAAAGTGCCACAGTGTTGCTTTC
>DFOV01000120.1:2681-4298 GCA_002376965.1 Gammaproteobacteria bacterium UBA3532
AAATTAGTAAACACAGTTGTTATACGTTAAGGCTTGCTGCCCTGCGGTTCGGCATAGCAATTGCATAAAGTTTAGCGTGAATTCGCCCTGTATTTTTCCTTATTCTGGAACGCAACGCTCAGTAAAAGGACGTTAACGATGACCCAAGTACGCAAAGCAATTATCCCTGTTGCTGGTTTTGGCACCCGTCTACTGCCGATTAGCAAAGCAATTCCGAAAGAGATGGTGCCTGTTGTTGATCGGCCCCTCATTCAGCATGTCGTGGAAGAAGCGCTGGCGGCAGGTATCAATGAGATCATTTTGGTCACGCGAGCGGGGAAGTCGGCTATTGAGGATCACTTTGATGCACATTTTGAGTTAGAGCACTCGCTAGCCAGTAAGGGGAAAAATGCGCTGCTGGAAACCCTTTCTGCTATTTCACCTAAAAAGCTAAAAGTCACCAGCGTCCGACAGCCTAATGCGAAAGGCCTAGGGCATGCGATTTACTGTGCTTCGCATCTGCTCGATAAAGAGGAGCCGTTTGCGGTGATTTTGCCGGATGTATTGGTGAAGCCGCAAGTAGGCAACAGCGCGTGTGATTTAGGCAGTATGGTTGAGCGCTGGGAAAAGACCGAAGCAGCGCAAATTATGGTAGAAGCAGTGCCCCAGGAGGATGTATATCGTTACGGTATTGTGGATTGTGACGAACCTGCTGCTGGTGAAAGCGCCGATATGCGTGGTGTGGTCGAAAAGCCAAAGCCAGAAGACGCCCCGTCACGCCTATCAGTGATTGGGCGCTATGTGTTGCCGTATCGCATTATGGAGCTGTTGCGTGACCAACCCCCCGGCGCGGGTAATGAAATCCAACTGACGGATGCAATTGACCGCCTTATGCAAGAGGGTAAAACCGTCCAGGCATTTAGGATGCATGGTCGTACCTTTGACTGCGGGCATATTGAAGGTTGGTTGCAAGCCAATACGACGCTGGCTAGAGAAGCAGGTTACGACGTTTGAGCGTTATATCATGCTGCCACTCTGCATAGAGTGGCTATTTAGCTGGCCGTTTTTGCGGCCTCATTGCTTGCTCTGGAGATGGTTGCATGGGGGAGTTATTGGAACAGTTATTGGAACAGGTGTTAACCATTGCTTATGATGCGGGTGATGCCATCATGGCAATTTATGGCAACGAATATAGTGTTGAAATCAAGGAAGATCATAGCCCAGTCACCGAAGCTGATAAGGCTGCACATCATGTTATTGTTGCAGGGCTACAAGCATTAAAAGAGAAGTTGCCTGTACTTTCCGAGGAAGATACTAGCCATTTTGCAGGGGCAGGGGATGATAAGCGGTATTGGCTAGTAGACCCTTTAGATGGAACAAAAGAATTTATTAAAAAAAATGGAGAATTTACAGTAAACATAGCTTTTATTAAAAATAAAAAACCTGTTTTTGGAATAATTTATGCACCAATACTAAAAAAAACATATGTTGGGACAATAAAAAATACTTATAAAATAATTAATAAAAAAAATTTTAAAAAAATTGTACCAAAAAAAAAATCTAGTAAAACTATGATAATAAGCCGTTCACATTCTACAAAAAATGAGAATAAAGAATTAAAAAAAAAATATAATATAA
>DFOV01000383.1:0-188 GCA_002376965.1 Gammaproteobacteria bacterium UBA3532
GCGACCGCTATTTTTTTGAGGAGGGGACATTTTCGAAAAAATTGGCTGGCAATCCTGCCCGCGAGGTGACATTGATAGAGGTTGAGAATGTTGAGGCGTTTAATGCTCAATTTGGTCATCGCTATCAAGAGCAAGACTTTCGGCGCAACATTATCACTCAGGGTATTGCTCTTAATCCGCTTGAGGGA
>DFOV01000383.1:496-3830 GCA_002376965.1 Gammaproteobacteria bacterium UBA3532
ATTGCTCTTAATCCGCTTGAGGGAAAAGAGTTTTTCATCGGCTCCGTTAAACTAAAAGGTATCAAGCTATGCGAGCCTTGTGCTCATCTGCAAAAGGTTCTGACTGAGGATGTGTTGCCGGGGCTGCTTTCGAAGGGCGGTTTGCGGGCGCAAATTTTGGAAGATGGTGACATTCGGGTTGGGGATGCGGTTTTTGAGTAGCTGCTTTAAATGGTGGTGATGGCAAACGCGCTTACCTTCGTTTGGCCATGATCACCATCAGTATCCCGCCCAACACCAAAGCACCTGCAAGCACTAGTCGCAGTGATATTTGTTCGTCGGAAAATACTACGCCGCCACCGGCGGCAATAACCGGCACCAACAGTTGAACCACGGCTGCCTGCAGTGCGCTTAAGTCTCGTAGCGCCTGATACCAAATGGCATAACCGATGCCAGAGGTGATCCCGCCAGATAGCAGGGCCAACATCACACCTTTTATCGATGCGTTGCCACCCAGCCAGATGATGACCACACCAAGCAGCAGTACAAGTGGCAGCGTGCGTAAAAAGTTGAAGGTGGTATCGGCGAGTGGATTGTTCGAACCCTTGCCTGCCAGGGTATAAAACGCCCAGGCAATGCCTGCTGCGGCCATCAGGCAAAAACCGATGATGCTCGGTGTGGTGACATTGGGTAACACCAAATAGACAAATCCACCAAATGCTAACAATGCCCCGCACCACTCCAAAGCCTGTAGCCTATTGCCGTTAACCAAGCTGGCTGTAATCATCGTTATTTGAACCGCACCAAACAACACCAACGCGCCGGTGCCTGTGTCGAGCGATAGATAGGCAAAAGAAAAGGCGATGGCATATACAAACAGGTATCCAGCCGCTTTCCAGCTACCTTTGGTCTCGGCTGGCTGGCGAGCGGTGATAGCCCAAAGAATAACCAGAATAAAGATGCCGGATAGTAGCCGGATAGCGGTAAAACTGGTGGCATCAATGGCCTGTTCACCCAGCGCCAGCCGACAAAGGACGGAGTTGCCTGCGAAGGCGAGTAGTGCCAGGAGGGTGAATGTCAGGGTTTTCATCGGGTTGCTTTAAAGGTGTCGCCTTACAAGAAGAGTTAGTAGTAAAGGCATATCGACTCTCGACATTCACATACGCTTCATGGAAAATCGCGCCCTTTAGTATTCAATCAAACTAAGGGATAGTAAATATGAATATGAAATACAAAGTGATATGTTTATTTGTTGCTGGGAATCTTTGTGCCTGTGGTGGCGGAGGTGGTGGCGGTGGCGAGTCGAACCCACAGGAAGAAAATACCAACTTGAGTGGAAGTAGTCGATGGGATCGAGCGCATGACTATGATTTTACCGAGTGGGATAATGGAGATCGTTTTATACAACTAGGCAACACCATGTATACCTTGATGTTTAACCTCGGTATAGAACCTGTATTAGCTAGCACAGTTAACGGCAAAGATTTCACCTACATGCCGCTAGAAAAAACCGACGAAGAAGCACGAAATATCACCCACCTATCAGGATACGACAAAGCGAAGGATACCTTCCTTTTTCACATTAATAGCGTCTCTGAACCAGGCAACTACGCGGATCTAAAAGCAACCGATGACGTACTTCCCTATGAAATTGCTTCTGTAGGAACTGTTCTGGTTGAATCATATGGTTACGAAGGCTCGATGGTTTTCACGCAATCAATCGACGGGGGAGATACTTGGGAAGCATTATCACCACTACTCATTACGAATACCCAACAAGAAGTTAGCAGCCTGCCAACCCGAACCAATGACATCGAACTGATAAATAGAAATGAGCTCATTTCTTACAGCGGCCGATTATATGTAGCTGGAAGAGACACAGGAGTTTGGACATCGGAGCCTCATGACTTCAGCACCTGGACGCTGAATGATGTTGAAGGTCAATCAGTGGTTGACATCACTGCTTGGGATGAAGGAGGGCGCATCTACTGCACTACCAAAGAAGGAAAAGTATTTAGAAGCCGCGACAGCGGTTTAACTTGGGAAGAGTTAGCTCAACCACACGATAGCGATGGTAATGCTCTCTCCTACGCCCAAGGAGAAATACCTATAGGCATTGGGCAAGATGGTACGCTAATTGTCGCAGGGGCCGGAGGGGATGATACGGCAACAACGCATATATGGGTTTCTCGAAATGATGGTGCAAGCTGGTCACAAATCGATGATGCACCAGTTACTATAGTAACCGATCCGATAAAGTTTGAGCCCAAACTTTATGTAACACAAAATTACTATTGGTACTCTTATGATGTAGGTAACTATTACTTGGAAAAGTAGTGTGTAGGGATTAATTAGTTCGTTGATGCAAACTAATTTAAAAGAGTTGCTGATACAAAATGTATCAGCAACTCTAAAGTGCCTGCTTATTCTTAGCGGACTTTAAAATCATACGCAGAAATACCGTACATGCTGGTATTTAATGCGTATTGAACCAGTGCGTTGCCGTTCGTTATATTGGTGCCATCTGGTGATACCAGTAGAGCGTATTCGCCAGAGTCCAAAGCTGTTTTGGGGGTGTATTCAAACGTTCCATCGCTCAATTTTTTGGCGCTAAGCCCAATTTCTCGGTCGGTCGCACCTTTAGTGAATACAACAAAGCGCTCGCGCTTTTTATGTTTGCCAAGTTCCACTAGGCGAACACGATTAGGTTCCATCGCTGCATTAAAGCTTAAATCTCCATTCGCAATTTCATTGTCAGCTGTAATGCCACTAACGAATAGGAAAGTCTCTTTTTTGGCGAACTTACCATAAACAGGAATCCATTTTTTTCGACGTGACTCTTCAGCTCGAACGCGTACTTGATTTAACTCTAACGTATTGCCACCTTGTACGAGTGTGATTCGAGATGCATCGCCAGATGGCCCTGCATTGGCATCCGCGCTGATTATAGCGGTCATTACATCAGAGCTTACTCCGGCATCTTTCAAGCGTTTTAATGCCTTGGTCGATGTATCAAAATCTGCTTGTGAGTTTTGAATCTTGGAAATGACAACAGCATCATCCATCCCGATTCCTATAAGTTCGATAACATCTTTATTTGTCATGGGTTGTGCAAAGATGTTTGCTGACGATAGCGCCAAAATACTAAAAAGTGCGGCTGTCTTGGTATTCATGAGTAGGTCCCTCCAATTATCTAACTTGACGATCGTCGGCAACCATAAACAAGTTATATGGCGATGTCTACCTGATATTTATGGTAGTTTGGGGGCATACGTCAACACTTCCTCCTCACTCCCGCATCTGCTTACGCAATCGATAAATCATCACACCAATAATAACCAACGCCGCTATCAGG
>DFOV01000151.1 GCA_002376965.1 Gammaproteobacteria bacterium UBA3532
CTAAAATATTCTTCATCTATATCACTCTCGCGCCACCTTGATCGATCTATAAATTTCCCCATACAAGCGGAGGAATTGGTCACTGCGTTGATCATGTCATTGAGCAACGTTGTTTTACCAACGCCATTTCTCCCGATAATCGCATGGATATTAGTACTAGGCTTTGACTCGACGGCCACATCAAAATCGAGTGTGATACTACTAAACTTTTCAGAACCTTCTCTGACATAGGAAAACTCAAAATCGGTAAGCTCTTTGCCTCCGTTTAAGACTCTTTGATACTGTCCTTTAATCACCGACAGGCTTGTATCTCTTAACAGCGATACACTAAAGACATCCTCCTCTCTAATACTTTCAATAAGAGCGGGGGTACTGGCTAGATCGTTCAGCTTCTTTAATATGTTACGCCCTTCATCACCAAGTGCTGAGATAGCTTTATAAAAGCCAATAGACTCTCCCAGTGAAAAATACTCGTCATCAAGCTCTGTAAATACATCGCCAAGCTTTTCATAGGTAGCTGTTTCAATTGTTTGGCCTTTAAAGCCAATTTTGACGTCACCAATATCATGGCTAGTACCATGTTTGTCATACACAACCATGTGAAATTGCGTCACGAAGGAATAATCATTCCAATGATCAATACGCAGGAAAACAACGTTGCAGTGCGCCCCAGATATCCTGGTATCGCGCTTAATTACTCTAAATTCCATTTTAATAATGCTCTTCTATGTACCCATACGCCTTAGCAAACAGCTCTTTATCTTTGCCCAAGCCAAACTGGGCCAATGTCACCAGCAGCGCCTTTTGGATTTCGCGCGGGCCGCTGTTGGAGTTTTGCCAGCCTTCAAACCGGGTGGCTTTTACGATCTTGTCGATCTGCTCAACCACATCGCCGATTAGCTTTGGTGTGGTTTCTGGGCGGGTTTCCAGGAAGAGTTTGGTTAAAGCCTGCTTGTTGTCTTCTTCGGTCACGGGGTGCTCACCGGTTTCGCGCTCGGCTTGCACTGTGTCTTTAGCGGCATCTAACAGGCCTTTTAACCAGTCGATGGCTTTGATCACGCCAGACTCATAGTCTTGGCGCAGTTTTTCTAGGCGTTCACCTAACTCGACAAACTTAGGGTCGTTGCTGCCGCGCAGGCGGCCCATCAGATCAATTTCCAGGCGCTTGGCACGTTGTTCTTGTTCTTTGTCGGTCAGGGTGAAAATGGCGTGTTCATCCATGATCAGCTCGTCGATATCGTCGCGAATGCGATTGATGTCGGTGTGCTCGTGGATCATCTTGATGGTTTCAGGGCCAAGGGCCGCCCACACCAAAGCACCGGTTTGGCCGACTGGGCGCACTGATTCGTAAATCTGCGCCAGCCATTTGTAGTCTTTGCGATACGGGGCTAAGAAGGTGTCTGGGTTAATGGCCGACCATAGCTTGGCTAACACGCCAAAGCTGGCAGCAAACTCATCACGCTTTTCATTGGTTGGCAGGCACTCTTGCGCCGCCATGATGCCTTCGAAACCTTCTAAGGTGCGATCTACGCCCGGGAAGAAAGACAAACATTTTTCTAGCTGGGCGGGTAATAATTCTTTAAAGGCTTCAATGCCTTCTACCACGCCATCGATTTCTTCCGGGTTGTAGGCCAGCGCGGTGCGCAGGTTTTCAAATACGCCGAGGTAATCGATGATGAGGCCCATATCTTTGCGCACATCGTCTGTTTCGTACAAACGGTTGGTGCGGCACATGGCCTGTAGCAGCGTGTGGTCGCGCAGCGGTTTATCCAAGTACATGCAATAGCAGATAGGCGCGTCAAAGCCGGTGAGCAACTTGGCGGTGACGATGATCAGTTGCAACGGATGCTTGGGATCTTTAAAGCTTTCGATTAAGTCTTTCTGGGTTTGGTCTTCGGCATCTATGTGCTGCCAACGCTCAAAATCTGCTTGTTTAATCGGCAGCTCTAAATCGTCGTGCCATTTACGCCAGTCTTTATTGAGCTTGTCTTTTTTACCGCCTTCTTCGGCTTTTACCGGTGCCTGGTCGACGTTCATCACCACTTCAACGGCATCAAAGCCGAGCTTTTCACCCAGCAAGTAGTACATCTGCACGCAGGCTTCGCGGTCGTACACCACCACCATGCCTTTCATCTTTTTCGGCTTTACGTGGCTGGTAAAGTGTTCGGCAATATCGGCGCTGACTGCAGCCATGCGCTTGGGTGCTTTGAGCATCACCGCCAATTTGCCGGCGCGTTTTGATAGTGCGGCTTTTTCTTCTTCGTCCAGATTATTTTCCTGGGCGAGCTGCTCAAATTCTTGGTTGATGGTATCGCGATCAACTCGCAGCTCCGCCAAACGCGGTTCGAACTTCACTGGGTTGGTGGCACCATCGCGGATTGACTGCTTGTAGCTGTAGCGGTTCATGTAGCGGCCGGGGTCTTCTTCTGCGCCGAATAACTTGAAGGTATTGCGGTCGATACCGGAAATCGGCGTACCGGTTAACCCATAAAAGTGCGCTTGTGGAAGAGCCCAGCGCATTTTCTCGCCCAAACCACCTTCCTGCGTGCGGTGGGCTTCGTCCACCAACACAATAATGTTGTCGCGGCTGTTAAGGCCGTTGGGGTTGCTGTCATCAATCTCGACATCTTTAAACTTAAAGATGGTGGTAATCAAAATGCCACGGCTGTCTTGCTCGATGTGCTCGCCAAGCTTTTTGCAGCTTTGCACTTTGATTAAGTTTTTAACGTCGGCACCGCCAAAGGTCTCGTTGATTTGGCTGTCCAAGTCGCGGCGGTCTACCACGATCAATACGGTGGGGTTTTTAAGGTCATTGTCTGCACGCAGCATTTTGGCGGCGTAAAGCATCAATAATGATTTACCCGAGCCTTGGAAATGCCAGATCAGTCCTTTCTTCGGGTAACCTTTGCGCACACGGTCAACTATTTGCTTGGCCGCTTCAAACTGGGGGTAACGCGGCAGAATTTTAATGCGCTTGGGTGGCATGTTCTTACCGGTTTTAACCGTTGAAAACAGCGCGAAAGATTCCAGCAACTGCAGTAAGGTTTGCGGGTTTAACAAGCCCTCACAGCTATCCAAAACCGATGCCAAGCCGGGCAAAATGTCATCGCGCAGATCGGTATTGTGCCAAGGGCCCCAATCTTTTACCCGGGCATTGATGGCGCCATAAGCAAAAGTTTTACCTTCACTGGCAAAACAGAGCAGGTTGGGCACAAAGTAGGGTTCAACGTTCTTCCAGTAGTGCTTTTTACCGCCCATAAAATCGGCGGCGCCGTCTTGCCAGGTCACACTCGGGCGGGTAGCGGTTTTCACTTCGCCCACCACTAAGGGAATGCCGTTCACATAGAGCACAATATCAAAATAGACTTCGGTGGCCGCGATATAGTGCACCTGCTGGGACACCACAAAGTGGTTGTTGCTGATATTGTCGAAATCAATCAGGTTGATGGTGATATGGTCGCCATTCTCACCAAAGGGTAAGGATTTTTC
>DFOV01000082.1 GCA_002376965.1 Gammaproteobacteria bacterium UBA3532
TACTTCCTGGAGCCACCTAATTTTGATCCGGCTAATCCTTTGAAAACACCAGAACATATTGCCCCTGTTTGGTATATGACGCCTTTTTATGCCATTTTGCGCGCAGTTCCGAGTAAGGTAGGTGGGGTGTTAGCTATGGGCGGCGCCATTGTTATCTTATTCTTCCTGCCATGGTTGGATAAAGGAAAGGTTAAATCGATACGCTATCGTGGTGGTTGGTATCGCAGTATGCTAGGTCTTTTCACGGTGAGCTTTATTGGATTGGGTATTTTAGGCGCGCTGCCTGCGGAAGGTTGGACGTTCTTGGGTATTGCTCCTATTCGTTGGGCTCAAGCCGGTTCAATTATTTACTTCCTGTTCTTCATTGGTATGCCGTTCTATAGCAAATGGGATAAGTGCAAGCCAGAGCCAGCGAGGTTAACGAAATGATGAAGAAACTACTTGTAGCGTTATTAGTTTGGCTGCCTACTCTGACAATAGCTGCTGGTGGGGGCGCTTCTGAATGTCCTCAGGATCCTGCGCCAGTCGATTTGCGCGATAAGGCGCAGTTACAGCGTGGTGCTAAATACTATGTTAACTACTGCTTAGGATGTCACTCACTTAAATATCAGCGCTATGGTCGTTTAGGTGAAGATCTGGAAATACCTAAAGAACTGGTTGAGCAAAACTTAATGTTCACCGGTGAGCAAGTTGGCAATACCATGAATATTGCTATGCCTGCTGTGGATGCTGAAAAGTGGTTTGGTGTTTTGCCTCCGGATTTAAGCTTGAAGGCTCGGGTACGTGGTACAGATTGGATTTACAACTACCTGCGCTCGTTCCATAAAGATGACTCTCGTCCTTATGGTGTGAATAATCTGTGTTTTCCAGACGTTGGGATGCCTCACGTCATGGCTGACTTACAGGGAATTCAAGATAGAGGCCATGAAACTCGTTTGATCGATGATGAGCAAAAAGAGTTCTATATTGGCCTTGAAGTCGTAGAGCCTGGAAGTTTAACCCCAGAAGAATATGATCAGGTATCAGCTGACTTGGCTGCGTTTTTAACCTACGTAGGTGAGCCGGTTCAAGTAGAGCGACAAGATCTGGGTTGGAAGGTGTTATTGTTTATCTTTATCTTCTTTATATTTGCTTATGCTCTCAAGCGTGAGTACTGGAAAGATATACACTAAGCAATTCATCATTGAAAGTCAGGAGGCCGCCCCTGTTTTTGTGGGCGGCTTTCGTCGTATTTAATAACGCGTAATGTGGAGTGGAAGATATGGCAGTTGTGGCCAATAAACGTTCATCAATGACTATGTACTCTGGTGGTTCTGACCCATACAGTCACCAGGTTCGTATCGTTTTGGCTGAGAAAGGAGTCACGGTAGATATCATCGATGTCAAATCTGAGCATCCACCTGAGGATCTCGTTGACTTAAATCCATATAACTCAGTGCCAACTATTGTTGATCGTGAGCTGGTGTTATACCAAGCAAACATCATTATGGAGTATCTGGATGAGCGATTTCCACATCCACCGCTTATGCCTGTGTACCCTGTCGCTAGAGCGCAAAGTCGTCTTATGCTTTACCGCATCGAAAAAGACTGGTATTCACTGATGTATCAAATCCAGTGTGGTGATGGTGATATTGATGCCGCGCGAGCTGAATTGAAAGACAATCTGCTTGCGTTAGCGCCGGTATTTGCTGAGACCCCCTATTTTCTAAGTGAAGAGTTCAGCTTGGTTGACTGTGCTTTAGCTCCATTATTGTGGCGTTTGCCTATTTTGGGCATTGAATTGACTGGCCAAGGTAGCCGAGAAATCAATGCTTATGCTGTGAAAATTTTCCAACGTGAGTCGTTCCGAGCGAGCTTGTCGGATGCCGAACGCGAAATGCGAGGATAGTTTATGTTATCTCAACGCCCTTATCTCGTGCCCGCACTGTACGAGTGGATAGTAGATAATGGCTGGACTCCTTATATTCTAGTGAATGCGGGAGCCGATGGCGTCGATGTCCCCCAGCCTTACGTTAAAGACGGTCGGATTGTATTAAATATTGCACCATCAGCCGTTCAAGCGTTGATCGTTGAGAAAGAGTACATCAGCTTTAGCGCACGGTTCGGTGGGACGCCTATTGGGCTCTATGTGCCTATGGAAGCGGTAATGGCCGTTTATGCTAAAGAGAACGGGCAGGGTATGGCGTTTCCAGAGGAGGAGCAGGAACCTACACCACCCGATCAACCAAGCCCTCCGCCATCTGAAGGTTCAGGCCCCGCTGATAAACCGTCAAAGGGTAAGCCAAGCCTTAAAATTGTCAAGTAAATCAGTCATAAACTGAATTTTCCTAACCTTGTTAAGTTGCCAACGAGGTCAACTAACAAGGTTAGGGGTAGTTATTCGCGGCTATGTTCTTGCTATGTATAGGTAGTCAACTACTTTAAGCATCGATATACTCAAAGACGTCAAAGACCTTCTGCACGCCTTTAACTTGTCTGGAAATATTGATTGCTCTTTGGCCTTCTGCTTTTGTCACCAGTCCCATTAAGAATACTTCACCATTTTCAGTGATAACTTTTACTTTATGAGCCTCGGTATCTTGGCTTGCAACTAGCGTTGATTTTACTTTAGATGTGATCCAGCTGTCAGAAGAGCGGGTAAGCATGGCGGATGGAGCCGCTAGTCGCACCTCGTTATGTACACGTGTCGCTTGTGGAATCGATGTAATGAGTCGCTCTGCACGTTCGATTAGTTCTGAGCTTGGCGATTGCCCAACCATTAGTAAGACACGGTTAAAGCTGATCACATTAATATTGGTATTGTGGAATAAATCAGCATCCTTACTAAGGCGTGTCATTGCCTTTAGCTCTATCGCTTGATCATCCACCTGCGTACCTGTCGAGCGACGATCGGTTGCCGACATCGCGCCAGCACCTACCGCTCCAATAACCACAGCTTCCATGCAGCCGCTTAAGCTCTGAGCCAACATCAAGACAACAATGAGTGGATAGCACTTACGCATTTTGATTGTCACCAAACAGGGTTTCATCAATATAGTCACACAAACAATGGATGATCAGCAGGTGTACTTCCTGTATTCGTGCGGTTACATCGGAAGGAACACGAATTTCACAGTCGTTTGCTCCCAACAGCCCTGCCATCTCGCCGCCGTCTTTGCCGCTTAGCGTAACAATGGTCATATCACGGCTTAACGCTGCTTCCATGGCGTTAATGACATTTCGGCTATTTCCAGATGTAGATATTGCTAATAATATGTCGCCGGGCTGTCCGAGGGCTCGTACTTGCTTAGCGAATATTTCGTTGTAGCTATAGTCATTCGCAATAGAGGTCAGTGTTGAAGTGTCTGTGGTCAAGGCAATCGCAGGCAAGCTGGGACGTTCACGCTCAAAACGGTTTAACAGTTCAGAAGAGAAGTGCTGGGAGTCTCCTGCAGATCCACCATTACCGCAGCTGAGTACCTTGTGCCCTTCAAGCAATGCAGCGACCATCATATCACCGGCTTTTTTTACTTGCTCCGGCAGGGCATCTGCGGCAGCAATTTTCGTTTGGATACTCGCAGTAAAGTTAGATTTTATGCGTTCTAGCATGTCCATATTGTTGTACCTTTACGTGTTTATAAATACGTGACTATAAATACTTGTTTAGAAAGCGTTCTTAACCCACTCTATTCGTGGGTTGGCTAGTGAACCGGCTATTCCGACCACATCAAAGCGGCAGGGTTGGTCACTGGTATGCGACTGAATATAGCTCAGGGCCGTTTTACGCAGTTTGCGCTGTTTGTGAATATTAACGGACTCAAGGATATCCAACATTGATTTGTGTTCGCGATAGCGTACTTCTACGAAAACGATGACGTCTTGGTCTTGCATTATCAAGTCTATTTCACCCACTTTACGCGAATAGTTTTTAGTGATAATGCT
>DFOV01000384.1 GCA_002376965.1 Gammaproteobacteria bacterium UBA3532
GCTACTGGCGATCCATCAAGAAGCATATCAGTTTATTGGTGCTTTGATTGTGCAACTTCAGCCGCGTGCCTTTGCCGACATCCCCACCGGTTTGTTTAATAAGCTTAGCCACTCGCCTTATGTCGTGGTTCGTGGCGTGGCCATCACCCTTATTGGCCGTCAAAGCGATGAGCAACTGTTGCAGCAGCCACAGCGATTGATGGATATATTTGATCAGGGTGAGCAGGCCGAGCGCCTGGCCGCCGCTAAGATTATTAGTCGCCTATGCCCGCTGTCGTCGGATTTTTTCCAGGCAACGGTCAAAGCCTTAACCGACATCTGCTTTAAAAAGGAACGCCTAGAAGGCCAACACCAAGACATCAAACAACTGTTTGCCACCGATTTACAACCGCTCAACCAGCAAGTCGACAATGATATGGTATGGCGACTGCTGCAGGCCCAATCCAAAGGTGCTCAGCAACTAGGCGCATTATTCCTGGCAACGCGTTCGCCCAAAACCTATAGCGTTCGCCAATGGGCGGTGCTGGCTAACCATCCCGAGGTGCAGGTTCGCCTATGGAGTCAGAGCGCTTATAGCGACAATGTCGATCACATCAAACAACACAAAAAAGACAGCCTGATTATTTTTGATAGCCAATGGCTGGATAGCCGCACCTTTGCCACCCAGTATTTTCGTGCGCATTTTGATTCGGCTGACTGGCATCCCCAATTATTGATTCATCTATGCGATAGCGTCGAAAGCGACGTACAAGCCTTTGGCCGTGAATTGTTACAGCGCTTTTTCAACGAAGAGCACGGCGAAGACTACTTATTAAAACTCAGCCAACATCCCAGTGAAAACACCCAGCTGTTTGCCAGCCAGTTTTTACAGCAGTATGCCGCCGACAAACCCGCTGTTATTTTGTCGCTAAAAGGCTATTTTATTCGCGTGTTTTCCCTGGTGAACAAAGGGCGGGTTTGCAAAGATCGCTTGTTCGACTTTCTTATCGCCGAAGCCAAAAAGTCAGCCGAAATTGCTAATCTAGCTGGTGAGATTTTTACCCGCCAAAGCGTTACCTGCGTGATGAAAGACAAAAGCAGCCTGATTGTCGCCATGCTGGCATTGAAGCGACAATACCCACAACTGGCGCTTCCGATCCAAGTACAGCCACCAACAATATGGCAAGACCAACGTAAGCCAATAGCCGGCGCAGCTACGTCAAACCAAGGGAGCGCATAGTATGAACGTTACCTATCGCTATATAAATCCCAGCTCCGTGTCGTCTGACGCCAGCCAAACCCAGCTCGCCTTCAGCCCAGATACTTTGCGCCAACCCAGCTTCTTTGTCGGCGAGTTGAAGCAAAACATTGCCTTTCGTGAAGCCATATCGGCACTGCACGATGTGGTTATATCCGATATGCGTGTTCAGCCTAAAGACAGAGATGCCTATTTTTCATGGCTGGCCGAAGAAGAACAGCGACTGCTGGCCGAACATTTGGCGCAACAGTCGTCGATTAAAACCCTGGTTCAAGGACTGCGAAGCAAGATTGCTGATATGAATCGCCAAAGCAGCAAGATCCTCCAACCGTTTTATCTTGCCCAGCGTCGCTATTTCAAATACCTCTATAAGCGCGATCTCGACGCATGGTATGTATTAGACCCAGTAATAACCGTGCATCCAGATGAGGTATTTTTTGAATGCTTTTCGGAAGATGAATCCAGCTATGGCAAATTAAGCTGCAGCTACAACGTGTTTAACCACATCAGCGACACCGAATGTGGCACGACGAATATCGACTATTCACAAGGGCTATATAACGAGTTTCAGAAAATCCGCGACTACCGCAAAACCACGCTGAAAATCGACCCCGATGGATTTAGCATTGCCAGCGACGGAGCACAGGGATACGAAGAAAAGAAGATTGATCTACCCGACAGCTGGGTGCGTGGATTTTTGCAAGTCAGCTCAGCCATGACGCTGCCACTGACCAGCGTAGACTTGCACCCGATGGACATCCACAACATTTGCCACACCCTCCGCCGCCACAAAGAACGCGTAGGCCCCCGCGCCATGCGCTTCACCCTGGAGCCAGGCAAACCGGTGGTGATTCATTTCGAACCTTGGAATTATCAACTCGTTTGCCATCGTTCTATTTATCAAGGCGATCAGCAACAGCAGATAAGGGTGTGGGGACGACGACGTATTCATATTTTGGAACGACTTATTCCCGTAGCCAATGCCTTCACCTTATACTTGATTGGCGATGGCCTGCCTTGTTTTTATATCGCTGATTTGGGTGATATGTCGTTCACCCTTGGCCTCTCTGGCTGGACAGCCAACGACTGGGCGCGCATGGGCAATTTCGATTTGCTCGCGCCGCGTGGTCATATCAATGCCCACACCAGCCAACGGGTTTATCAAGCACTTAAGAAAAACTGGGTTGCTTCGGCTGCGCAACTAACAAGCGACACTCAGCTCGATGAGAAAAGCATCAAAACCGCTCTGGCGCAATACAGCCAGCAAGGATTAGTGTTGTTCGATCTCGCTAGCCAACAATACCGAATACGCGAGCTAAGCCGCGAAGAGTTGCCATTAGAAACCCTGCGCTTTACCAACCCGCGTGAAGAAAAGTCCAGCGCCTTTGTCAGCGCTAATCTGGTCACTATCACCGATGACAACGCCTGGGAAACCTACCTGGATGGCGGGCGAGAACTACGCGGCACCGTTTTGGACAATGCCGTGGTCTATAACGCCGAAATCACCATCGACAGAGACAACCGCATGGCAGAGGGGCATTGCCATTGCCACTTTTTTCACGAAAACAACATGCGTAAAGGCCCCTGCGAACACATGCTCGCCCTGCGTTTGGCTGCTCAAAAAGGAGCCCTGCAACCATGACCAATAAACTAGCAAACTATGATCAGGGCTGCCAAACCATGACAAGGACTTTCCAACCCAGCGTAAATTGTTATACTAGCTCCAG
>DFOV01000214.1 GCA_002376965.1 Gammaproteobacteria bacterium UBA3532
ATGGCCGATAGAAAGTCAGATTTGGCTTTGTTGGCCTTATCGGCCTGTTCTTTTGCATGTTGCAGTTTCTGCTGGGCTAGCTTTTCTTGTTGGATGTCATGCAGCACCGCCAGATACCGAGTCTCATTGTTCTCCTCATTTTTGCTAATGGCTATATATAGGGGAACAACATTACCATCCTTGCGAACTCCTGGTACTTCACGCCCAGTTCCAACAATGCTAGAAGTTCGTCCTTGCTTAAATGCCTTAATGTATTTGTCGTGTTTGGCTGAGTGAGGGGCGGGAACAAGTATACTCACATTTTTTCCCAGCACTTCATGGGCTGAGTAGCCAAAAATATATTCGGCCATTTTGTTAAATGAGTGTATATTGCCTAGCTCATCAGTAATGATGATTCCATCTGCGGCACTGTTAAACAAGGTTTTGTACCTTAGTTCAGAAGCAAATAGCTGCTCTTCGGCCCGCTTCCTTTCACTGATGTCTTCAACACTTGACCAAATTAACTCCTCGCCATCTACTTGTAATTTAATACCGCTAAGGCGTACAGGTACCATCCGCCCATCACGGTGAATATACTCTTTTTCATACGGGCCATAACGGCCATGTAGATTGAGGTTGCGTATTTGAACCTGTTCTTGATCAGCATAAACTTTAGGTGTGATATCCCAGTAGCTCAGCTTCAAGGTTTCTTCAATACTGCGACCAAGAATGTTGGCATAAGCTTGGTTAACTTCTCTTAGGTTACCCTGCATATCGCATAGAGCCACCCCGATGGGAAGGTCTGCAAGCAAGCGACGACTATGGCTTTCACTTTGAGCCTGTTGCTCCGATGCGAGTCGTTGTTCCCTGACCGCACCAATGAATACCAAAATGGTCATGTTAATCGTCAGTACAAATATCTGCAGCTCCACCAGTGCTTGATTGAGCTTGTCACCAAAAAGAGCGCCAGATCCAATTGATGTATCCAGGATGGCTACTGTCGATATGATGAAAAGGAAGCTTAAAGCGATATGAACTTTAAATCGAAAAACCAGCCAGATCAGCAGTGGCATTGCTAAAATAAGGGGTAATTGAATAGCGAAGTATTGCTGAACCAACAAGTAGCAAAACAAACAAAAAAGAACACTAAAAAGGGCCAATTCAAGTTGTTTGGTATAGTCGAACCAGCGCCAGTCCCGCCATAAATGGATATATATAAGCAAAGGGGCAAATAGCAACACGCCAACGGTGTCTCCCACCCACCAGGTTTGCCAAATGTAAAGGTACTCGGACCACGGCAAGAAGCCACTGATAGCCAGGCCGGTCACACCTAGTAAGGCGCTAACTGCACTGCCTACCAAGGCGCCATAGACAATAAAGTGCCCAACGGTTTTGGCGTTACCAAATAGCTCTTTATTGTTCGCGGCTCGCCGGACGAGGTATACGCCTAAAAAAGCGCACAATGAGTCACCTAGGCCATTCAAAGTGGCTGAAAAAAGGGATGCGCCAACATTTGAGTAGTCTGCGAAATCAAAGTATGCCCAAATATTGCCTAAAAAAGCCCCGGCAAATACTCCAGGTAAAAGGTAGTAGCCGCGAAGGTATACGGCGGCGAATATGATGCCAGAAGGGATCCAGATAGGAGTCACATTTCCAGGGTCGATCGCAAATAATTGTCCGAGCCGTGCAGTCAATATATAAACAGTAGCCAATACGGCAATTTCGGTTATTCGCAGTAGGTATACTTTTTTGCTTAAGTTGATTCGGTTAGCCAACATCAAGTGATCTGGGCAAGTTAGTAGAGGTATAGATATAGCATAGCAGCTATATCAACCAGCGCTTGTGGACGATAATGTATTTGTTGCCCGTGGTTAAGACTTAATCCTCCCGAAAGCTACCATCCAAAGACAAGTGATCGGTAGACGGGACCGGATGATCTTCCGGTGGTTTATCAGGAAGAATTCTTTCTCCTGCTTGAGCCAGTGTGAAGCTACTGGTGTCGACTTCGAGAGGCTCAAAGACAGAAGGGGGGATAATTTGTACGCCAACTTCCGCCATGGTCAACTCGTCTGACTGTGTATCCTCAGTGCTAGCTTCGCTAGCCGTAGGCTGTGGTGCTTGAGTTGTCGCATTCGTTTGAGGTGTAGGTTTTTGTTGGGGAGCGGCTTGTTCGGCTGCGGCTTGTTGCGACGGCTCTGATTGAGTGGGCTTTTCTGCTTTGGCATCGTCTTGTTTTTTGATTAGTGCTAAAGCGCCAGCTTTGCGCATCATCGACTGATATTTCATCGCCATAGTGTATTCGAGGTCGCGATTAATCGTCACTTCCTCGCCACTAAACAAGCGCTCAATCGCTTCGGGCTTTGACTTGAATAGGGCGACCAAGTTAGCTTTAACCTGATCTAGCGTCATGTTTTTTACTGTTTGCCCACGAAAGACGACGTCAAATTTACCATCGAACATTGAATCAACCCTGACTAACACTGTTATTTTGTAATACTAGCACCGATAAGCGAATTCTCAATAGTGGTTGGTGCTCGTTGAGAACCCAGGTGCATAGGATTTACCTGCGAGCGATTAAATTTTGTCCATACTTTTTCATGAAAGTAGTAAGCTACTGTATTACAGGCTGGTTCTATGATGGCAAGCGCTCCGCCAACGGCGATATCCCCAGTCATGATATAGCCAACGCTGAACGCAACTGCGGTATGTATCGAGGCAAAACTAAGGGTCTTTTTCATGACATGGTTCCTATATGTTGTTTAGATAGCTTTATTATTGCAATTGATTCTCATTTATAAAAATATATTGTTTTGATTGATATGATAGGTAAGGGCTATTAGAAATGATCAAAAAATCAGGATGGGTGGGCCTTGTGGGGCTTTCGATTGTTTTTCGGGTAGATGTCTGGGCCAGTGACATGTCAGAGATAATTTCGATGTCAGATTGGACTCAGGTTGTCTTTGAAGGCGAAACAACCTATCTGCTAACCCAGGGGGCCACCATTGCAAAAGCTCACAGCCTTCAATCTGCATCTGGGTTAGCGTTGGAGAAGTCAGTTTCACTAAATGAGCATTCTGTACTCAATTGGTCATGGAAAGTTGAGTTGCCAATCTTAAATGAATCTAACGAGCGATCGAAGTCAGGTGACGATTTTGTAGCGAGGGTGTATGTCGTAAAAAAAGGATTTTTTCCTTGGCAAACAAAGGCGATCAATTATGTTTGGGCACGTCAGGCTAAACAGGGGGAATATTGGCCGAATCCCTATACGAGTAATGCAATCATGGTGGCGGTAGATAGTCGACAGTTCGACACGAGCACCTGGCGGTCACATCAGCGTAATATCAGACAAGACTTTTTAAAATATCATGGGGAAGCAGTCGACGAAATCGATGCGATTGCGATTATGACCGATACCGACAACACAAAGTCAGAAGCCAAAGCGGCTTATCGTAATTTCTATTGGTCGGGTGAGAATGAATAGGTGCTATTCTTTATCGACGCGCTGATAGTCTCCTTCTATCGTTGTTCCATTTTGTTTTTTGTTTTGTGATTGGTAGGGCTGAGTATCAGGGTCTTCGCCGTTCGTTGGTTCGTCTTGTTGCTGCCAGTTTTGAGTATTCCACGCGCGCGCATCAACGCCACCTGCGCGGGATTTGAGCGCCAGTGATGCCATAAATAATAGAATGCCTAGCGTATCGGTTAATAAGCCAGGAACAAACAGCAAAATGCCTGAAAATATAGCCAGGGTTTTGGCACCAAGCTGTTGGCCTAATCCTTGAAAGCCTGACATTTGCAAATTTTGTGGTGATAACATATCGCGAGGAACGCGGGTCAAGATAACTACACCAAGCACACTGGCAGCGAAATCAGCGAGTATGATTGTGCCCCAGTCCATAAAACTGCTGAGGATGAGGGCGAAAATAATCTCTACGATCAGGTAGGCAATTCCAAAGTTTTTAAAGCGAATAATCATGGTTATGCTGCTTGGTTTTGGTGAATAGCGGAAATGTGAGCGTGGCTATAGTCTACTGGTTTTCAATCCATCCGCCAATGGGCCAGGGCGTTCGGTCAGGATGTTAAGGCAATCGCATTAAAACAA
>DFOV01000056.1 GCA_002376965.1 Gammaproteobacteria bacterium UBA3532
CCTGGCGAATCCTTTATTAGCCGTGACAACCGATTTTGCTAGCAATGTTCTGTTTGTTAGCCTGCCAAATTCGGAAAGCAACTGGACAGATTTTGACTATATGAGTCTGACCAATGATCACACCTGGGTAGGCTATCTGAACTTTGACGGCCAAAACGGAGATGGGTTTAAATTCGACGTTGGTGGTGTGTGGGATAGCAATGGCGATTTGGTGACGTCCGCTAACTGGAGTGAAAACTACGGCGACAACAATAGTGACGGTATCGCCGATGCTAATGGCGCTAATATTGTGCCAACACAAGGAGCAGGTCGTTATAAAATCAGCTATTACGATGACACCAAAAACTACGCGGTTGAAAAGCTGGTCGATGTCACATTTAGCTGCCAAAACGCGACCACCGTCGTCGGACAAAGCGTTTATGTGGTGGGGAATATCGTCGAGCTAGGCACCTGGATGCCCGCCAATGCTATTAAGTTAGAGCCAACGGCGTACCCAACCTGGACAGGTTCCGTCTCGATTCCAAGCAATGTTAATGTGGAATGGAAATGCGTTAAACGCGATGAAATGGATGCCAGTTTATCGCAACAGTGGCAAGCAGGCGCTAATAACACCTTCAATGCCTCATCGAATAGTAGTGTAAGCGCTAGTTTCTAAGGCGTATCGAAAAAGCCACAAACTCAGGGTTTGTGGCTTTTATCAGGTTGAGCATTAAAAATTAAAACGCTAACTGCCATCCAGCAATCAACGTCGCATCCGTTTCCATTTGTATACCATCGAGATCTTGTTTCACCGGCACCAGGTATTCCAATGCTAAGCGATGACCTTTGAGTATGCCGCTTCGAATGTATAGATTTGCCCCCAGCCCAACGTCAATGCGAGTGCCGCTGCGGAAGTCGGCCTCGGCGGCGGGGGACATCATGGGGTTGAGGTCGTCGTCTTGGTTTACGACGCCACCCCATTCATTCCAGGCTATTCGGCCAGATAAGCTCCAGGTGTCACTAAGCTTGCGGGCATACCAGCCCTGAATGACCAGTTTGTTACCGAGGCGGTAGTCTTCGTCGTTGCGGCCAAAGCGCACGGTGGCTATGGTTTGCTGACCCCATGAGCCATTGTCGCTTTGTCCGATGTAGGTGTAACCCAGATCAATATCGTGAGTGCCTGAGCCGAGTTGCATGGCGTAAGGGGCTTTCATGCCATTCATCATTGGTGTATCGACGGTTTCATCGGTCGATGCCGTGGGCAGGCTCCAGTTGATATTCCATAGCAGACGATGCCCTTCGCCGGTGAAGCCGTGGATTAAGGCGCCGATTTTGATGTCGCCGAGGCCATCGGTGCTGGTTGAAAACTGGCTGGTCATGCCCCCCATGCTCATACCGTCATCCATGGACATGCCGTCGTTCATGTCCATGCCATCATCCATCGACATGCCGCCATCAATCTTCATCAGCATATCCATGTCGTTCTTAACCCAAGGCAGCATCGCCATCAGGGTGATGTTGTCTGATGGGGCATACATCATGCCGAGCATGTGCATCTCCATGCTCATTTTTTCAGGTGCGACGGGATAAGACTGGTGAACGTCTTTGGTGGATACGCGCTTTTCACCATGACGAATGCCGTCCATATCCATATACATGTATCGGTATGATGCCATCCATTCTCCGGCTTTATGCATGTGCTCGCCCATGACGCCAATGGGGGCGTGTCCGTCTGGGCGGCCGCCTTCCCAGTGGGCATAAGATAGGGCTGGGATGGCTAAAGCGGTGATAATAGAGAGAGTAAGTTTTTTCATACTGCGTTACCTGAAGTCGTTGTGTGCGGCCATCCGATTGGCATATTGGAATGTGAATATAAACTGGCGAAATAATAAACGATCCAGAGTCGATAACAATGCGACAAATTGTCGCGCTTTTTGCGGTTCGCCTGACTGTCCGAATAGGCTATAGTGAAAAGCATTCTATTCCGGCTCTAACCACTGTAGATATACTGCTATGCCTTTTCATCGCTTGACCCAATCACTTACCAGCTCTGTTGAAGAGCGGCTTCGTTTGTTGTTGTATTGGCGCACTTTTGCTGCTGTGGCGATGTTGTTGATTGCTTTGTGGCAGGCGCCTGCTTTGCCGGCGATGGTAGCTGTGGCTATGCTGATGGTTGGGCTGTTGATGCATAGCTGGCAGGTTTGGCGCGATAGCGAGGCGGTGGGTTGGCATTTAGCGGCTTATCTGGTTTGGGATCTGGCGGGTTTTAGTTTTTATCTGTGGTGGCAAGATGGTGGGGCCAATCCGCTGGTCTCGTACTTTTATGTGTTAGTGACCTTGAGTGCGTTACTGCTTTCACGAATACTCAGCTGGCTATTTCTAGCAGCGACTATTGCCAGCTACACCTTGTTGATGCTGGCGCTGCCGCATGCTTCGCACATGCACGATATGTTCAGTCAGCACCTTTGGGGGATGTGGGTAAACTTTGTTGGCTGCACCATTTTATTAACCCTTTTCATCAACGGATTACAGCAGCAAATCAATGCCAAGCAGCTAGCTCTTGACGATGCGTTGCGCCAACAAAGTCAGTCGGAACAAATGGTGGCTTTAGGGACGCTGGCCGCAACAACAGCTCACGAGCTTGGCACGCCGCTTTCGACCATGGCTGTGATTATCGAAGATAAAATCAATGAATCGTCAGAGCGTGAGTGGAGAATTCTGGAGCAGCAGCTTGGGCGCTGTAAACAGGCATTGAATCAGTTGCGCCACTATCAATATCGCGAGCTTCCCCAAATTAGCCAGGCGCAGGCATCTGAATGTTTTTTACGGATTGAAGATAGTGTTCGTTTACTTTTTCCTGAATTGAAATTAGCCCTGATTGTGGAGCAAGATGCTGTTATCGCAACGGACGATTTATTACAGCAAGCGCTAGTTAACCTTTACGCCAATGCCCATCAGGCCAATGCAACGCAGGTGACAACCACCATTCGCTGCCGAGGTGAAACGGCTGTGATCAGTATCGAAGATGATGGAGATGGCATGCACACCGGCGTCACCTTGTCGGGAATTCCCGTCAGCAGCAAGCAGTTTGGTATGGGGATTGGTGTATATCTAACGCGCTTTATTGTAGAGCGTTTTGGTGGGCGATTAGATATCCAAGCGTTAGCCCATGGTGTACGGGTTGATATTGAATTACCCGTTTTTACGGTGTAGAGGTAAATAATGGGCGCGCCTTCAAATAACATTCTTTGGATCATCGAAGATGATGAAGCCTTTGGTAACACCCTGATGTTGTCGCTGGAGCGCAAAGGTTTTGGGGTGACGCTTTGGCCAGAATTGCCGAGCGATGAGCAGCTTTCTTCCATTTCGCAACCCCCAGATAAAGTCATACTCGATTTAAAGCTCGGTCATACTACCAGCCTGGACTTTATTCCTCGGCTAAAAACCGCCTTTCCCGATTGCGCCATCGTTGTATTAACTGGCTATGCCAGCATCAACACCGCCGTGCAGGCAGTGAAAGCCGGTGCGGTTAATTATTTGGCCAAGCCCGCCAGTGTCAGTGATATTTTGGCTGCATTCGATGGTCAGGTTTCGGTAGAGCAGCCGGTCGAGCCGCTGTCGGTAGAGCGCTTGGAATGGGAACATATTCAACGTGTGTTAGAGCAATCTGGTGGTAACGTTAGTGAAGCCGCTCGGCGGCTCAAGATGCACCGGCGTACCCTGCAACGCAAGCTGGCTAAGCGGCCTAAGCAAAGCTAGATTACATATCCAGAGCAAGATCATAAATAGCTACCTTCCACTATCGTCAAGTAGCTGGATGTTTCTGGAGCAAACATCTGCTGCATGGATGCAGCAGCTGAGCCATCAAGGATGATTTTACGGCGTTTTGCGCAAGAAATTTCCAGCTGCTTGGCGATAATGGACATAGCCAGAGCACTCTTGCGCTTGCCCAGCTCGTGGAACGAAGTGCGATCAGACCTGTCTCATAGGGTTACGAACCTCAACAGAACAAAAACATGAAACCGAAAAAGCCACGCTTATTACGCTGGTTCAAGTTTTGCCTGACTTTCATTGCCACGGCGATTGTGCTGACAGCACTGTTAAACCATCTATTCCCATTAGCACTGCCAGCGGCAAACGGAGTGGTAACCGTCGTTGATCGGCATGGCCAACCATTGCGCCATTTTGCAGATAACCAAGGAATATGGCGCTACCCGATTCAGCTTGAAGATCTATCACCGAATTACCTCACCACCCTATTACACTACGAGGATAAATACTTCTACACCCACCCCGGAGTAAATCCATTCGCGATTGTACGCGCAGCCTGGCAAAACTGGCGCTCAGGGCGCATCATATCTGGCGGCTCGACNNATTTTACGGCGTTTTGCGCAAGAATCATCCAGCTGCTTGACGATAGTGGATGAAATATGAGTGGTCATGCCCAACCCTGATGACATATCCATTTCCTGAATTTTTGGTAGCATTAGCAAAATCATTCAGGAGACTCTACCATGACACAACTAGAAGCCCATAT
>DFOV01000087.1 GCA_002376965.1 Gammaproteobacteria bacterium UBA3532
TGGCCAACCAACGCCTTCATATCAGAAGCTGAAAAAGCATCCGGGTCTATACCCATATCTGTCAGCACCTGCTTGAAATCACTGGTAGCATCATTGGTAGAGGCATTGAAGCCTTTAGCAGCTGATAAGTCAGAAGACAAAATAGAAGACAGAATCTGAGACATAGCAACCTCTCATTCACTCAGTTTGAGTTATTAGAGAGCAGCTTTTATGCCAAGGTAGGAGAAACAGTATTTATCTCAGTTCAAGATTTATTTCAGCTCAAGCAGAGCAGCACGAACCAGGTGGTATTCTTGCTTTACGTCTTCGATTAAATCAATGGCGATATGAAATGCCATTTCTTTAGCCGCAACTTCAAGATCAGCGCTCAATTTGGATAAGCGCTCAGCGCCGATATTGCTGCTACTCCCCTTGAGGCCATGAGCGGCTTTCCTAAGCGCATCCGCATCGGCCATATCCATCGATGACTCGAAAACATCAATACGTTTATCAGTATCGCTGACAAAGGTATCAACCAAAATGGCGAAGTCATCTTCCATTATGTCTTTTAATTCTGCGAGCATATCAGTGTTTAAAGAGGCCATAGTCTATTCGATTTCCGTTTGCGATAGGTTCCAATGATAAATGACTTGGACAATGTTTCCAGCCCCCAGATATTCAAAAGTTCGGGCCAATGATCGAATTAAAGGAATTCCACGGCCGCAGTAACCCAAATTTTGAGATTTTCCGTCGACAGCAACCAGTTTAGAAGCATAATCAAACCCTTTGCCGCTGTCTTCAAAACGGAAAATAAGATCGCCCTCATTATCTCCAGTTAACCGATGCTCAATACTAATATTGACATAGGCATGTGTATCCAAATCTTCCAGCCTTTGTTGACGCATCTGATAATAACTGGCAAATCCGGCAGGATCCTTCTTCAGATTAGAATCCAACCCTAACACGCCGTGCTCCAAAGCATTCGAATACAGCTCACTAAGAATAGTATACAGCCTGCTGCGATGCGATTGGAGGTAAGGACACTCCATCAAGACGTGTAAAAAGATGGGTAAAGGATCAAAATGCTTTAATGATTCAGGCCGCAAATCGAGAGATAATGTCCAATCGCGCGGACCGCTTAGGCGTTTAATTTGCTGTTTGTCCTGGAACAGCTCAATATGCTCCAACAACGTATCAGCGCGTAACTCAACAAACGTAATATCATCTGTTTGCTGATCGGTCCCACTAAAATCGGCTAGTTCATCCACTACTTTGTCAAAAACACTAGGCAAGTCTTTATGCTCGTTGCATACCGACTCAATGCGATCAGCGCCAAAGAATTCTCCTTGCTGGTTCTCCATTTCGATAACACCATCTGAGAACATGCAAAAGAGATCTCCTTTTCGTAGTTCGTAGGTGTCAACACTGGCATTAAAACGATCGGAGCTTAAAATGCCTAAGGGTAGGTGCGTCGACTTGATCTTGGCAATCACACCTAATCCTTTGCGGATAATCAGGGCATCGGGCAAACCACCATTCCAAACATTAACCTGGTGGGCAACGGTATCAATATCAACAAACATGGCGCAGCAAAAATTACTTACCGGCAGGATTCTTTTTAGTCGCTTGTTTATCTCAGCCAAAATATCCTGCAATGAAAAACCCTTTCGGGTCATGCCATAGAATATTTCTGATAAGGGCATCGCCCCTAAAGCAGCCGGTAGCCCATGACCAGTAAAATCCCCCACCATGACATGGATACCACCGGAGGGTTTGTAGTCAGCCAACACCACATCACCGTTAAAAATGGCCATTGATGATATCAGCTGTTTAATACCTTCAATATTGTGACGGCCACTAGGGGTGATGTTATCAAATACCTGTTTTGCTATATCTTGCTCATGCAACAGGCGCTTGTTGAATTCTTCAATTTTGTTTTTTTGCTCGTGCACGGTTACGTTGAGCTGACGAACCCGTTCAAATGCACTGAGTTTGGCGCGAAGAATGGTTTGATTATAGGGTTTGGTGAGAAAGTCATCACCACCGGCTTCTATACATTCAGCTAATGCACCGGCTTCTTGAAGCGAAGTGAGAAATATGACGGGAACAAAGCGGTCTCCAGCCAACGCCTTAATACGAGTTGTCGCTTCGAGGCCATCCATATTCGGCATCAGCGCATCCATTAAAACAACATCGGGCTTTTCCTCGGAGAAAATGGATAACGCTTTTTCACCATCATCCGCCTCGTAGACAGCGTAGCCCTCTCGCGCTAAAAGGGCCCTCAATATCATGCGATCACTGGCATTGTCGTCTGCGATCAGTACCGATACCTGGTCTGAAGACAATATCACTCTCCGATGTGAAACTATTGAATATCAAATAGCTGTTCAAAATTCGAAATGGACAGTATTTTCTTAACCTCTTCATTACTGTTAATAATACTGATGTTGGCTTGATCGCCCCCAGAAAAATCTCGTAACAATAACAACATACCAAGGGCGGAGCTATCAAGGTACGTGGTTTGCTCCATATCGATGATTACCTTGCTTGGCGGCTGCGGCAAGTTTTCATACGACTCTCTAAACTGTTGGTGAGAACTGAAATCAAATCGTCCTTGGATCTTGATAGATAGCTCGTTACCAGCGACTTGTGACCAAATAGCCATAAACTTTTACCCCGTAATGAAGCGGATTAGATCTTCTCTCTTGTAATATTGAATAGCTCAAGACAAATGACAATGCCAGACATAATCTTAATATTAGTCGATATTTTTAAGATTTCTTTAGATTTATGAGCACAAATAAAAATATACCGCGGTGGCTTAGTCCCACTCTTCTTCCTGGCGCTGAGCGCGAGATGCAACTTTATTATTGACCAACTCATCTGTTTCTTTTTGTTCGCGCTGTTGTTGTGCTAAATATTCAGTTTGTTGGTGCTTTTTAATGACCGATTGAATAGCTGATTGCTCGGTATATGCTTGCTGCCAATGACCCTGACTTTGATTAACCGCGCCCGCTGCTCGCTGCACAATATCGCTTTGTTGACGAATAACCTGATCAAGCTGTGCCAGAAATCGTTGATATCCCATTAGCACACTGCCACTGATACCCTGCCTACCCATATCGTTTAGGCGTTGCTGATATTCCAGTCGGTAGCTTTGAAGCTCTGAAAGCTTGTGTTCCTGCTCGGCTAATACGCGCTTACTCTCACCCAACTTTTCAGCAGCTGAGCGTTCTTTTTTTTGCGCAATATCGGCAACAGGCTGTAAACGCTTTGACCGTACCATTGACTACCTCGCTGTGTTGGGATACTACTTAACCAACACCTAATACCTTATCACAAAAGCCACCCGATTTGATGGTTTCTAATTAAACCCCTGCATCAAGCCGTGGATACTGCTTGGCAGATCAAATTTTTCATGCATTCCCTGGCGCAAGTAATGCTGCATACTTGGCATAAGCTCCATCGAACGATCAATGTTAGGATCAGAGCCTTTGCTGTAGGCCCCGACACTGATTAAATCTTTGTTCTGCTGATAAATCGAATACATTTGTTTGAATTGCTGCGCCTGCTTCAGATGCTCAGGAGCGACAATTTGAGCCATTACACGACTAATGGATTTTTCTATATCGATAGCTGGATAGTGACCTTGCTCAGCCAAGTTTCGAGATAGCACCACATGCCCATCCAAAATAGCTCGCGCCGCATCGGCGATGGGGTCCTGCTGATCATCGCCTTCGGCCAATACAGTGTAAAATGCCGTGATCGAGCCTCCGCCCTTATCCGCATTCCCCGCTCGCTCGACTAACTTGGGCAACTTGGCAAACACAGACGGCGGATAGCCCTTGGTCGCAGGAGGCTCTCCAATAGCCAGGGCCAACTCTCGTTGGGCCTGACAGTAGCGGGTTAATGAGTCCATCAGTAGCAACACCTGCTTACCTTGATCTCGAAAATATTCAGCAATGGCGGTACAAACTTCCGACCCTTGTAAACGCATCAGTGGAGAAGAATCGGCAGGTGCTGCAACAACAACACTTCGAGCTAACCCTTCTTCTCCCAAACTGTGCTCGATAAACTCCTTAACCTCACGCCCCCGTTCACCAATCAAACCAACGACAATAATATCGGCCTCGGTATAGCGGGTCATCATGCCCAAGAGCACACTCTTACCCACCCCACTACCGGCAAATAAGCCCATTCGCTGTCCCCGCCCGACGGTTAGCATCCCATTAATGGCTTTGATACCCACATCTAGTGGCTCGGATACCGGGTGGCGTTTTAGCGGATTTAACATCCGGCCTTTAACGGGGAATGATGCCGAACCGTTCAGGTTACCCAGATCATCAATAGGTTTACCTGTACCATCCAAAATCCGTCCCAGCAGCTGCTCGCCGACTTCTATTTCACCGGCATTGGGCAACGGTATAACACGACACTCAGGAGCCATACCCTGAAGATCCTCTATGGGCATCAAATAAATTTTTTCTCCTGAAAAACCAACAACTTCAGCCTCTACCAAGCGCTTATCTATCGTTTCTATCTGGCAGCGACCACCAATAGGAACACGACACCCCACAGCTTCTAGCGTCAGCCCGACCATTCGGGTCAACTTCCCTTCCACCAATGGCACGGGACGCCCTTGAATATGCTCTTTTCGCTGCTTGATTCTATCTGCAAAATTCAGGCGTGTTATACTCATTCAGATTCATCCTCAAGCTTTCGTAACGCCTCTTCCAAACGTCTTTCCACCGTCATATCAACTTTCGCTACGTCGGATTCAATTCTGCATCCACCTGGGGTTAGTTCCGGGTCATCTATGATACGCCAATGCAAATCTGGCTCATCAGATAAATAGGTTTCAACTTCTTGCTTATCGTCTGGATTCAAATAAATACGCACTTTTTGGGTATGGTGAGGCAATGCACTGATGCCTTCTCGCAAAACCTGATTGATCTCATCCGGCGTCAGGCTGATATGATGAAATACCACCTGCCGAGTCAATGCCAACGTTAAATCGATTAACTCTTTTTCCAATGCCAAGTCCGAATGTTTAATCGGCTCAGCCAGTTGCTCAATGACACCCTCTAACTTTTGAACCTGCTGACGCACTTTTTGTTTTAGCGCCTCGGTTAATTGCTGGTACTCTTCCTCGACCTTGACCTTACCTTCTTGGTAACCCAACGCCTTACCTTCTGTATAACCTTCTTCGTGAGCAGCCTGACGAATGGCTTCTATTTCCTCAGCAGTCGGCAAGTTTGCGTGTTGGCCACTAGGGTCAAAATCGACATCTTCTCCATCCTCTTCACTTCCCCCCCCCATATCAGACTGTTCGTCGATGTCGTCAATCGGCTCTACCTTACTCGGCCTTTTGTACGCCGAAGCGGGTTCAATATCCTCACCACCCTCTTCTACTTCAGCCCGTTTGCCAACGCTGGGAAAATCCCAGCGCGCAAAGTCAGCTTCAGCCGCTTGCCAGACTTTTTTTTCTTCTTTGCTCTTTTGTGGGGTCACATACTTCTCCACTCAGTTACACCATCTCTTCGCCCTTGCCACCGAGCACAATCTCGCCCGACTCGGCCAATCGTCGAGCCACATTGAGAATGTCTTTCTGGGCGGTTTCCACTTCACTGAGTTTAACAGGCCCCATTGCTTCCAAGTCGTCTTTCAGTAATTCAGCAGCCCGCTTGGACATGTTGGCAAAGAATTTCTCACGCATAGACTCATCCGAACCACGCAACGCCAGCATCAGCGTATTGTTTTCTATCTCTCTTAGAAGCGCCTGTATACCGCGATCGTCGACGTCCATTAAGTTATCAAACACAAACATGAGATCCTGAATTTGCTGGGCCAGATCTTCGTCCACATCTTTGATGCCTTCCATAATTTGACTTTCCATCGCCGTTTCGAGGAAGTTCATAATATCAGCCGCTTTCTTCGTGCCGCCCATCGCTGTAGCCTTGGTGCTTGCACTGCCAGTAAATTGACGTTCCATAATAGTATTCAGCTCCTGCAGGGCTGTTGGGTGTACGGACTCAAGTGAGGCAATACGCATGATCAAGTCGAGCTGCACTTTTTCAGGAAACATACTCAATATTTCGGAAGATTGATCGGGGTCGAGATAAGACAAAACGATGGATTGAATTTGCGGGTGCTCAAAGCGGATCATTTCAGCCACGGCGCGAGAGTCCATCCATTTAAGCGTATCAAGCCCCTTGGTGTTGGCTCCTAACAAGATGCGGTCAATCAAACTGCCTGCTTTTTCTTCACCCAAAGCATTGGTTAAGGTACGCCGTATATAGTCGTCTGCCCCAATGCCTAGGCTGGTATGCGTTTGCACCTCTTCCAAAAACTCATCCAAGACATTCGACACACCTTCTTTGTCAACCGACTTAAGGCTTGCCATGGCAATACCGATCTTCTGGACTTCTTTCGGCCCCATATGACGCAGCACTTGTGCTGCGTCTTCCTCACCAAGACTCAGTAACAACACTGCTGCTTTACTGAGCCCAGAAAGTTCTATTTCTTTATCAGGCATCTTGCTCTATCCACTCTTTAATCACTTGGGCAACGATAGCTGGATCATTCCCCACAATACTTCTGACCGCTGCCAGCTGCGCCTGATCAGCGCCCAATGGACCTGGCAAGAACGGATTTTCAATTGGCCCAAGGGCTTTCTCAATCTCAGCCTCTTGATCAGCCATAACATCATCGACATCATCGGGTAAGTCATCATCAATGGTGCTAACGTCTTCTTCAATAGGCTTCGGTGGCTTAGCTAACATTACGATTGTACGAATAATCATTAGGCCAATCACAAAGGCTATGAGAACGCCCCAACCTTTCTCTATCAGCAAGCCCAAGAAAGGTATTTGCTCCCACCATGGCACTTCCGGCATAACCACAGGCTCTTCGGGAGCAAATGGAAAATTCACGACTTCCAAAACATCCCCTCTTTGTAAGTCTAGTCCAACTGCTCCTTTTACCAAGCGTCGAATGTTGGCTAATTCTTCCGGTGAACGCGGAACCTTTATTTCTTCACCCTGCTCATCGACAGTGCGCATGTAATCAATGCCAATCGAAACAGATATTCGACCAACCTGACCAACTTGACGACGCTGATGGGTAACGGTGGTATCCAGCTCATAATTGCGTGTAACTTCCTTGCGGCTGTTACCGAAAACCGATGCGTTGTTTGCATTTCCCCCCTCTACGACCTGAGGAATATCAGCATCGGTAGGGGGTTGATTAGAAAGCGCTCCCGGAACGCCTTGTGCTCCACCCTGGGTGCGCTTATCTTCGATCTGAAACTCACTTCGCACCGCCGGCAAGTCAGGGTTATAGCTTTTCTGAGTCGACTCGCGCTCGGTAAAGTCCATATCGACATCAACTTCAGCAGTGAACTTATGCATTCCAACGACTTGATTAAGTAATGAATCGATACGTTGTTTCAGATCTAAAGCCCGCTGTTGTTCAGCTTCAAACTCCATCCGAGTCGCTGCCCGGCTATTATCCATACTCCCAGCATTAAGCAATCTGGCACGCTGGTCCACTACTGTGACATTTTTCGCGGACATTCCTGGCACACTTGAAGCGACTAAATTAACAATGGTATCGATCTCTTCTTGAGACAGGCGACGCCCATGGTGCAGATTTAACATCACCGATGCGCTGGGTGGCTGACGATGGCGAGCAAAGATGGTTTCTTTAGGGATTGCCAGGTGAACCTTGGCATGTTTGACCGCGTTGATCTGTTGAATAGTCTGGCCTAGCTGAGTTTCGCGTGTGCGCAGCAAGCGAGCTTTTTCCATTCGTTGGCTCACCCCAAACCCGCTTTCCTTTTCCAGAAAGTCTGTCGCCTGATCTTCTTGCCATGGGTCAAGATCGCTTCCCGCCAACTCCAACTTTATCGCTACCACATCTTTGGCAGGTACCAATAACGTCCCTTTGGAATCCAGCTTGTATTTAAAATTATTCGCTTCAAGAAACTCTTTCATTTCCCGAACAATCCGTGGATCACGACTAGAGATCGGCTCGTACTGCGGCTCCTGAGACCAGAAAATGATGAAAGCCGCCACCGAAATAGCGGCAGCCAGCCCTACCATCACACCAACCTGACGCATAATCGGGAGTTCACTAACATTTGTCAGCAAGTTAGCTAAAAATCCGGTTTTATATACACGCTTTAGCTTTTTACCTTCTGCGGCGTCAATATCTTGAAGCTGGGTTGACTCGGCCATACTGCTCTCCAAATTCTTATTGTCTTAATCGATTGTTTTCATCGACTGGATGGTTTTAATCGGTTAGATAGCTTTAATCGGTTAGATAGCTTTAATCGGTTAGATAGATTTAATCGATTAGATAGACATGCTCATGATTTCTTTATAGGCATCGACGACCTTATTTCGCACTTGCAACGTCGCCTGAAAACCAATTTTGGCTTTTTCACCAGCAATCATGGCATCAGCCAAAGAAACCCCTGGGTCGCCTCTCTCAAAAGCGCTTTTCAGCGCTCCAGATTCGAGCTGCATATCATTGACCTTATTGACAGCACTTTTTAACAGATCACCAAACTCTGAAACCGGGGCTGCTCCCTCTTGCTCGACTGGGCGCACACTTGTATCTTGCTGAGCCTGAGTGGCAATTGCTCGCATTTCCATCAAGACTTGGCTGATATCATTTCGCATGATGTTCTCCTAACGAGGACGTCAAAAATAGACAGTTACGCCTAACAATGCATATATCAAACCAGGAAAGCTATCCGATTGTTTTTTATGGGGTATTATCGCGTTTGGCTCTCAATTATTGATGTACGACAAAATTATGACGTCAATCACTTCGAGGTACTATGGACGAGAAGAGCAGAATGAGGGCTAGTAGTAACGGCTGCCGTCGATACTAGGTTCAACGACAGCCAGTGGTAAACGAGTTAAGGGCCATGTATACGAATTAAAGGCTATGTATTCGAATTAAAGGATATGCATACGAATTAAGAGCCATATATGCAAACCACCCAAAAACTAAGTACACAAACTAAAAACTATGCATACGAAAAGGAACGAGTATCAGGAATGTCGATTCCTTCCTCACGCATACGAGCTAATTTATATCTTAACGTACGAGGGCTAAGGTTTAGTTTTTCAGCAACGGCTTTGCGACTACCACGGCACTCTCGTAATGCATCCAGGATTAATTGATATTCATGACTTCTAACATGTCCCTCTAAACCACCGGAAGACACAACATCTTCGCCGCGAGACGCATTGCTAGCGCTAATACCTGGCATGCCAATTTCTGGATCCGTCATATCATTAAACATCTCCATATGCAGATCATCAGCCAATATATCATTTCCCTCTTGAAGAATTAACGCGCGCTGGATGGTATTTTCTAATTCACGCACGTTGCCAGGCCAGCGATAGGCAGCGATCCGTTGCGCAGCACTTTCTGAAAGCTCGGGTACTGGACGCCCCATTTTTATGGCGTGTTTATTTAATAAATGGCGGGCAATCGGTAATATATCTAATGGCCTTTCACTTAGCGCCTTCCACTCCAATGGAAATACATTTAAGCGGTAGAACAGATCTTCCCTAAAATTCCCTTCACTCACTTGCCTTTTTAGATCTCGATTCGTCGCTGCGATTACCCGTACATCCAACTGCAGGGTTTTACGGCCGCCGATGCGCTCAACCTCTCGTTCTTGCAAAACGCGCAGTAGTTTGACCTGCAGGTTGAGATCCATTTCGCCAATCTCGTCTAAAAACAAGGTGCCGCCCTGAGCCAGTTCAAACTTGCCGGGGGTTGCTTGCAAAGCGCCAGTAAAAGCCCCCTTTTCATAACCAAAGAGTGTCGCCTCTAACATATTGTCAGGAATAGCCGCACAGTTAATTGCTATAAAGGGTTCAGTTTCTCGCTCTGAACACTGATGTACATATCGTGCCAGAACCTCTTTCCCTGTACCACTTGGCCCAGAGATCATGACCGTAGCATCAGAGCGGGCAACCCGTTGCGCCAGTTTTAATAGAGACTGACTAGCGGGATCCGCAACAACAGGGCCTTCAACCACCGGCTCATTTGCCACCACATATTGCTTAATCAAACCAATCAATTTCTCAGGCTTAAATGGCTTAGCCAAATAATCGGTAGCTCCTTGGTGCATAGCTTGTACAGCACTGGAAACCGTACCATAAGCCGTCATCATCAGCACGGGCAACTTGGCATTTTGATGTCGAATGCTTTTTAGCAGCGTATGTCCATCCATGCCCGGCATATTCACATCGCTCACCACGATATCCGGTTGGTTCCGTCCAAGCTCGACCAGCGCCGATTCTCCATCTTCTACCGCCAAGGCAATATACCCCGCCATTTCCAACGTATCGGCAATGGCTTCGCGTAATCCGATGTCGTCTTCGACAACTAAAACTGTAGCTTGTGACATAATATTTCTCCGTCAGTAATTTGACACTACCCGTGAATTTCTGGCCTTTATCTATACGTCTGCAACTGACGTACCAACTGGTTAAACCAACGTATCAACGTTGGGGCTTCTTGATGCATTCTTAGCAGGCGAAGCACCACTTTCCACAGGACTAGTAAATAATGGAATATCGATCATAACTTCAGTTCCCTCACCCTCAACGCTGCGTATATTCGCTATCCCTTTGTGTGCTTTTGCTACCGCGTGAACAACGGCCAAACCAAGCCCTGTCCCCTGAGGTTTTGAGGTAAAAAACGGCAGCCAAACCTTTTCCAGCTTTTCCTTCGGAATGCCCGGCCCGTTATCTCTTATAGAGATACGCACATAATTTTGCGCATTCGGGCAAACGGATACCGTTAACTCTGTTTGGGATTGAGCGTTGGAAGCCTGAAGACTGTTATGCACAATATTTTGCAAAGCGCCTATCAGAGAGGCGAGGTTGCCCATAATATAACGTTCATAAATTCCTTGCTGAATGGTCATATTGGCATTGTATTGCTTAAGCAACGGCTCAATGGCGCATTCAAATTGATCGACCAATTCATCAATAGCAATTTTATTCACGACCAAATTGCCACCTTTGGCAAACAGCAACATGTCGTTGACCTGCTGCTCGAGATGCATCAATTGCCCTTGTAATTTTTGGGCGAAACGAATGCGTTTATCATCATCTAAATCCGGACTTTCCAAATGACTGGCATACAAGGTTGCTGAAGACAAAGGCGTGCGGATTTGATGTGCTAACGATGCCGTCATTTTACCCATGGCACTCAGGCGCTCGCTGCGCGCTAGATGCTCTTGCAATTGCCGAGTTTCGGTTAGGTCTGTCAATAAAATCAATTGACCCGGTTCAGGATCGAGGGATTGGGTATCCAACTTGACACGACGACCATCGCGCAAGGAAACTTCGTGACCATCGTCTTCGCGTGGAGCAAATGAGCGGCGGATAACATTCACCCACAACTCGCCTAATAAGGGCTGCCCAAGAAGATCCTCAGCAATGCGATTGCACTCGACGACCACGCCATGACGATCCAAAATAACCAGCCCACTAGGCAAGATTTTAACCAACTGCTGTAGTCTGGATGCCTGCTTTTCTTTCTCACGCAGGCTGTTTAAGTCAATCTCGACTCTGTCACGATCATCTGACTCAACAGCATCATCTGACTCAACAGCGAAAAT
>DFOV01000108.1 GCA_002376965.1 Gammaproteobacteria bacterium UBA3532
ATGCACTTGCAACCGCCATTCGATATTGGCTCAGTGCCAGAGGCAGCGGATCGCCAGGTCAACTTAAGCGACCCGTTCAACCGTCTCTGTGAGAAAACCACCATCAGCAACCCGGATGACTGCGAAACCTATGGTGAACAAAGCATCCAAAGTGTTTTTGAGCAATGGGCAGCGGCCGATCCAGCAACACCTGAGATCCAGCGCATATCCAGTGCTCCTGGTCGCTTAAATGGTTTTGCCAGTGTTGATAGCTTTAACTGGGGTTACGATCCATATCACTATAACGTGCCAGAAGGCAGCTATGCGACAACGCCAGAAGGCACCGCGCGTATTCTGGAATTCCGTCAAATGGTCAAAGGCTTGGCCGATGTTGGCATCAATACAGTGATTGACGTGGTTTATAACCACACTATCGCTTCTGGTGTTAACACCATGTCAGTTCTGGATAAAGTGGTTCCACGTTATTATCACCGCCTTAATGAATCCAGTGGCGAAGTAGAAACTTCTACCTGTTGTGATAACACCGCTGCCGAAATGGCGATGATGGAAAAACTCATCGTTGACTCCATCGTACTGTGGGCCAAGCACTATAAAGTCGACTCATTCCGTTTTGACCTTATGGGCCATTACCCACTTTCGACCATGCAAAAAGTTCAGGCAGCTCTAGCTGAGCTAACGCCAGAAGCCGATGGTGTTGATGGTAGCAAGATCTATATCTATGGTGAGGGTTGGAACTTTGGTGAAATCGCCAACAACCGCCGTTTCACTCAGGCAACTCAAGGCAACCTGGCTGGTACTGGCATCGGTAGCTTTAATGATCGCATTCGTACCGCAGTTCGTGGACCAGACTTCCAAAATGGCCAAGATCAAGGCTTTGGTAATGGATTATTCGTGTACCCGAATGGCGTGGGCAGCAACAGTAAGTCTACGTTGTTAAGTCAAGGCGATACCATTCGTGTTAGCTTGGCGGGTAATATGCGCGACTTCCGCTTTATCGACCGCAATGGCAATGTTCAAACCGGTTCGGGTAATGGTGGCAACGGCTACACCGACGATCCACAAGAGAACGTCAACTACATTGATAAACACGATAACGAATCACTCTTTGACAACACTCAGGCTAAATTACCAGCCGATATGTCAATGGCTGACCGCGTGCGCGTTCACAACCTGAACAATGCTTTCATTAACTTTGGACAAGGCGTACCTTTCTATATGATGGGTAGCGATATCTTACGTTCGAAATCATTAGATCGTAACTCGTTTGACTCAGGTGACTGGTTCAACTTTATTGACTTCAGTCTAGAACAAAATGGTTGGGGACGCGGATTGCCATTAGCATGGGATAACTCATCTCGTTTCAGCACCATGACTCAGTTGCTGAACAACCAGAACATCAACCCTCAAAAAGCCGATATGCAAGCTGCTCATGCTGCTTTTGTTGAGCAACTGCAAATCCGTTATGGCTCAGCGCTATTCCGCCTCGACGGCAAAGACGACGTCATGACTCGGGTTAACTTTAACAATACCGGCCCAGATCAAGTACCTGCCGTTATTGCGATGAGCATCTCTGACGGCAGCTGCGCTGGCGCAGACTTAGACCCGAATGTGGATGGGGTGATGGTTATTATCAACGCCGATGATGACCCGATCACCTTGCCATATACTGGCGCGGATGGTTTCGTTCTTAACAGCATTCAAGCGAATGGCAGTGACGAGATTGCCAAGGGCGCAACATTCAGTGATGGTGCATTCCAGCTTCCAGGTCTGACCTATGCGGTGTTTGAAAAGCCACAAAATGGTGCCCAGGGCGAGTTCCCTTGTAATACAAATTAAGAGGAATACAAATTAAGAGGAATGTAAATTAAGAGCCATCCAGCTCGACGTCAGGGCTGGATAACTAACTATCAGAAACGTTGCGCGGATGGACCCGCGCCCGAGCATATAGGGACATATTCACTGCGTTTTCTGATAGTTAGTTATTCTGCCCTGACACCCCAACCTGACCGCACTTCAAGCTCACTCCCCAACCCATACCTGCTGAGCATTAACAAACTCAAGAATACCCTGAGGCCCCAACTCATTCCCATACCCAGACCGCTTGACACCACCACTTGGTAACCGCGGGTCACTTTTAACCAGATCATTCACCGCCACTTGGCCCGTGTACAACCGCGACGCAACATGCAGTCCTCGCTCTGGCGTCGACCACACCGAACCGCCTAAACCATACTTACTCATATTTGCCAGGCTAATTGCTTGCGCCTCATCAGCGACTTTGATTACCGCCGCCACAGGCCCAAAGGTTTCTTCGCTAAAAACACGCATTTCCGGGGTCACATCCGTAAGCAATGTCGGTGGATAATAAAAGCCGTCCCCTTCTGGCACCTCACCACCAAACAAACAATTAGCCCCCAATGCCACGCTATCTAACACTTGTTGATGAAGGTTGTGGCGTAGATCCTGCCGGGCCAATGGGCCAAGTCGACACGCTTCACTCAATGGAAAACCAAAACGATACTGTTGCAGCTCCGCGCCAAATGCCTCAATAAAAGCATCATACACAGCACCTTCCACCAGAATACGCTTTGCCGCGATACAAGACTGCCCATTATTAATCAATCGTGATGCCGCGATTACTTCCGCAGCTTTTTGAATATCGGCATCAGCTAACACAATACTGGCATCGCTTCCACCTAATTCCAGTACTGCGGGCTTGACCTCGCTAGCCGCTATTTTAGCGACTTGCGCACCAGCCCGATCTGAACCTGTGAATGAAACGCCAGCGATCACAGGATGACGAATGGTATATTCGGTTAAGCTGTTTTCCAGAGGCAGGTGCTGAAGCAACCCCGACGGCAAGCCTGCTTCTTCAATCACATCATCCAACAAATGTGCACAGCCTAAAACATGGGGGTCGGGCTTGATTAAGCAGGAATTCCCCGCCATAAGGGTTGGGGCCGCAAACCGAAAAGCGAGCCAAACCGGCATATTCCAAGGCATAATGCCCAGAATAACACCCAAAGGTTGATGCTGAGCGTAGCTGGTTGAGGCTTCAGTCTCAATGTGCTGTGGCTTTAGGTACTCCGCTGCAAATTGGCAGTAGTGCTCAATGCACCAAGCAGACTTTTCTACTTCAGCAAAACCCTGGCTTAATGGCTTCCCCATCTCCATAGCCATTAAGCGAGCTAAGCTTTGTTGATGATGACGCAGCGCATCAGCCAACTTTTGCATAGCTTCAGCCCGCTGCTCGATAGGTAGCTCACGCCAACGCAAAAAAGCATGCCTCGCGGCCTCAAGCCTGGGCTCTAAATCCTCTTTATCAAAGCTGGCATAACGAGCCAACGACTCTCCGGTAGCGGGATCGACTGAAGCAAACATAGACTCTCCTGTTATTATTCATTCGGGCGCAGCTATTGTTTATGAGGCGCAGCTATCGATTATCAGGCGCAGCCACGCCAACAAGTCGGCAATACATACGCACCACGCGCTCAATCAGGCCTGCATTGAATTGGTACTGCGGACTATGGCATGGCTTAATATAGGCCTCACCTTCCCCATTACCAATCAAAGCAAAAGCTCCAGGCACCTTATTTAAATAATAGCTGAAATCTTCCGATCCCATGATAGGAAGTGGTGTTTTATCGCAATGCCAATCAGAGCCAAATTCTTGCTCCAAAACGTTACGCCATCGCAGTGCCTGGTTCGAGTGATTAACCGTCGCGCCATAACAAGGCTCGATGGTCACCTCGGCCTCAACTCCATAGGCGATGGCCGTAGCAGTAGCTATATCATTGATTTTTTGGCCAATCTGATCGCGCCGCTCAGTGCAAGCGCTACGAATGCTACCACTAAGCGTCACCACCTCGGGAATCACCGTCGGGCCACTTTTGCCATCAAAAGAAGTAACACTGACAACAGCAGCTTCTTGCGGCGATGCATGACGACTGACAATTTGCTGCAAAGCCAATACCATCGCCGACCCAGCCAATACCGGGTCACGACAGGCTTCGGGCTGGCTGGCATGCCCGCCTTCGCCACGAATAACTATCTGAAAGCCACCATTGGCCGCCATCACCGCGCCATCGGGACACACTGCCTGCCCCAACTGAATAGCAGGCCAGTTGTGCCAGCCATAAATCTCTTCCACGCCATCCAAGGCACCGTCTTCAATCATTTTTTTAGCGCCATGCCCGCCCTCTTCAGCCGGTTGAAATATCAGGGATACAGGCCCTTCCAACTCACCTTCGTGTTGCTTAAGCCATTGGGCCGTCGCCATCAACACCGCACTGTGTCCATCATGGCCACAGGCATGCATACAGCCCTGATGCTGAGAGGCATAAGGCAGGTTGGTCATCTCGTCAATCGGTAGCGCATCAATATCACCCCGCAGCGCAATATGCTTACCCCTAGCCGCTGGGGCCAAAGTAGCAACAGTTCCTGTGCTGGCACAGGCGCGCCACGGAATATCCAATGCGCTCAGCCTGGCCCGTATCCGCTGTGCGGTTTGCTGCTCTTGCCAGCGCAACTCGGGATACTGATGCAGCTCCTGAAAAAAAGCTCGCCCTTGCGCTAAAACGTCGTCCCATAATGGGGTCGCGTTATCCATTTGTTTCAAATTTGTCATCTTTATATCATCCAGCCGATATTCTAATCGAATAGTGAACCACAGACTTTCCCTCAGGGCCAATGATTGCTAAAGTAAGGCCAAATCGACATCATGGAATGAGCGCGCGTTGGCCAAACATTTAACCCTGACTCATATTATAGAAGCTCCAGAAGGCATCGAGCTGGATTATCAAATTGCCAGCCCAGTTGTGCGGGCCCAGGCATGGTTATACGACGTACTCATCAGAGCCGCTATTTACCTCGTTTTTGGCATTGCCTTGGGAATGGGCGGTGGTTTCACCATGGGTATCTACCTGATTATCATTTTCCTGCTGGAATGGTTCTATCCGGTCTTTTTCGAAGTCCTCAAATATGGTGCCACACCCGGAAAAAGAGCCGTCGGCATTCGCGTTATTAATATTGATGGCACTCCCGTCAACTGGCCTAACTCGATGTTGCGCAACCTGCTAAGAACCATCGATTTTATGCCACTATTAAATGGCCTGGGGTTGCTCACCTGCCTGTTAAACAGCAAAATGCAACGCCTGGGCGACCTGGCCGCGGGCACGCTGGTGGTCTATAGCGCCAAAACAAACAAAAACGAGCCCATAGACTATCCTGCTCCCGTCGCAACACCACCGCTGCCGCTAAGGCTTGAAGAGCAACAAGCGATACTCGACTATGCAGCCAGACTGCCCAACTGGAGCGAAGCTCGCCAACTGGAGTTGGCCGGCATATTAGAAGAAGTCACGCAGTCACCCCAGCGCGAAGGTCAGGAACGCTTAATTGGCTACGCGAAATGGATTCAGGGGCAACATCACTAATGCGTCAGCAACAATTCGAGCAACGCTACCAAAGCCAGTGGGACGACTTTAATGAAACCCTGTGCTATATCGAGAAACGTAAACAGCCGGGCCAAGGGAAGGTTCTGAATGAAAGTGACTTTCCTCATCTATACCGTCAGATGTGTCATCATTTAAGTATCGCGAAAGCGCGGCACTACAGCCCCTATCTGATTACTCAATTGCACAACATGGTATTGCGTGGCC
>DFOV01000410.1:0-25782 GCA_002376965.1 Gammaproteobacteria bacterium UBA3532
GTTATTTTTAAATTGAAATGGTTATAACAGCCTTAATACCCATCATCTAAGCAGGAATAACTTGCCCCTGATCAAGAATAACTACCATCTAGGCAAGCAGGAAGTCTTTGATATCATCGCGATTTAATATAACAAGTTGCTGTGCTTTAGGTTCATCGTCTGCGTGTTTAGAAGATACGCCGAGTTTCTGTAACTGATATTTTATCAGCGCTGCTTTGGTATGGATATGCAGCTGTTTGTCTTCCATGTTGTAGTCGTAAGCTATAATCGCTTGTTGCTCTTTGCTAAGGCGTGGATCGGGCCCGAGCTTTATTGTGACTTCGGTTTGCCACTCGGTATCGTCAATGATACTGGGGGCTTCTCCCTCCAATAATTCGGGTTCGCCGCGAAAACGAGTCAGCACAAAGTCGCGAAAATCGCGGTTTTTTTCACAATAGGCTCGAATGTGCCAGCGAACACCGGAAAAAACCAGGGTGTGTGGCACAATAATACGTCCCTCTCTGTCAGGCTTGGTAAGTGACACATAGTCGACTTCAACGCGTTTATTATCGCGTGCGGCCTGTATGATAGGGCGTAGAATTTCCGGCTGGATATGACGGTTGGGAATAGGGATGACTGCTGTATTCGCGATTTGTAAGTCTAATTGTTCTATGCTGTCGCTTAGCTCTTTGTTTCTATGCAGAAGTAGCAGGTATTCATCAGCAGAACCCGCGGTAAAACATGGGATAAAGTTTGGTGCTGGTTTATAACCTTTTATACGGGTGTCGTACTCAAGGTTATTAGGAGCGTGTTCACGGATGTAATTATTGATATCTTTTGAAGCCTGTTGGCGTCCGATACCAAAGGTATTGCATAGGTGATTGGTGGTTAACCTGCCTTCCCACATGGCGATGATTTCGATAAGACGGTATCGGAGCAAAAGATCCCAGCGGATTGGCCATTCTGTTTTCATGGTGTGTCCTCACTAATAGATGGGTGATGTGACGTCATCAGCGACATGTCATTCACTGTAATGCTATGTTATTAAATTCTCAAGAAAGGTTATTTGATTCTCAGGTCAGGACCAGGAGCACCTGTTGTGAAAAGCGACATATGAAAGTTAATCAGGAGCAAGAACGCCAACTCATCATGATTTGCGGTGCTCGTTTATGGTGCTATCGGCAAGCGGCAATGGTTGCCAGTGAATTAGACGCCTTAGGTAATGGCATGTGTATCTCGAAGCAGTTGAGATTGGCTGAGGCCGACAATCTCCATCATATTCATCATGTCTTAGGAACTGAGTGTGACTGGCTGGTTTTCGATGGGTTTGATGGCGTCGATGCAAATCTATTAGGTACTGCAGTAGGTACGTTGGTAGGTGGTGGCGTGCTGCTTTGGCTCATGCCTGAACTAGATGATTATCAATGCGCAGAAACACCGCTTGAGCTGCAGGCTAATTTTCTTAATCGTGCTTTGAGGTTGATAAATCAGTTTGAGGGTACCCAATGGTGGCGACAGTCGTCATCTGAGCATTTTTTTGAGCAGTGGCGTAGACCCGTTTCTCGCCAGCGCCCGCTCCATCTGACCGAGCAAGATAACTTGCTTATAACCTTGTGGGATCACTATGAGGCGGGCAATACCTCCCCTGTTTTTCTTACGGCAGATAGAGGGCGGGGAAAGTCTGCCGCCTTGGGGCGGTTTTTAGGTGAGTTGATTAATCGCTCTCCGGCGCTAAGTGTAGCGATCACCGCTCCTAACCGTCGTAATATCCAAACCCTGATGCGTTTTTATGAAGAGACAACAACCAGCGAACATAGATTGTCTTTTTATCCGCCCGATCAGCTGCTAGCGCTTAGTAGAGATAGCTCGACTAAAAAGCTGGATCTGTTAGTCGTTGATGAAGCTGCAGCGATACCGGCTCCGATACTAGACAAGTGTCTGGGAATGGCTAACTGGGTGATCTTTTCAAGTACAGTACATGGGTATGAAGGAGCGGGACGGGCGTTCACTCTGAGGTTTCAGCAGCGCTTAAAAAAGCAATTCCCAAATCTATTAGAAGCCGCTCTTACTTCACCGATACGTTGGTCTGATACCGATGGTATGGAACCTTTGTTTAACTCTATTTTGGGGTTGTTTTTTGACGAGCAGCCTGTCTATCAATCAGCACTAGAGCATGCTTTAATTCGTTATCGCGCCGTAAGCCAGGCCGAATTGCTCGCCGATGAATGCTTATTAAAGCAAGTTTACGGGTTGCTTGTAGCTGCGCATTACCAGACGACACCATCCGATTTTTGCTTTCTATTAGATGGCAAGCACAGCCGCTTATATGTAGGGCAAAGTCAAGCGCGAGTAGTTGCTGTTGCCATGATCGTTGAAGAGGGCCAATGGTCGGCTGAGTTCACAGAGGATGTGATAAGGAATCAACGCAGGCCAATTGGCCATCGCTTGCCGCAAACCCATTATCGACGCAGCCTGGATGCTAATGTACTGAGCCAATCATACTGGCGCATAATGCGAATTGCCGTTGCTCATGACTGTCAAAATAATGGTATCGGTCATAGCTTTGTTAAATACATTGAGAGTAAAGCCAAGGAGTTGAATATCAACTATGTTGGTACCAGCTTTGGTGCAACGCCGAAGTTGTCTCGATTTTGGCTCACTCAAAATTATATACCAGTACATCTCGGTTTCAGGAAGGAGCAGGCGAGCGGTTGTTATTCACTGGTGCTTCTGAAAAGCTTGATGGGCACACCAATAAAAGGCCGTTTAGCTAGGAGCGAGTTATTGGCGTCGCCTGCAAAGCTAAGACCCCAGATTGAGCATGGTGTTATCGAGACAGTCGCGGCAAGTTGCGTCGCTGAAGGAGAGCTTAACCATCAACGAATACAGGCATTTGTTGATGGTTATCTTGCTTTTAATGATATTTACTGGGAGTTAGAAACATTGTTGCGTGGCGGAAAAACGCAAATTAACAATGGCCTGTTATTGGATGCGGTAATGCACAGCTATTCAACAGCAGAGCTTTGCCAAAAACATCAACTTGCGGGGAAAAAGGCGCTAAAAAAGGCGTTGCGAGAGGCGGTTGACAAAGTTCTCGCTACTGGTGGCGTCGAAGATAAAATGTAAAGAATTTTACACATTGTTTGTGAAATTTACGGTGGAAGAATGTCCTACTATTAACTAGCCTATAAATGTTAGGGTCACTACACCGCGAGGAACACCATGTATTTATTCAACAAGAAAAAAGGACTTATTTCACAAATCGCAATAGGGTTATTCTCATATTGCGCGCTGGCCTCTTCAGCCAGTGCTGACTCCGCCGCCTTGTTTGATGCCGTTGCCAAGCCTGATCAGGCGGTTGGCCAAGGCGCTGTGGCAAATCAAGAAGTGGTGGTATTGAATGCCGCCATTTTTGATTTGGCTGAAGGCGATGAAGTCTCTTTTAGCTATAACGACACCACATACACTATCGTCGTTGAAAACATTAAAACGAAAGGACCAAACCGACAAACCTTAGTTGGCACAGTCTCAGGTGAGGAAGGTGGGCGTGTTATTATCACGCGGGCCGATAATGCTTATTTTGGCTCGATTAGGGTTGCTGGACACCTGTTTAAAATATCTTCCGATGACGGTGTAGTGCTATTTTTCGACCAGAAAAGCCAAGGCCTGCAAACCATGCCATTTGAGCATGATGCTTTTATCCCGGATAATGGTGGCGCGCAATCTGATGAGCACCCTACAACAGCAGAAGCGCCGGTGACAGCCGCTGCAGCAGCATCAACGGTCATCGATCTGTATGTTGTATACTCAGACGGATTTGCAGCGGCACATCCTGGTAGTCAGGCGACGGCTCGAATTGACTTTCTTGTAGATACATCAAACCAGGCCTTTAGTGATTCGGGTATCGATTTGATGCTTAATGTATTGGGTACAAAGCAATATACTTACGGAGATGCTTCAAGTAACGGGACTGCGCTTAGTGATGTTACGAACAATACTGGTGTCTTTTCAACAGTTGACAGTGAACGCGATGCCTTAGGTGCTGATATTACCGTGTTTATGCGCGACTTTGATAGCAGCAATCAAGGTGGGTGCGGAGTAGCCTGGGTTTATGCTGGTGGAGCATTCAGTAACTTTGCTTATGCCGTTGTCAGTGATGGAACTGACAATAATTTCTTCTGTTCGGATCTAACATTCGCCCACGAGCTAGGTCACAACCTTGGCTCAAACCATGATCGCGGCACGGCTGGCAATAACAATGTAGCTGGTCAGAATCAGCGATTTAGTTATTCGTTTGGCCATGGTAACTCAGGTGTTTTCGGCACAATAATGAGCTATATCAGCCCTGAAGTCGCCAAGTTCTCCAATGTTAACCTCGACTGCAACGGTTCACCTTGTGGCGTTGCAATTGGTGATCCTAGCGAAGCAGACAATGTTACCTCGATTACCAATACCAAAGATGACTTAGCTGGCTTGCGTACTAGAGCCTATACCGCGCGCTATAACCAGGATGATGACAGCAACGCGGATATCTTATGGCGCAATAACGCGACAGGCGTAAACTGGATGTACTTCATGTCTGGCGCGACTGTCCTTTCAAGCTCTGGAGTCAACACTGTTGCTACTGAGTGGGAAGCTGCGCGCGGTGATTTCAATGGTGACGGTAAAAGCGATATCATCTGGCGTAACAGTTCTACCGGCGTCAACTATATCTACCTGATGAACGGTTCCAGTATTCAATCAATATCACTGTTAAATACCGTGCCATTAAATTGGAATCTTGCAGGAATTGCCGATCTTAGTGGCGATGGCAACGACGATCTGGTTTGGTATAACACTTCAACTGGTCAAATCTGGTTATACACAATGAATGGCGCATCAATCAGTTCGAGTGCTGGCATTGCTACGGTATCCGATCTCAACTGGCAAATAGATGCGGTCAATGATTTCACCGGCGATGGTATGGCTGATTTGCTGTTTCGCAATCAAAGTACGGGCGTAAACTGGCTTTACCAAATGAATGGCAACACCATATCAGCTAGTATGGGAATTAATACGGTTTCCTTAGATTGGACAATTGTTGCGACTGGTGATTTTAATGGTGATGGGACTTATGACATTGTGTGGAGAAACAGTGTTTCTGGAGCGGTCTATTTCTATCTCATGAGTGGTGGCGCTATTTCTTCTGTAAATTATGTATCAACAGTTGCAGACAGCAATTGGGAAATTGAGCTTCCTGCCGATTATGATGGTGATGGGGATTTCGATGTCCTTTGGAGAAATAGCACATCAGGCGATAACTACCTTTATATTATCCAAAATGGTAGTTTGTCTTCAGGAGCATCAATACAAAATGCTGGCAATGACTGGGAAGTGATAGATAATGAAATAACACTCTAGCCTTAAACGACTCTTTGTCTTAAAAAAGCGCCGCTCGGCGCTTTTTTTATGCCATAAAAGATAAATATTAGAAACCTCTAAATCAATTGGTTATTATACGTTCTTGATTGAGCTCAAGACTCTCATTAAATCAGTACTGATTTTGACTAGCTAGATGGAAAATAAAGAGGTACACCATGCGGAAAAATGGAACTATGGTCAGCGCAGTATTTTATGCTGCTCTGGCTTTTTCGTTGTCGCTATTTCACTCGGTAAATGCTGCGACGCCGAATGCGAATGAGGTTATCGTTTACTATAAACGGGCCGACGGTAACTACACTGACTGGGGGCTTCATATCTGGGATCCTGGCCGCAATGCTGGCTGGACAGATTGGGCGTCTCCACTTCCTTGGGAAGCACTTGAAGCCGACGGTGCTGTCTTCCGCATTACTCTGCCGCCAAATGCCAACTATGATCCTAATGCTCCAACGGATTATACTGGCTTGCCAGCATCTTTAGGCTTTATTGCGCATATTGGCAACCTAAAAGATGGGGGCGATAATTTCATTGATCCCACTGAAAGTAATATTTGGTACTACCAGCAAGGCGTTCTTCAGACGACGCCTTTTGGTGATGGGGCTTTACTAGCAGGCGCAGGCGCGCATTGGCTAGATCATCAAACACTCGCCTGGAATCCGGGCGTCACCTACGATGGCGTTGCGCTTTATTCATCAGCTGGTGCTAATCTAGTCATTGAAGCGAATGACGTGACCAATGCAACGCATTTTGGAACAACAGCGACGACACTTTCAAGTGCTCTTCAATCCAAGTTTCCTCATTTACAAAACTTAGCAGCCTTTACAATAGATATTACGGCTCAAGAAGCTCGGGATGCATTGAAAGGCCAAGTAATTGCCGTAGCCTGGTTAAATGGTCAAACCGTTGCTGCAACGCGCGTTCAAATTCCTGGCGTGGTTGATGATTTGATGGCTTATGATGGCGAGCTCGGTGTCAACTATGCTAATGGCCAAGTGTCAGCTACTGTTTGGGCACCAACAGCGACTCAGGTCAATCTGAAACGCTATGACGCCGCAAAAAATTTATTGGAAACAGTAACACCAACCGCCCATGATCCCAATACTGGGGTCTATACCTTTACTGGATCTTCGGATTGGGATCGTTCTTTCTATCGTTATGACGTCACTGTTTTCCATCCACTTGATGATGCTATCCATAACTGGGAAGTGACAGATCCCTATTCCATTAGCCTATCCACCAATAGCAAGTACAGCCAGTTTGTTGATTTAGCCAATGACAGTTCATTAAAGCCCGCTGGTTGGGATGCCATGATAAAAGCCTTGCCTTTGCATAGCGATATTACGCTGTATGAAGGTCATGTTCGCGATTTTAGTTTGTTCGATCAAACCGTTGCCAGTGCTGATAGAGGAAAGTTTAAAGCTTTTAGCTATGTTGATGCACAAGGCAATCCAACATCCGATGGCATGACACACCTCAAAGCGTTAAGTGATGCTGGTTTAACGCACTTTCACCTTTTACCTGTATTCGACATTAGTACCATAAACGAAGACCCATCTGAGGTTATTCAACTCGAAGATAATTTCGAAACCATTTGTACTAGAATTCCCAACCCAACAACGGCCATGGCGGCAGACTGTGCGAGTTTTACAGGACAGAAAATCAAGGATGTATTTGCTGGCTGGGCTTCGACGAGTCAAGCCACTGAAAAAATCCAGGAAGTCTATACGTCTGTTTCAGCCAGTGAAGGCATGAAGAACCGCGACGGTTTTAACTGGGGCTATGATCCTTATCACTATGGCGCTCCAGAAGGTTCTTACGCCAAAGACCCTGAAGGGGCGGCACGGATTCTGGAATTTAGGGAAATGGTTGCTGGTCTGCATGCTATAGGCCTTAATGTGGTGATGGACGTTGTTTACAACCACACATCGGCGTCTGGCTTCTGGGATAACTCGGTGCTGGATAAAATCGTCCCTGGCTATTATCACCGATTAAATCCGACAACTGGTAGAGTAGAAAACTCGACTTGTTGTGATAATACAGCCGTAGAACACTTCATGATGGAAAAGCTGATGGTGGATACCTTGGTCATTTGGGCTAAGTACTACAAAATCGACTCATTCCGTTTTGACTTAATGGGCCACCATCCGAAGTCATCCGTTGTAAATTCGTTGCTCGCTTTACAGCAATTGACCCCAGAGCAGGATGGTGTTCAAGGTAGCCGCATTTATTTATACGGCGAAGGCTGGAACTTTGGTGAAATTGCTTATGATAGCCAGTTCACACAGGCTACTCAGTTCAATATGGCTGGTACGCGAGTGGGGACCTTTAACGATCGTATACGCTCAGCGGTTCGAGGTGGAAACTTTACTGATAAAGGGTTTCAGCAAGGTGTTGCCAGCGGACAAGCAATGTACTCAAACGGTAAGCTAGAGGGTAACAATGATCGAGGCAAGCTGCTTGATTTTAAAGACACAGTCCGAATTGGTATGGCTGGAAATCTTCAGAACTATGAATTTATTAGTCATGGTGGCCTGTTAACCAAGGGTAAAGACTATGGCTTTGGCTGCCCTGATTGTGATGGTGTAGGGTATACATTCGACCCGCAGGAGAATGTCAGTTATATCGACAAGCACGATAACGAATCACTGTGGGATAACACCCAAGCCAAGCTTCCCTGGGCATTTGATACCGATACGCGTGCGCGCATTCAGCTTCTAAGTCAGGCCTATGTCAACTATGGACAAGGCGTTCCATTTCACCAAATGGGAACAGATTTGTTGCGATCTAAATCGATGGATCGTAATACTTATGACAGTGGTGATTGGTTTAACGCCGTATTTTTTGACCGTTCTTCCAACAATTGGGGCGTAGGCAAACCACTAGAAGGTGATAACGGCAATTTTTGGACAGATCTAGATTGGATTTTAACCAACCCTAATATTGTTGTGACCAGCGCAGTGTTAGACAAAACTGCCTCCATGTTCCAAGAACAGCTGAAAGTTCGTTATTCTTCACAGCTGTTTCGATTAGAAACCGACGAGCAAATCGATACTCGGGTTAAGTTTCACAATACTGGTCCGAGCCAAATTGATGGTCTTATTGCCATGAGCATCTCTGATGCTGCTTGTGCGGGGGAGGATCTCGATCCAGATCGCGATGGTGTCATGGTCTTAATCAATTCTGATGATGAGCAGGTTCAGTTTACGGCTCCGTTTCCGGCGAACTTTGTACTTCATCCAATATTAGCGACTAGCGTTGATCCGTTAACGGCTCAAGCTTCATACTCTGGCGGTATATTTACTATTCCTAAGATGACTGCCGCAGTGTTTTATACGGTACAGGGAGATGGTGGGTTTAATTGCGGTACGCTAAATCAACGTGGTTTCAGCGTGTTCTTCAAGAAGCCGTCCGACTGGGACTGGGGTATTCGCGCTGCGTATACCAGTAATCAGGCTGGTGAAGTGCCTTTGCCTGGACGCCCGATGCAGCCAGTTGGTCAAGGTTGGTACGTTTATACTATGCCAGCGAATAGCCAGGGGGCTGATTTTTGGTTTACCGATGGTGAAAATACAACAGATCTTCTACCACGACTGGGATCAGGGTGTTATACCCTTAACGGTGGTTGGACTGATCTCGCTCAGTGCGATTTGCCACCGCTCACCATTTATGTGAAGCCCTATAGTGATTGGGTTGAACCGATCAGCATTTTTAGCTGGGAACCCGCGTTAAACGGCCAGTTCCCTGGCGAAGCGTTGACGCCTGTTGGTGATGGCTGGTATCGCATTCAGTATGCTGCAAATGTTTATGATGCCCCGTTTTTATTTAACGACGGTAATAGTAATCGCAGCGTAGATCTGTACCGCGGTGGTTTGGGCTGTTTCGCTAAAAGTCAGTGGTTGCCAGTGTGTCAGTTAGACTTCGTCGACTCAGATAACGACGGCATGAATGATGACTTTGAGTTGAGCAAAGCGCTTGATCCGTACTCAGCGACTGATGCTTCTGAAGATGCGGATAATGACGGGTTAACTAACCTCGATGAAATGAACGCAGGTACTGATTTGTATGATAATGATACCGATGGTGATGGCCTGGTTGATGGCTCTGACCCCCATCCTCTCGTACCAGATAACAACCCAGGCGAGCCAACTCGTTACGACCAAAATGGTGATGGTAAGGCCGATGTAATATGGCGCAGCGATACCTCTGGTCAGAATTGGCTTTATGGCATGAACGGCCATGTGATTGAACAAAGCAAGCCAATCAATACCGTGAACGATCCTTGGCGCATGATTGGTCGTGGTGACTTTGATGGTGACGGTAAAGGGGACATGCTGTGGCGTAATGATGACACAGGGGCTAACTTTATGTATCTGATGGATGGCGCATCGATAACCTCAGGCAAAGTCGTTAATGTAGTGCCTATTGATAGTGGATGGGATATCGAGTCGATTGGTGACTACAATGGAGATGGCCGTTCGGATATGTTGTGGCGCAATGCGGATACCGGCGCGATTTGGCAGTATCAAATGAATGGTACCGCTATCATTTTAAGTCGGCAGGTAACCACCATTGGCGATAGCCAGTGGTCGATTATCAGTAGTCGAGATTTCAACAATGATGGCAACGACGATGTCTTATTGCGCCACCAAACAACTGGCGTTGTTTGGCTCTATCTAATGGAAGGAAACAACATCGTGACCAGTAAGAAGCTTATGGAGGCTGACATTTCATGGCAACTGGTGATAGCTGGGGATTTCGATGGAGACGGTGATAGCGATATATTGTGGCGCAATACCAGCGACGGAAGAAACTATGTATATCTCTTGAATCAAGGCGTTGTTGACTGGAATAATCGTGGTTTAATTAGCCAGTTCAGTGATCAAAACTGGCAGGCTGTCATGGCCGGTGATTTTGATGGCGATGGCGATGATGATATCTGGTGGCGCCACTTTGGTGATGGACGCAATTATATCTATCTTATGGACGGATTAAACTATAGTGGTAAGCCGGTCAATACCGTGGCTGATCTTACTTGGCGTCCTGTTAAATAAAGCCCTTGTCTTTATCAACAATTGCATGCTCTCTTCGTTAAGAAGGGGGCATGCTATCTTGTTCTGCAAAAAATCTTTGGATCTATTAGCGCGCTGCGTATCTTGGCTATAAGCCCATATTGATCAATATAAGCGCAATATTGGCGGTAAACGGGATCAGCTGATAAATGGTTTTCTTCAGTTTTGGCTCGATAAAAGTAAATTAGATTGACCCCGCAAAGTAATAAGCTGTGTTTAATTGCCGTGGATACATCACTGTGGGCTAAAAAAGGCATAGATATAAACCACCAGCTAAGATTTTTAGCCAGGTAAGCAGGGTGCTTGAACCAGCGAAAGGGGCCACCGGTAATAATGCCTCGATGGGTCAGATTAGAAAAACGTAATCCAAAAGCAATAGCACTTGAAACATAAACGAGTAATAGCGCAATAATAATCGCCGCCCAAAGATAGATTAGGGGGCTTTCTTCAAGCCAGTATGCCCAGTCGTATCCATCATGGTAATTTAAATATTGCTGACCAAATAACCCCCAAAATGGTTGATAGCAGACGAGAGTAATTAGCCAACCAAACAGAGTTGAGTCGGTAGAGCGAATATCTGTATCCAGGTACTTTAACGTCAAACTGTAACCAACAACAATAATCACCACATCTATGAAGTAGATTAGGTTTGAGAAGTAGTGAACAAATTTGGGGATAGATGAAATGATGTCTGTTGTTGGCGTATGCAATAGAATATCAACGTTTTGGGTCATATAGACAAACATAAGGGGCAGAAAGAATGCTTTAACCAGCCAGCCCAACATATATTGCTTTAATATTGCAACGTCTATCTTGCTCCAATGGCCAGAAAAGAAAAGCCCAGCATGCCAGAGGGCATCATAGGGAGCTTTTAGTGAGCGGTCGATCAATCCTATATACAATACTGATAGTGAGGTGATAAAAGGCGCTAAGAAGGATAGTTGTTTGAAATAGATGTTGTAAAAATCGTTTTCATATTCTGGAAACAGGGCGTAACAAGCGAGAATACTTAGCAGTGTCATCCAAAGCCCGTAAACTTTGTAAAGAATGCGCTTCGTGTGAATGGGGCGATTCCGCTTAGTTAAGTGCTTACTTAAAGCTCTATCTATCTGTCTTTTCGGTATAAACCGTGCTTTCATTCTAAACAGTACTGTCATTCTAAACAGTGAGTTGCCACGGAATATTGACTTGCGCCTGTTAGCGCGAGTAGTGAAGGGGTCTAGCGCTGCAACGCAAAAAAAGAAGGTTAATGGAAGGAGAGTGTAGAATAGGGGCTGGCTTATAGACAGGTATCCCCATCGAGCCATTACAACCACACATAGTACGCTGAATACTCCCACCAGGTTAATACCCATATGGGTTGCTGATATGGGACGTGAAATTTGTTGCAATGCAGCCTCGTTGTGGTGTTATTTCTAGGGCAAAAGTTACCAAATAATCATCGCGTTAGCAGACATCTTCCGTTAAAATCATCAGCTTCCTCTGTGTAAAAGGGCTCGAACTTTACGTAATGTCTGATGACAACTTAATAAAAATAAGGGACTTATCTTTTTCGCGTGGCTCGCGAATCATATTTAACAATATTAGTCTGGATATCCCTAAAGGAAAAGTGGTCGCAATTATGGGGCCTAGCGGGACAGGTAAGACGACATTGTTAAAACTGATCGGTGGGCAGCTGACACCGTCGTCAGGCTATGTCGAATTTGAGGGTGAGAATGTTCATCAGCTAGGTCGAAAAGATCTATATCGAATCCGTAAGAAAATGGGCATGCTGTTTCAAAGTGGTGCGTTGTTTACGGACATGAATGTTTATGACAACGTTGCTTTTCCCATTCGCGAAAATACATCCTTGCCAGAGGCAATTATTAGACCCCTTGTCTTGATGAAGTTACAAGCGGTGGGCTTGCGTGGTGCAAGAAATTTGATGCCTTCTGAGCTATCAGGGGGAATGGCGCGACGGGTAGCCATGGCACGTGCTGTTTCACTTGATCCTGACTTGATGATGTATGATGAACCGTTCACCGGGCAGGATCCTATTTCAATGGGGGTTTTGGTTCAGCTGATTCGCTTATTGAATGATGCATTAAATTTAACGTCAGTTGTGGTTTCACATGATGTTCCTGAGGTTATGAGTATTGCTGACTATGCCTATATTATTTCAGGTGGAAAAGTTTTGGCTCATGGTGATATTGAGCAAATCCGGGAGAGTAACGATCAGCGCGTGAAACAGTTTATGGAAGGGCTTCCCGATGGCCCCGTACCGTTTCACTATCCAGCTGATGACTACAAAGACGATCTTTTAGCCAAAGGATAATGATTCATTGATGAATTACATTCAAAATAAGCTGCGTAGCGTCGGAGCTCAAACACTCGATGGGCTTGCATCTGTTGGTCGAGCGACAGAAGTAGTCATTAAGGCATCGTTTATCTTGCCACGCATTGGTGGCTTTTCATTACTGGTTAAGCAGTTGTTCAGTATTGGCGTCTTATCCTTATTAATCATTAGTGTTGCTGGCTTTTTTATTGGCATGGTTTTAGGGCTGCAAGGCTATACAACGCTGGTGAAGTTTGGAGCGGAGAACAGCTTAGGGCCATTAGTTGCGCTAAGCTTGGTACGTGAGCTGGGGCCAGTAGTCTCTGCTCTTCTTTTTGCAGGGAGAGCTGGATCAGCATTAACAGCAGAAATTGGCTTGATGAAGGCTACAGAACAATTATCCAGTATGGAAATGATGGCCGTTGATCCGTTACGCCGTGTCGTTGCGCCACGAATGTGGGCTGGCATAATCAGCATGCCTTTGCTAGCGGCCATATTTAGTGCAGTTGGAATTCTCGGTGGTCACTTGGTTGGCGTTGATTGGCTAGGCGTCGATGCAGGTAGTTATTGGGCCGTTATGCAGGATAAGGTAGATTTTCAGGCAGACATAATGAATGGTGTGTGGAAAAGCGTCGTATTTGGAATGGTGATTAGCTGGATTGCAGTCTTTCGTGGTTACGACTGTATCCCGAACTCAGAGGGCATTAGTGCGGCAACGACCAAAACCGTTGTTCACAGCTCATTGGCTGTTTTAGGTCTGGACTTTGTATTGACCGCGATTATGTTTGGGGAGTAAGTGTCGGTGCGAACAAGAAATATAGAAATTTTGGTTGGGGTATTTGTAACTTTATCTATTGCAGCATTTATTATGCTAGCGATGAAGGTCAGTGGTGTTAATCAGTTTAAAAGGGCTGAGGGATATAGCGTTAGCGCTAGGTTTGATAATATCGGTGGCCTGAAAGTTCGTTCACCTGTAAAGCTTGGTGGCGTTGTTATTGGGCGAGTTACAGACATTTCTCTTGATAAAGAACTGTTCATGCCAATTGTATCTATGACTATAGACAAGCGATTTGAAATTATACCCACAGAGAGTTCTGCCAGTATTATGACTGCTGGTTTGCTGGGAGAGCAATACGTTGCTATCAGTCCCGGTGGTAATGAAGAATTATTGGTAAATGGTGACACTATTGCGGATACCCAATCGGCATTCGTTTTGGAAGAACTCATTTCACACTTCATCTTTAGCCAGGGAGAAAAGTAAGATGAAAACCCTATTGCATGTATTTACCGTTTTTATAATGCTGGTAACAGCTCAAGCATCTCTATCCTCTGAGCAACACCCTTTACCAGACGCGATAGTTAAAGACCAAGTGGGTGGTTTGCTCGATCTGGTTGCTGAAAACAAACAGAAAATAGGCCAGGATAAGGCGATTCTTTTCGGTATTGTAGAAGATAAACTACTACCTCATGTTGACATCGTAACCATGGCCAGAAAAACGATGGGCAAATATTGGCGTCGTGCCACCAAAGAGCAAAAAATTGCCTTTGCTAAGGCTTATCGAAATACTTTGTTAAGGTATACATCAGAAGCTTTTGATAAATATGATAATCAAGAGGTTAAGTTTATCCCGGTCGATGATGCTGAATACAAGCTTGCTAATGTCCTGGTTCGAACCGAAATTACTGAGGCTGCTACCGGAAGACCCCCCATCGAGGTTAGCTTTAAATTCGAGCAAAATAAGAAAGAAGAGTGGCGGGTTGTAGATATCTATATTGAAGGCGTCAGTATGGTTCTGAGTAAACAGCGTGAATATGGCCAAATGATTTCACGGCTTGGAATTGATGCTTTGATCGCTGATCTTGAAGAGAAAAATGAACAGGCGCTAGCGCCGTTAAAAACGGAAGCTACTTCAGAAAACGAAAAAAATGGTGCAGATAAAAATGCAGCCTAGCTTGTCTCTGCCGACGGCCTTGAATACAGAAACTGTAACAGCTATTTGGCGCGAGCTTAGAAATAAACTAAAAACAAGCAAAGAATTGACGCTAGACTTGCAAGGCGTTACGGATGCGGATAGCGCAGGTGTCGCATTGCTGGTTGCTGCTATTTCCGATGCAAAAGCGAATAGCAAAACACTACAGATACAAAACATACCCAAACTAATTCTTGATATTGCGAGAATAGGTGGAGTTGACGATATGATTTGCAGCTGTGAGAATAGCGATTGAATAGTTAACACTGACAGTAATAGGTAAAATATGACAGTTGATGAAGTAGTAAAACTGATTAAAGCGGGCATTGAAGGGTGTGAAGTGGAAGTGGTTGGTGATGGAAGCCACTTTGATGCTACCGTTGTCAGTGAAGCTTTCCAAGGCCTAAATGCCGTTAAGAAACAGCAACTGGTTTATAGCTGTGTGATGGCTCAAATAAAAGATGGCAGCCTGCACGCTTTGAATATTCGTGCATTAACCCCTGATGAAGTTTAATTTTTTGTTGGGCGAAGCCTTATTCACGATAAGGTCGTTCATTTAAGTAAGGCTGTTCTTTTCGATATGGATAAACTATTAATTACTGGCGGGGCTCAACTAGATGGTGAGATCCGTATCTCTGGCGCAAAAAACGCTGCGTTACCCATTTTAATGTCTACACTACTTGCTGATAGTCCGATAACCATCGGCAATGTACCTCATCTTCATGATGTTACGACCTCTCTGGAATTACTCGGACGACTAGGCTGCAATCTTACCGTTGGTGAGAAAATGCAGGTCGAGATCGACCCAAGCACGTTAAACAGTTATGAAGCGCCCTACGATCTTGTTAAAACCATGCGAGCTTCCATTCTTGTTCTTGGTCCTCTCATGGCCAAGTTCGGCAAGGCGGATGTTTCATTGCCTGGTGGATGCGCGATTGGTTCTCGTCCTGTTGACCAGCATCTGCGAGGCCTTGAAGCGATGGGAGCAACTATCGATCTCGAGGGCGGCTATATTCGAGCAAGATGCCCTGGCGGCTTAAAAGGTGCCCATATTGTTATGGATATGGTAACTGTCACGGGGACTGAAAACCTTATGATGGCGGCCAGTCTTGCTGACGGCGTAACTATTTTGGAAAATGCCGCTCGCGAACCGGAAATAGTCGACCTGGCAAATTGTCTGCTAGCGATGGGGGCCGACATCTCGGGTCAAGGTACAGATACGATTACCATTCGTGGCGTTAAGTCTCTTGCTGGTACTCACTATGATGTTCTGCCTGATCGTATTGAAACAGGAACTTACTTGGTAGCTGGCGCTATTACTCGAGGGCGGGTTAAGCTTCGTGATACCAATCCACTATTGCTCGAGTCTGTATTGCTAAAGCTTGAAGAAGCGGGGGCCTTAATAGATACTGGCGATGACTGGATCGAGTTGGATATGAAAGGTAAACGGCCTAAGGCGGTTAATGTCCGGACGGCGCCTCATCCAGCCTTTCCTACTGATATGCAAGCGCAGTTTTGCACCTTGAATGCTGTAGCTGAAGGGACAGGGACGATCCGTGAAACCATATTTGAAAACCGGTTCATGCATGTTCAAGAAATGCGAAGAATGGGAGCAAAAATTCAAATAGAAGGGAATACGGCTATCATCACCGGTTCTGAACAGTTATCTGGAGCTACGGTTATGGCGACTGACTTGCGTGCCTCAGCAAGCCTGGTTTTGGCTGGTTTGGTCGGTGAGGGTGATACCAAGGTTGATCGTATCTACCATATTGACCGTGGCTACGAATGTATTGAAGAAAAACTCCAGCTGTTAGGCGCAACGATCCGTCGCGTCGCAAAATAATTGTTCACAGCTGAAAATTTATCGACAACAAAGAATCTTTCATGAATATACGTATTGCACTATCAAAAGGCAGAATTCTTGAAGAAACACTGCCACTGTTGAAAGCCGCTGGCATCGAGTTATTGGATGATCCCGATAAAAGCCGTAAACTGATTTTGGAAACGAGCCAAAAAAATGTCGATATCGTTATTCTGCGAGCGACAGACGTACCAACGTATGTTGACTATGGCGCGGCCGATTTTGGTGTGGCCGGGAAAGATGTTCTTTTGGAATATGGTTCAAGTCGATTATATGAGCCACTGGATTTAGAAATATCCAAGTGTAAATTGATGGTTGCTGGCTTCCCTGATGCTGGAGAGACAACTCCAGGCATGCGAATACGTGTTGCAACCAAGTTCGTTAACATAGCAAAAGCTTATTTTGCCCAAAAGGGTGTGCAAGCTGAGGTTGTAAAGCTCTACGGTTCAATGGAACTTGCTCCGATTGTGGAGCTAGCTGATCGCATTGTTGATATAGTCGATACAGGAAATACCCTCAGAGCTAACGGTTTAGTTCCTTTGGAGCATATTGCAGATATTAGCTCACGACTCGTTGTGAATCAGGCTTCGATGAAAACCAAATTTGCCTATTTGCAACCAGTCATTGAGCAGATTCGCCAAGCAGTTAAAGACGCAAACTAGAAAGCGTCTAAATATCCTGCTTGGCTATTCCCGTTACTTTTAAAGAGAAATTACATGATTGAAGTTCGAACCCTCTCCACTTCCTCGCCTGAATTTGAGAAAACCCTGCGTAGCCTTCTTGCTTATGAGTCGGTAGCGAATAAAGAAGTGATACAGAGTGTTGAACATATAATTGATAGTGTAAAAGACACCGGTGATAAGGCGGTTATCGAATTCACGGCTAAATTTGACCGTCTCGACGTGACAAACGTCGAGCAGTTAAAGCTTAGCAAGGCACAAATGAAAGAGGCTTATCTAAGCCTGCCGCATAGCCAGCAACAAGCGCTGTCCGATGCTGCCGAACGCATTCGTTTGTATCATCTGAAGCAAGCAGCATCGTCTTGGCAATATCAAGAGGAGGATGGTACGGTTCTTGGACAGAAGGTAACACCGCTGGATAGCGTAGGGCTGTATGTTCCTGGGGGCAAAGCCGCTTACCCTTCGTCCGTATTGATGAATGCTGTTCCTGCCAAGGTTGCTGGTGTAGAGCGTTTAGTGATGACCGTGCCTACACCTGATGGCGTATTAAATCCACTCGTCCTGGCCGCAGCTTATGTTGCCGAGGTTGATGAGGCATATACAATTGGCGGTGCTCAAGCAGTAGCGGCTCTTGCCTATGGCACCCAAACGATCCAGCCAGTTGATAAAATAGTCGGCCCAGGCAATATCTTTGTAGCCACCGCTAAACGAATGGTTTTCGGCAAAGTGGGCATTGACATGATCGCGGGGCCGTCTGAAATCGTGGTAGTATGCGACGGAAAAACCGATCCAGATTGGATTGCTATGGATCTGTTTTCGCAAGCTGAGCACGATGAGGATGCTCAGGCGATACTCCTTTGTCCTGATGCGGATTATATCTCCAAGGTCAAAGCGTCGATGACGAAAATCCTCCAGGATATGCCGCGTGCAGATATTATAAAGGCATCAATGGCCGATCGTGGACTGTTAATTCAAGTAGCAGATATGGATGAAGCGATCCGCTGGGTCAACGTCATTGCGCCAGAGCATTTAGAACTATCGGTCGATGAGCCTGAGCAGTATTTAGAGGCCATCCGTCACGCCGGTGCGATATTTATGGGCAGGTATACCGCAGAAGCGTTAGGGGATTATTGTGCTGGGCCAAACCATGTTTTACCAACCAGTGGCACTGCTCGCTTTTCATCTCCATTAGGTGTCTACGATTTCCAAAAGCGTAGTTCAATTATCAACTGCTCTCCAAAAGGCGCTTCAGTGCTTGGTGCTATTGCTGCGGAGTTGGCTGATGGTGAGGGACTAACAGCGCACGCAGAGAGCGCGCGCTTTCGTATTCAAAAGGAGAGTGGCGATGAGTGAGCGAGATTTAGCTGTTCAGCGCTTGGTCATTCCTCAGATCCTCGAAACCAACGCGTATCATGTTCAAAATGCAAAGGGGTATATCAAGTTGGATGCTATGGAAAATCCATTCATATGGCCCCCAGAAATGAAGGCTGAGTGGGCTGATATTGCTGCAAATACCGATGTAAATCGCTATCCAGATCCGGAAGCATCGGGCGTCAAAAGTCTGCTTAAACAAGCACTACCCATACCAGAGGCGGCTTCAGTTGTTTTAGGTAATGGTTCGGATGAGCTGATACAGCTCTTGGCGATGCTTGTTGGTAAGCCTGGAGCAAAAATTTATTCGCCGATGCCTAGTTTTGTTATGTATAGGGCAATCGCCAGCTCGCTAGGGTTGGATTTTATTTCAAGCCCATTGAATGACGACTTTTCGCTAAATATAGACGCGACTTTAAACGTTATCGCCAACGAACAGCCGGAGTTATTGTTTATTGCTTGGCCAAACAATCCAACCGGCCAGCTCTACCCAGTAGACGATCTTATCGCGATTATCGAGTGCGCTGAAGGCTTGGTTGTGATCGACGAGGCTTATATGCCATTTGCTTCGGATACATTTCTTCATAGGGTAATGTCATACCCAAATGTACTCGTTATGGGGACATTGTCAAAAGTCGGTTTGGCAGGGTTGCGGCTGGGCTTCTTGGCAGGTCCTAGCGAGTGGTGCGATCAGATCAATAAGATCAGACTGCCGTATAACATTGGTGTGTTGACACAGGCAGCTGCAGAATTTGCTTTGTCGCATTTCGATGTGCTTAAGGCGCAAACTGTAGAGATCAAAAAACAACGAGAGATGCTGGCTGAACAGCTCGCGAAATACCCAGGTTTTGAGGTGTATCCAAGCCAAGCTAACTTTATTCTGGTTCGCTCGAATGGTAAGGGCGCTCAGGAAGTATTTGATAGTTTGAAGCAACATAATATCTTGATAAAAACTCTCCATGGCACACATCCACTGCTAGACAATTGCTTAAGGATCACCGTTTCCTCAGAGCAAGAAAATAAGATGCTGCTGGATGCTTTAAGTCGCATATTCTGCTAGTACACCGCCAACCCTAGTAGGATGTTAAAGCCTCTCAGGTATAAAGCTTGGGAATAGACTAGATATGGGCTAACATAATTGGATGCCATTTTCTAATAAGGACCATGTGATGTTGGGTTGCGGTTATTTGCGTTTAAGAGGATACATAACTAAGGCAGCGCTTATCTTGTTGGCGTTGGGTGGTTTAGTGGTTGGTCCAGTTTGCGCTGAAGTTATATTAAATGGTGAACCTGACGAACTAGGAAAATATCTTTCTCAGCTGGAAAAAGAAGTGGTAATTAGCGGGGAAGGGATTGCTACAAGCGATATTAGTAGTGCCGCTGTCCGACTGAGTGTTGTAACTGAAGCAAAGTCTGTTTCGCAAGCATTGCAATTGAATCAAAGCGTACGCCAGCAGTTTTTATCTGAGTTGACTAATTACGGAATAAAGCAAGCCAACATCCGTGTCGATAAGTTTTCTTCAACACCCAAGTATGGTTTTTTCGGGGATTCACCTAAGAGTTATCAGGTCCAAAATGGTCTGACCATCGAGATTGAATCAGAAACGGAGCTATTACAAATCACTGAGTTAGCGGATACTTTCTCTGAAGTGATATACTCCGAGCTAAAACCGTCAGCAGCTCACGATAATCAGTTAGAGCAACAAGCACTATCAAAAGCATTGTCCAATGTTCTACAAAAAAAGAATTATTATGAGAAGGTGCTTGGATTAACCTTATATCCTGTAGAATTCGAGGAGCATAGCAGCAGGGCATTACCGCCTGTTATTTCCCGTCTAAATAAGTCAGAAGAAGGCAGCCCTATGGGGGCACATCACATAGATTATCAGCATGCTTTTGGCGAAAGCAGAGTGTCTGCTTTTATCACTGTTACTTTTCGCGTCGTTGAAGATAGAAAGCCAGAAAAGGTAAAGAAAACTTCGCTTTAAGTGAATAATTCAATTAATGACATCAAGCTTAAACGTAGGTGCGAGACTGTACCTAGGTTACATGAATAAAAATGAGTTAGATATATGAGTCAGAAAGATCGAGTATTAATCTTTGATACAACATTGCGCGATGGTGAGCAGAGTCCGGGCGCATCAATGACCAAAGAAGAAAAGGTCAGAATTGCTAAATCCTTAGAGAGAATGCGCGTTGATATCATTGAGGCCGGTTTTGCTGTTGCCAGTCGTGGTGATTTTGATGCTGTCCAAGCTGTGGCAAACTCAGTTAGTGAGAGTGTTGTTTGTAGTTTGGCACGAGCATTGGAAAAGGATATTGATGTAGCTGGTGAGGCACTTGCTAAGGCCAAGCAATCCAGAATCCATACTTTTATTGCTACATCTCCTATCCATATGCAGTACAAACTCAAAATGGAACCGGATAGAGTGGTAGAAACCGCTGTTTCAGCGATACAAAGAGCTCGAAAGTACACCGATAATGTTGAGTTTTCTTGTGAAGATGCTGGGCGTTCTGAGCTTGATTTTCTTTGTCGCATTATTGAGCAAGCAATCAAGGCTGGCGCTGGCACCATCAATATCCCTGATACAGTTGGTTATGCTATTCCAGAGCAGTTCGGCTGCACAATTAAGCAGCTAATTGAACGTATTCCGAATGCGGATCAAGCCATTTTCTCAGTGCACTGTCACAATGATCTTGGCTTGGCAGTTGCCAATTCGTTGTCGGCGGTTGCTAATGGTGCCAGACAGGTTGAATGCACTATTAATGGCCTGGGCGAGCGGGCTGGTAATGCTTCATTAGAAGAAATTGTTATGGCCATTCGCACTCGCAATGATTTTTTTAATATCGAAACCGGAATCGATACTACGCAAATCGTACCAGCCTCAAAGCTGGTTTCGCAAGTAACTGGTTTTCCAGTACAACCTAACAAGGCTATTGTTGGAATTAATGCTTTTGCTCATGAATCAGGCATCCATCAGGACGGTGTATTAAAACACCGTGAAACCTATGAAATCATGAAAGCCGAAGATGTGGGTTGGACCAACAACCGAATGGTTTTAGGTAAGCATTCGGGAAGAAATGCTTTTCGCTCTCATATGTTGGAAATTGGAATCGAGTTTGATTCCGAAGCTTCCCTCAATGAGACATTCTCACGATTTAAAGACCTTGCGGATAAAAAACACGAGATTTTTGATGATGATTTGTTGTCGTTGGTCAGCTCTCAAGCCAACCGCTGCGAAGTGGAGCGATACCGCTTAGAAAGCTTAAAAGTCTCGTCTGAGACGGGTGAACAGGCTGAAACAGAAATGGTAATTACTATTGATGGTGTTGAAGCAAAGGCCATTGGTAAAGGCTGTGGGCCGGTTGATTCGGCGTTTAAAGCGATAGAAGCCGTTGTTCATAGTGATAGTACCCTATTGTTATATAATGTGAGCGCCATTACACAAGGAACAGATTCACAGGCAGAAGTGGCTGTGCGTTTGGATATTGCTGGAAACGTCGTTAATGGTCAGGGAGCTGATTTGGATATTGTTACCGCATCAGTTAAAGCCTACCTGAATGCCTTAAATAGCGCAGAAACGGCGGCCGAGCGCCAACATCCACAACAGCCCTGATATCTCTGTGATCTATACTGAACGCCAGTTGGCTTATCTCGAAGCAATGGAGATTGATTTTTGGTCTAGTTTAAATCAATCTTCTGGCGTTTCTGAAGCTTTATCCCAATCAGATGATGAGTTTATAGAGCCCAAACAAGTCACCAGCGCCAGTGAGCTAGTGGGTGAGTCGCTGAGTTCTAAAGTCGTAACGAAAGAGCAGGATATTGAGTGGGCAAGTAGCGTGCTAGCTCGGTGCGGTGTAAATTTAGAAGCCATTACTCATCCGGTTTATATTGGTTGGAACGACAATGCAAGCGGGATTGAAGGCGCAAGGAAGTTAAGATACCGTTCAATAGAACCAATATGGGTAACCTATGGCTTAGATGATATTCGCAATAGGCCGCACCTAAAGCGCTTGTTATGGCTTGATCTGCTTAGTTTGGTGCGGCAGGATGAAAAATCTTAGCCCTTGTCTGTTGCCGCTGAAGCCTGAGATGATTGAGGCTGCAGTAGATATTGAGCGCCAGGCAAACGCATTCCCTTGGTCTGTAGCTAATTTTGAGGACTGCTTAAAGGCTAACTACCCTGCATTTATTCTCGCTTTACCATCGAAACCCATTGCAGGTTTTATGCTCTACTACACGATCTTGGACGAGCTACACCTGTTAAATATTTGCGTATGCCCAAAATTGCAGCGAAAGGGGCTAGGGCGCTTTATGCTCGACTCCTTGATGGCTAGTGCTAGAGACCAAGAAATTCGAGAATTATGGCTTGAAGTAAGAGAAAGCAATAAAGCGGCGATACAACTTTATCGTTGCAGCGGCTTTGTGCAGGTTGGGGTTCGCAAAAATTACTACCCCAATGGAGCGGCGAGAGAAAATGCTTTAGTAATGAAGTTGGCTCTAGGCAAATGAAATCGTTAACTGCCTATGGCCATGGGCCTGACTGGACGATCAAAATAGCGAAACCCTAATGCTTCAGTCATATGCTTGGCTTCAATTTCCTGACACTGTGCCAAATCACTGATCGTTAACGAAAGCTTGAGAATACGGTGGTAGGCTCGTGCTGAGATCCCAAATTTAGTCATGGCCATTTCTAACATCTTTTCAGCATTTTCTGAGATGCGCATTATTTTGGGGAGTTCGGCAGGCGAGAGTTGGGCATTGGTTTTACCCTGGCGCGCTAGCTGTCGCTGCCGGCACTGTTCAACGCGTTCCCTGATTTCGCTTGATGTTATTTCTGCGACGGGTTGCCTGACTGACAAACTGCCTTGAGGCAACGCCGCGACTTCGATATGCATATCTATGCGATCGAGGAAGGGGCCAGATAATTTAGCCCGATAGCGTTGCACTTGCTCTGCGCTGCATGAGCAACTATGGATAGAACTGCCATAGTGCCCGCAGGGACAAGGATTCATTGCAGCCACTAATTGAAATTTTGCCGGAAACTGGCTCTGTTGAGTCGCCCTCGAAATACAGATCTCTCCGCTTTCCAATGGCTCTCTCAAAACCTCAAGCACCTTGCGATCAAACTCTGGTAGTTCATCAAGGAATAAAATTCCATTATGCGCGAGGGATACCTCACCTGGTCTTGGTTGACTGCCTCCGCCAACCAAAGAAACTGCCGATGCTGTATGATGAGGAGCACGAAACGGCCGTTTTTTCCATTGTGAAGCGACATCATGATTTCCACTAACCGAATAAACAGTTGCAGATTCAATAGCTTCTTGATTGGTTAGCTCGGGTAGCAAACCTGGTAACCTGCTGGCTAACATGGTTTTACCTGTTCCTGGTGGCCCAATAAATAGTAGATTATGGGAACCTGCAGCGGCAACCGTCAGGCCACGCTTAGCCATGTGCTGTCCACGTACATCGGATAGATCTGAGTACAGACTTTGGTAGTCTGGAATAGTCGATGCTTGCTCATTTGATCCTGAGCAGACCGGTTCTCGTGATTCGGAAATAGCGTTAACAACATCAAGCAAGTGGGTCACGGGAATACATTTGATTCCCTCTACTAACAGTGCTTCAGCTAGGTTTTGCTCAGGCAAAATGAGTGTTTTGTCAGCAATTTTACAAGAAAGCGCGGCGGGTAAAACGGATTTGACTGGCCGGATTTCACCAGACAGCGACAGTTCACCAAGTATCTCATATTGTCCTAAGGTGTCAGGTGATAGTTGCCCTGTTGCAGCCAATAGGGCCGTTGCTATAGCGACATCGTAGCGACTGCCTTGCTTAGGTAAGTCTGCCGGTGCCAGGCTTACGGTTATGCGCCGGGCCGGGAATTCAAATTGGCAGTTGCTTAGAGCGCTACGCACTCTGTCTTTGCTTTCTTTGACCGATGTTTCTGGCAGACCTATGATGTTCATTGCTGGCAATCCATTAGCAAGATGAACTTCTATTTGGACTTCGACTGAGTGGATGGCAACTTGTGCCCGTGAATATACAGTGGCTAGAGACATTCCTTGTTCTCCTTAAGGTTCGGTTGGGTATGAAAAATTAAACGTTAGTTGAAAAAGCTAAGCGTCCTTCGTTTGTTCTAGTTTATCTTCTAATGCTTTTAGGCGTGTCTCCATTTGTTCAAGCTTATCCCGAGTTTTTGCTAACACTTGAGATTGAATATCAAACTCCTCGCGAGTCACTAAATCCAGCTTGTTAAACACGCCTTGAAGGACGATAGCAAACTGCTTTTGCATATCCTCCTGTGCATTCTTAAGTGGCGGTGGAACCAGCTCCGCTAATTTTCTTGATAGCTCTTCAAAGGCTTTGGGATCGATCATTTTTGTCCGTCAACATAGTAAAACATGACTTTATATTACACCGAATATCTCAAGCTGGCCAATAGACAACTTTTCCATGGCAGATTTTGCTCTTTACAAGACGGTTTGCACCATATTGGTGATAAGCAATAAACGCCGATCCATAATGGCGCATCTGGGTGCGCCAAAATAGACCCCCCTAGTGCGCTATAGGGCATTTTTAGCCTTAACTCTCTGTTTGAAATCAAAAAATAAAATTTGGCACAGTGCTCGCATATAACCAGCCGAACTTAATTCAACTACTCAAAGTGAGTACCACATATTAGTTTGGGGAGACTTACCAAAATGAAATTAATCTCAGCGATTATTAAACCCTTTAAATTAGATGACGTCAGGGAGGCCGTTGCCGAGGCTGGTGTACAAGGCATAACTGTTACCGAAGTAAAAGGTTTTGGTCGTCAGAAAGGACATACCGAGCTTTATCGAGGAGCGGAGTATGTTGTTGACTTCCTTCCAAAGGTCAAGGTTGAAGTAGCAGTGCCTGAGGATCAAGTGGATACATTGATTGAAGCGATTTCCAAAGCTGCTCATACCGGCAAGATTGGCGACGGTAAGATTTTTGTCAGCCCAATGGAGCAAGTCATCCGCATTCGTACCGGTGAATCCGGTGAAGATGCCCTTTAATCACGACGTAACGTATTGAATTGATTTGGAGATACACTGTGGAAAATAATATTTTTGAATTACAGTATGCCATAGACAC
>DFOV01000410.1:26177-27337 GCA_002376965.1 Gammaproteobacteria bacterium UBA3532
CTGGTTCGAGCCAAGAATACAACCGAAATCCTAACTAAAAACGTCGCACTATTTGCGATTGCTTGTACCATGTATATGGTTTGCGGGTACGACATTATGTACGGTGGCGGCTTATTCTTAAGCGATGTTGCTACTGTGGCGAATTTAGACGTTGCTGGCGTACTTACTGAGTCTGCCGAAGCTGGTTTTGATGGTGACGCTGTTTATTCTGGCGCCTCTGACTTCTTCTTCCAAGTAGTGTTCGTTGCAACCTGTATGTCTATCGTTTCTGGCGCGGTTGCTGAGCGTATGAAACTATGGGCTTTCCTTGCTTTTGCAGTAGTAATGACCGGATTCATCTATCCTATGGAAGGTGCGTGGACTTGGAACGGCGATGCTGTATTTGGTATGTTTGAGCTGAACTACAGCGATTATGCTGGTTCTGGTATTGTTCATATGGCTGGTGCCGCTGCTGCACTTTCTGCTGTTATCTTCTTAGGTGCTCGTAAAGGTAAATACGGTGCAAATGGCCAAGTTAACGCTATTCCTGGCGCTAATCTGCCTTTAGCGACTCTTGGTACGTTCATTCTATGGATGGGTTGGTTCGGCTTTAACGGCGGCTCTACACTTAAACTTGGTGGTATCGCTGTTGCAAACGAAGTAGCTAACGTATTCTTGAACACCAATGCTGCTGCATCAGGTGGGGCTATCGCCGCAATCATCGTTGCTCGTATCTTGTTCGGTAAGGCTGACCTAACTATGCTGTTAAATGGCGCGCTGGCTGGTCTTGTAGCTATCACTGCTGAGCCTGCTGATCCAACTCCACTTGCAGCGACAATTATCGGTGCTGTTGGCGGTATCATCGTTGTATTCTCTATCGTTGCTTTGGATAAACTTAAGCTTGACGATCCTGTTGGTGCAATTTCTGTTCACGGTGTTGTTGGTTTCTTCGGTGTCATGGTCGTCCCAGTCACAGATGGTGACGCTTCATTCGTTGGCCAGTTCATCGGCGCCTTGGTTATTTTCGCTTGGGTATTCATTACCAGCTCAGTCGTATGGTTAGCGCTTAAAGCCATCATGGGTATTCGAGTTAGCGAAGAAGACGAATACAACGGTATGGACCTTGTTGATTGTGGTATGGAAGCTTACCCTGAGTTCACTGGTAAATAATCGACACTTAC
>DFOV01000410.1:27721-29407 GCA_002376965.1 Gammaproteobacteria bacterium UBA3532
TCAGAACAGTGGCAAGGCTTGGAGCGCTATATGAAAAAAATAATAAACAATTTCGTTGGTGGGTTACTCGCGTTATCAGCGTTACTTCCGAGTGTTGGCCAGAGCGAGATTTACAAATGGGTGGATGACAATGGTGTTACCCATTATAGCGACAGAATGGGTGATTCAAAAAATGCACAAGAGATTGATGTTAGAATCGCTCCACCACCAGAAGATTCTGAGACAGCGGCAGAACGCGCGGAGCGATTCAAACAGTTAAATGAAGCGCATCGCGAGAAGAAAGCGGAGCAACGAGAGCTGGCAAAGGAGCGTCAAGCAGAAAGAAGTAAGAAGCAGCAAGCTTGCAATGACGCTAAGAAGCGACTCGCGAAGTATCAGAACCACACGCGAATTTACAAAGTTAACCCAGAAACAGGTCAGAAAGAGTATTTTACTGATGACCAATATAAGAGCGCACTGAATAAAGCTAAGTCGGATGTAGCCAAAAACTGTCGCTAATCGGGCTGATTTATTGACAAATTCAAATTATCTTCAATTATTTAACAGTGGGGTAGGCCATTTAATTGAGTAATTTATGATTTGTCTTCGAGTAATTCGTTCATTGGGCATTGGTAGCTTGTTAGCTATTTTTTGTTTGCCGTCATTTGGCGCGACAAAAACATTGGCGATCTATAACTGGGAAGACTACCTGGCCCCAGAAGTAATAGAAGCTTTCAATAAGGCTTATCAAGCTGAAATAAAAGTAATCCACTACGATAGTGACGAAATAAAAGATCAATGGTTAGCGCAAACCGGTGGCGTGGGGATTGATGTTATTGTGAGCTCGGCCAGCACAATGGATAGTTACCCGAAGTTGGGCTGGCTTGCACCAATTGACCGAGAAAAAGTACCCAATATAAAGCATATTGAAAATCGCTGGTTAGACTTTAATCCAGGCTTGAAAGGCTACGCGGTGCCTTACATGTGGGGTAGTGTTGGTATTGTCTACCGGAATGACCTTATTCCAGAAGGTATCTCAAGTTGGGGGCAGATTTTTGATCCCGATTCTCCTTGGCGCTCAAAACTCATGTTGATCGACGATTCTCGTGAAGTATTTGGAATGGCCCTTCGAAGCTTAAATGAGTCGATTAATACAACCAATTTGCAGGCAATTGAGAAAGCTGGAAAGCTATTGTCCAGCAATGCTCAGTTATTACGTTTTGGTTACCTATCGCTTGATGAAAATAATCGACTAGACCGCGGTGATGTATGGGTTGCCATGATATATAGCGGTGATGGCTTAATGTTGTCTCAGCGGTCTGACAAGGTAAGCTATGTGTTGCCTCAAGAGGGATCTTACTTATGGCAGGATTATATTGGTGTCGGGGCTAAAAGCGAAAACAAGGATTTGGCTTGGGACTTTATTAACTTTATTAATCAGCCAGAAATGGCAGCCAAGCAATCAGAATATGTCCAGTTTGCTACACCTAATCAAGCTGCCAAGAAATTTATGAGCCGTAAGCACTTGGAGAATGAAGCTGTTTATCCTTCTGCCGACAAGTTAGCGCGCTCNNACTAGACCGCGGTGATGTATGGGTAGCCATGGTATATAGCGGTGATGGCTTAATGCTGTCTGAGCGTTCTGATAAGGTAAGCTATGTATTACCTCAAGAGGGTTCTTATTTATGGCAGGATTATATTGGTGTC
>DFOV01000271.1 GCA_002376965.1 Gammaproteobacteria bacterium UBA3532
TCTGTATCCTCATTGGTTGATAGGTCTTCGAGATCACTCACAATGGGCGCATCATTTTGTGCTGTAACGGTGACAGACAGTTGATAAACATTACTGTCGTTGGTGCCATCATTTACCTTAACCGGCACAGTCAGGGTGCCGGAAAAATCATCAGCCGGAGTAATTTGGGCGCCAGACACGCTGTAATTTAATCCGCTATAGACGGTTAATGTGAAGTCTGTCGGATAAGTATTATCTGAATCAGATACGGTTAGATCGGACAGCGTAATAGTTAGTGCCGTGTCTTCATTAGTAGAAAGGCTGCTTTGTGCAGTAATCGTTGGAATAGCCGGATCATCTGCCGATAGATCAATTATTTGACTATAAATTTCATACTCATCATCGACCAAGCTTCCACTGTTATCATCCGCTTGCCACACAATAGCGATACGGTTAGTTGTTGAGTCATAGGCTACACCGGGCTGGTAACTGTCATAACTGGTATTGCCATCAGGACCAGCCTGACTGATGCGTAAATCATTGTCGCCAACCGTAGAGCCATCTGTCGCATCCAACCGCTGCATGAATATTTCATTTTCACCCTCAACCAGGGGCGAATTATTGTCGTCTCCGTCCCATAAAACGATATATTCATCATTGGTACTGGAATAGCTGACAGCAGGATTAGTCGCCATGTAGCTCGTATTGCCATCAGGCCCCATATCAGAAATGCGTAGCTGAGATCCGAGCAGTGTTTCATCACTGTCTACACGCCGGCCATAAATTTCAAACTCCTCGTCCAGCAATGAGCCGCTGCTGCTATCAGCGCGCCAAACCACCAAATACTCATTGCTCGTATCATTAAATGTAATTTGTGCTTGCGAGGCATCGTACTGAACCTGTCCATCAGTATCCATCGTGGATATACGGAACATGTCCGATCCTTGAAGTGCCCCAGCATTACTAACCCGACGCCCCCAAATTTCATCTTCGTTGTCGTTTAATCCATCATCATCACCATGCCATACGACCAGGTATTCGTTGTCGCTACTGTTCCAGGCAACGGCAGGCTGGTTGGCTTTGTAGGTGGTGTTACCTGATCCGCCCATGTATGAAATACGAATTTGTGAACCCAGCTGAGTCGCACCGGCACCAGACAAACGCCGCCCAAAGATTTCGTATTCTTCATTGATCATGCTATCGCTATTTTGATCGGCCTCCCACACCACGAAATATTCGTTGTCGGTGGCATTGTAGGTAAGATGAGGATTGGAAGCGGCATAGGTGTTGTCACCATCCGTTTCCGTGATCGATATAACAAAGTCATTGGTGCCTTGAGGGTTTCCGTACTCATTGATCCGTTGCCCCCAGATTTCATGGGCATTATCAACATAGCTGTCTTTGCTGTCGTCACCCCACCACACGACAAGATACTCGTTATTGGTGGTGTTAAATACAACCTCAGGATCGTGGGCCTCGTATTGCGTTTCGCCATCTCCTCCAGCATCACTGACCCGAATTTCCGAACCTACTTTGGCCCCAGTGCTCGCATCAAAGATTTGAGCATAGATTTCATATTCATTGGCATTTTCCTGCACACCTTCCCATACCACCATATATTCATCGCGGTTGGGGTTAAAAGCGACACGAGGATCATAGGCGTCGTAATTACTATCACCGTCAGTATTCATTTCACTTAAACGCGTATCGTCTACACGTGTTTGAATACCAGGATCATTAAATGTGGTTGTCTGAGTGGCAATATCATCACTGCTGTCACTGTCATAATCTTGCTGCGAAATGGTAACAATCGCTGTAGAACTAGCACGATAGTTACTTTGCTTGGCAGTGACACTAAACGCTTGATTACCACTAGGTGCAATAGCGCCTGTGCTACAAGTGACTACCTGGCTGGCATGGGCGCATTCAGTATCAGCTGAAACAAAGGTTAATTCAGAAGGTAAAACCAGAGACGCAACCACACTATAGGCTGTTGCTTCGGTGTCGTTATTGGTAACGGTAATGGTATAGCTAAAATTGGTATCGAAATCGACTGGATCAGCGCTATCAGTCAATGTCACCGAAAGATCAATGGTTGAATCAAAGATATAGCCTGCACCACGCCGATAGCCGTCATCACCATTGATGAAATTGCCAGTAGCGCCTGCAGCAACAGTATTTCCCTGAACAGAAACAGCGCTTCCTATGTAGCCTTGGGTTGAGCTAAAACTACTAAATAACAGGTCGGTTTGACTCCAGCTGACACCACCATAATCAAAGACAACAACAGCCCCGCCATTCCAACTGCCACTGTCTTCAAAAATAGCCCCAGAGATCAGCCGATTCCCATCTACCGCGACAGAATTACCTAACCGATCACTATCACTGGGTGATGCATGGAGTAGCTTGTCATCTTGTGACCAGTTGCTGCCATCCCAGCGGTAAATATACACCGCGCCGTAATCAGAGCCACCACTGTCAGCCAGCGGCGCACCGACCGCAATATAGCCCTCATCACTGATGGCAACCGAGTAACCAAAACGATCGCCCTGTACACCATCACCCGCTGTGATCGTTTCCAGATAGCTCCAAGTACTACCACTTTTCGAATACAAATATACCGTACCCGCGTCGGTATCCACATTGTCGTCAAAAGGCACACCTATCGCCATCAGGCCTTGCGACTGATTGATTGCTACAGAGTGACCAAACTGATCACCGCTGTTTAACTCTGCCGGTGAAAAATAGTGGGTTTGATTCCAATCACTACCCGACTTTTCATAAACCCAAACCGCACCTTCTTTGTTATTGTTTGGGTGGTAAGCTCCTGAGACCACGATCTCATCACCATCCGATGCCATAGCCCAACCAACGTGACTATCAACGCCCATTTCGGCTGGTTCCAAACTTCCGGTTTCAGACCAAACGCCTCCACTTTTGGTCAACACATAAACCTTACCACCAGATGAGAAAACTGAGCTGGAGTCCTGCGCACCAACAAAAAGAGTTTCAGTGTCTTTATGCATCGCAAGACTAAAGCCAAATTCGCCATACTGCTCTAAAACCGCGGGCTGAATTAGCTGTTGAAACTCCCAGTCGGCATTACGCCGCTTGTATATCTGAACAGAACCTGTAGCCGAGCCAGCGGAAGAGTCATCCCGTTTAACGCCAAAAAACACATAATCATCATTGACCAAGGCAGCGCTACCGTAGAAATCGTTATCTTCACCATTCGGGTCATAAATTGGCGTAGAACTATTAAAAAGCGGGTCGATGGTGACAGGATAAACGGCGTTTTGCACATCCACGGCAATAATTAGCTTATCTTTGGCTAAGCGAAAGCTAGATGACAGTGCTTGCCCTTGCGCATCAAAACTGAACAGCTTGTTATACGTAACGCGATCCAATGTCTGAGTATTGGTCAATACCACGTCTTGCCCAAGTAATTGCGCAGAAATCACCTCCGGTATTGCCATTTCCAAACGGAGTTGTGCAACATCCTGTGGTGGCTGCTGAATGGTAAAGCCATGCTCGATTCCCGCACTACTGCGACGATACCACTCATCAACCAATCGGTGGTGTGGGTAAACGACCTTCGCGCCATTCTGAACTGGCTTGGTTTTCCCTACATCTAGTGATTGTTGATCAAACCAAACGCCGCCCAGACCTATATCCAGTAAATAACGGTTGGTGCCACGCTGAAAAACGCGTACCTGGCCAGGCGTAAAATCGAAGTGTAATCCTTGATCGCGCAAGTAGACATGAGAGGGCACCGCGCCAGAAAGACACAGGCACAACAACAACGCTACCCAATGTAGCGTGAATAGGAAGCTCCACCCGATGATGCGTGAACACGCACCCTGAGTGTAAAAGCGCGTTTTTAGCGCTTGATCATATGTAGGCACCATTCGCTAGCGAGTCTATTAAAATGTAGCTCTAAATTATAAGGTTAGTACACATACCAATTAAGTCAAAAGGATGAGGCAAAGCCTGTCAATTAAATAGCTACCTCCTTCTACACCGAAGGGTCACTTCTCAGAGCCACTTGGCCGTTCATAAGCTGACCAGCTCTAGCCATTCAAAATGTGACCAACTACAAGTTAACCACGTGAATAAGGAAGACGTAATAAAGTAAAGTACTCCTACTATTTGGTCTCGGAATAGCATCCTGCACGACCACCCATACCACTCCCCACCACTTCCGTATACAATAGCGCCCTGATTTTTGGCACTGGATTGTTACACGCTTATGTCTGGATTACAGCGGATTATATTGATCGATACTCACCTGCCCGGCGTGGTAGAACTGAAAGTCGATGGCCACACCAATATTTGTGGCACCAACGCATCGGGGAAAACCACGCTTCAGCGACTGATTCCGGTATTTTATGGAGAATACCCCAGCCGTGTGGTGCCTGCCACACGAGACACCTTTGAGCGTTGGTACCTGCCCAGAGAATCGAGCTTTATTATCTATGAATACCAGCGAGCTGATGGCGAACTGTGCCAGGCAGTGCTGTCTTCCACCGGAACGGGCGTCACCTACCGTTTTGTAGGCAAAGCCTTTGTTTTAAATGACTACGTGTACGAAGAAAACGGTGAACTGCGCTGTACCAGTATTGTTCCACTGGGCCGAGCGATGAAGGCGCAAAACGTGCCCTATAGTTTTCTGCTCAACACCTCCCAATATCGCGCTGTCATTCAGAACGACCGAACGACATTAAGCCGGATGAACGATGGCCGCCAACTGGTTGGATATGCTCGGCAATTTAGCCTGTGTGAAACGGGCGTACACATGCGCCATATTGAAAAACTGGCCAAAGCGGTGCATTCCAAAGAAGGGAAAATGGAAACCATCAAAGCGATGGTGGCAGCAATTTTGGAAGAAGATGGCGTACGACCGCCCAGCTCCAACATCAATGCTGCTAATGTTGAAGAATGGATCAGCGCCTGCCAGCTGATCCAGGGGTTTGACAAAATTCGCCATGAATATACCGAATTAGAGCGCAGCCATCAACGCCTTAACCAATGCGAGCACCGCTTGTCCCAGTTGCATCAACAACTGGCTATCGATCACAGCGTCGTTGGCAAAACTTGGGTTACCATTGAGGGGCAGCTGGAAGAAACCGCGCTAAAGCTCAAACAACAGGAAGGTGATTGGTTTAAAACGCGCGAAAGCCTCAATCAGGCGCTATCTGCAGCCAGGGCAGATATCAAAAACTACGAGCGGGATTTGGACAAAGTTGAAAAATCTTATGCCGACTGGCAAAACAAGGATATTGAAAAACACCAGCAGAGCTTACAACAACTCACGGCGTGGCAAAACGAGCTGGAACGACAACAAGAAAAGTACAGCCTGCTAACCGAAAAACATCAAGACATTGAGGCCAGTTTCAACAAGCGCATTAGCGAATTAATGGAAAAACACGCCAATGAGCAATCGCTCTATCAGGCTCAAAAAGATCAGCTGCTGCTCGAACGTGACGATATAAAAGAACAACTCCACAGCGCCAGCCAACAACTCAAGCAACAGTTTCATAGCCAAAAAGCCGCCATCGAACAGGAGTATCAAGCCGAACTGTATCAGCTCGCCACCCAGCAAGCAGAGCTGAAAAGCATGGTGCAACATGCTGGCTTTACCGACCTTGAGCAACAATCGTTGCAAGAGATTGAACACCAGATCAGTGAAGCAACCCATGAAGAGGATGGCTGTCGAGATGGCTTAAAACAA
>DFOV01000248.1 GCA_002376965.1 Gammaproteobacteria bacterium UBA3532
TCGGTGCCGGTTGATGCTGCCCATTGCCAGCCGCCATTATTGTTAGCAAAGTCGGCATCGATCAGGTGGCGCATGAAATACTGTTCACCTTCGCGCCAATTGATGAATAAATCCTTGGTTAGAAAGCTAGCGACAATCATGCGCACGCGGTTGTGCATCCAACCCGTTTGGTTTAGCTGGCGCATGCCTGCATCAACGATGGGAAAGCCTGTTTGGCCGGACTGCCATGCAGCCAGTTGGCTAGGGCTTTCATGCCATGCAATGTTGTCTGTCTCTTCTTTGAATGCTTTGCCCTTTATCACCTGGGGAAAATGCCATGCGATATGGCCATAAAAATCGCGCCAGATTAATTGGCTTAACCAGTTATGGCAGGCGTGCTGCGGGTCGTAAATTTCGGGGCCGTAATTGGCGAGCAAGCTGGCCAGACATTGGCGCGGCGATACCTGGCCAATAGCCAATGCAGCTGATAACTGGCTGGTCGCATTCTGGGCTGGAAAATCGCGCTTGGCTTTATAGTCTGGTGCCTGAGTCTGAATAAACTCGCTTAGTCTATCAAGTATCGGGTCAGCGACTGCTGATTGAGATGTTGAGAGAGCGTCAGGCAGTGGCTTCGGAGCTAGTGGCTGGTCTAACAGCTGTTGGATAAATGCTTTCTTGAAGGGGGTATACACCTTATAAGGTGCGCCGTCTGACTTTGTAACCTTACCGGGGGGAACCAGATAGAAGCCATGATGGGCATGTATCTGAATGCCATGTTGCTGACACATGGCGTACACGGCTTTGTCACGCTGTTGCTCATTCAGTAAGTATTCTTTCTGATAGTAAATATGTTCTACCTGATGCTGTCTGCACAGGGCTTCCAGTTGGTGAGGCAGATCTGCATAGTCGCTCCCATCTAGCCAGATGGTTTGAATTCCGTTGTTGTTTAACGACTGACTGACGCTATTCCAGCATTGTTTAACTAACTGACGTTGATGAGGGGATATTTGGTGTAACGCATCCTGTTGGGGGCAGTCAATGTATAAAACAATCGCGGATTGACTGCTTTCGAGGGCCAGGTGTAAACCTGGATTGTCATACAGCCGCAAACTGCGGCGGAGCCAGACGAGTGAAGTCATTTAGGGTTTCAGGTTCAAGCTTTTAGGTAAAGTACCATTACGAAAATGCGAGATTATGGATCACTGGCCTCGGCATCAACAAAGTAGAATAAACAATCGCTGCTGGCGATTTCCGGGTTGGTGGTCACCATAAACAGTTTAAGCGGGCGTTTGGCATACAGTTGCTGGTGTTGGGCGACGAAGAAGTGATGAATTTGGTTGTGCCCCGCTCCATCTCGAGCACTCAATGCGTCGAGTCCATCTGGACCAAGCCAGCCAATCGGCGTTTCGGTATCTAGCACGCGCCGGTTAAGTTGGTCTGCCAGGCGCGACATGGTCAGGGCTATTTGGCGTTGGGGCTGATCGCTGTAACATACGGTTGATTCGGGGGTTAACTCCAATCGCAGCGGATGATAGTACAGATCAATCGCTGGCTCGGTAAGATCAAATACATCGTGGCGTTCGAGGTAGCACGAGAGTCCCGAGTAGGCCAGCTGATCAGATTGTGGTTCGTCTGATCCTCCGCATTCAATGGTGACAGTAGGAAAGTCGGCATCGCCCAGCTCCATTAATGCACCTAATCGCAGGTCTGTGACGATCAACTGATCACCAAAAATGCGAATTAACGACTGATGATTATCATCGAGATAAGTGGCAACGCCAAAGGCTGGGCCTTTCCCCGATGTATTATGCATATCAATCAACGACTCGGGCTGATACTGACGCAGCAAGTCGAGCAGGCGAGCGGCCAGCATACCGGCTGGATCAGTAAATGGTGCTCGAAAGCAACGATTGAGATCGCGTATTTCTGGTAAGTGGCGGTGACTGAATAATGGCGGGGTGAGCGCGGTTTGAACCGAAAGTATGCATAATAGTGCATTCACTTCTGGCTGCACGCCGGTTTTCAGCCAGCGGTGAATCGCTTTTGCTCCTGAGGTTTCATTGCCGTGGAGCAGGGTGGTTAGGGCGCGGGTGCGGCTTGGGTCTTTTCCTGGAATGAATAGCGCGGTAGGGCCGCCAAGTTGATGCAAAAAATCAACAAAGCCGTCGGCAACTTCCGTCGACAAAGGGCTTTCCCACACCTGGAGGTGATCATTAAACTCCATCAGCGAAAGACCTCCCATGAATGCACCGGTTTGTTGCTGGCCTGGTTTTCAGCGTAGTATTTAACGAGCCGCGTTAAGGCGCTTTCTGGCTTAATGGCAGGCTGATTCATTAATTGTTGCAACTGGGATAGCTGCCAGGTCGAACCGGTGCGCCGATATATTACTCGATTGCCGATGATGTCGAGCATCTTACGAATTTCTTGACTGTCGACCCCGAGGTCTTCGAGCCCTTCTTCAGCTATGCGTAGGCTGGCTTCTATGATTGACCAGGCATATTCGGTATTTAAGGCGGGTACTTTGCTATCTGGCCATAGAATTTCAGCATTGAGACCGTATTTCGCCGCATTATAAAAATTGCGTCGACAGTATTCGAAAGGGAGCGATGGCAGTAGGTATTTCACTCTGTGTTTTAGGCCATTGGCTAGGCCGATGAGATAAGCCGCATTGGCCTGCATATCTATAATGCTGGGGCCTGCTGGCAGGGCTCGCATCTCTATACGCAGGTGGCCTTTATTGCGTCGGTCATAAATCGGCCGGTTCCATGTCCAAACCGAGCCTTGATGAAGTCTGAGCTCGTCTAAGCCAGGGTTACGTCGTTTAGTTTCTTCATCAAATAAAATCGGCATTAACGGAGGAAATAACGCAACCGACTCGGCAAACAGTTCATAGGCCCCGCGCCGCACCCAGCCTTGCCCGTAATGAACGCGGGGTGGGCGGCTTTGTTTGGCCATGTCCAGTCCGCGGTAGTCGATGGATTGCATAAATAGTGCTATCCGTGTTTCCTGCCACAGTCGTTTTCCTAAAAATAACGGTGAGTTACTGGACACCGCGAGAGCTAACGGGGTAGCCAGCTGCACGGCATTAAATGCGTCGGCAAATTCATCGGGAGAAACGCGCCAATGAAGCTGAAATGAGGTATTTGCGCCTTCAAAGGTCACTTCATCCCAGTCCATTTCCAGATGGTCATCGCCCTTGATATCGATGTGAAAAGCATTGCCTCTTAATTGCTTTAGACCTTTAGCTAGGGCGTAGTAGCGCTTCTTGGGAGTGATAACGTCTGGCGTTAGGCTGCTATGGCTAAGCGTAGGTAGGATGCCGATGGCCAAGACCTGGCTATCGTGCTTGTCTGCAATGGCATTCAAATCACTAAAGGCTTGCTTGAACTCTGCCCCGAGCTGGCTAAACGGCGTTCCCTTGGCATTGACTGGCTTGGAGTTGTATTCCAGATTGTATTGATTTAGCTCTAAGTCCAGTTGATTGGAACCGTATTCATCGATCACCGCCATATTGCACGGCGACGGTTGAAACTGTCGATTAATTAAGTACAGCTCTAATTCGGCACCAATGGTCGTCGCGCCATTGCCAAATCCAGGAGTGTGAACCGCCTGCTCAAAATCATTGAGTTGGCTGACTATTCGTTCATAAAAATTGGAGTAGTCTGCTTGGGTAAACTCGGTGTGCTTGATATCTTGTCCCATTATGATCCCGTTGGGTGAATAGCCAGCTGTTGATATTACTAACTATAGCACCAAGTAGCTGGGAATTTGTTAGGCTATAAGCTTCTCACTGTGCTTGAGTACTGCAGGGGGGGCTTTTAGGCGTTGCTCATGCTGCTGTTTTACATCAATTATTGCTCTTAGCATTAATTAATGTAAGGAACATTAAACAGCATTCATAGACAGGATCTTTAGC
>DFOV01000180.1 GCA_002376965.1 Gammaproteobacteria bacterium UBA3532
GATGTGCGAGCGAGGGCATTGGGTTGAAGCTAACTCGTCAACCCTTCCACTAACCGAGCCAGTCTTTCAATCTTAATATTGGATAGCTGGCGATAATCAAAAAAGGGGCAAACAATCAGCTTTGCCCCTATTTTTATCCCGAACTCATGACTCACCCCGAACTCATTACCCACCGCAAACTCCTGATCAAGACACACCAACTCACAATCCAGCGCACCGCTGGCAATCATGGCATTAGCATGGGTTCGCCCACATATAATATGCACTGCATTTTTCTCAAGATCGGGCGGGCTGAACAGCAAAGCCGTTTTGCTGCCTTGCTGAAGCAAAAATCCATCGCGATACGCCTGCCAGCTTGCGGCCTGCTGGCTAAATCCAAAAGAGCCAGCATCCAGCGCAAACAAAAACTTGGCATACACATTAAACACCTTGCGCCAGCCATTCCCACACGCCTGACCAATCTCATAAATCTCGCTTGGCAACAGCGGCTCAATGCTGTTCAAACCCTGCAAGGTGAGCATTGGTGGGCAGTTGGCGATATAAACACCAATGGAAAAATCGGGGTCGCCGAGGCCAATCTGGAGTTTCGGGGGGGCTGATGGTGTTGGTTGCATGGTGTTTGATACCTTAGAGCCTGTTTATCTTTCATTTATCGCTTCTGCTGATACACATTATCTCTCGTTGCTACGACTAGGCAACTCCCAAGCCGCATGGTTTATCGGCTGGTCAGATAGTCAGCTATATGGCGTTAAGATAAAGGGTGAGATTATGTCGGGTTTAATAGATATAATTAGAATGCGTATCTTGTTAAGATTTCGAACTAAAATGTGTGTTTCTAACCCCGTTTATTGGAATTGTCATGGCCATTAAGAAAACCGAGCTTTACTCCTTTCCCTTTGGGCCAGCAGCGACGAGGTGCGTGGTGGTATGGATGCCAGCCACTACAAAGACTATGTGCTGACCATGCTGTTTATGAAGTATGTATCAAGCTTTGTTGAGGAAAACTCTTCATCGGGCACCGGCGGTGGTGAAGACTGCGTGCTGAATGATGCACTCAAAGATAAAGTCACCAAAGCCTCAGTCACGGCGCGTTTGAAAGAGTTGGAAGTGCGCTACAGCGGGCCACTGCCAACCATTTCCCAATCGGTAGATATGCTGGGTGACAAAGTAGCGGGCCACTTAAAAGCCTTGGGTTTGGAGCGAAAGCTATGAGCGAATTAAACACCTCGGGATTGAGCAAGCTGGTGGAGGCGATTACCTGCCAAGTTGAGCAAGCCAGAAACCAAGTTCGGCAATCGGTGAATAGCGCCATGGTGCAAAGCTACTGGCAAATTGGCCGCTTAATTGTTAAAGACGAACAAAAGGGCGAAAGTCGAGCAGCCTACGGAAAACAGCAGTTGCAGCAGCTTTCAGAGCAACTGAGCGAACGGCTAGGAAAAGGTTTTGATGTCGGTAATTTACGCAATATGCGACAGTTTTACCTGACGTTTCCAATTCACGACGCAGTGCGTAGTGAATTGAGCTGGACGCATTACCGCGCCTTAATGCGTATCGACAACCCCATTGCCCGTGATTGGTACTTACAAGAAGCCATCAGCCAAAGCTGGAGTGCCCGCGCACTTGAACGGCAAATTAGCGTGCTGTATTACGAGCGCCTGCTGGCGAGCAAAGAAAAAGCATTGGTTGAGCAAGAAGCCAGAACCAACACTCAGCCGCTGGCAGAAAACGCCAAAGATTACCTTCGCGATCCTTATATTCTCGACTTCTTGAACCTGCAAGATAGTACCTACCAAGAAAACGAACTGGAGCAGGCGATTATCAGCAACCTACAACAATTCCTGTTAGAACTGGGCAAGGGCTTTGCCTTTGTCGAACGCCAGCAGCGTATTCGCTTTGACGACGAAGATTTTTACATCGATCTGGTGTTTTACAACTTCAAACTGAAATGCTTTCTGTTGGTAGATCTCAAATTGGGCAAACTCAAACATCAGGATATCGGCCAAATGGATACCTATGTGCGTCTGTATGACGAGCAACGCAAAGGCGACGACGACAATCCCACCATCGGGCTGGTGCTGTGTAGCGAAAAAAGCGAAGCCGTGGTGAAATACTCGGTGCTGGCCGATCAGAAACAACTGTTTGCCGCCAAATACCTGCCTTATCTACCGACAGAAGAAGAGCTGAAGCGGGAGCTGGAGCGCGAGCGCGCTATGTTGAGTGGGGAATTGAAAATGGAGAGCGATAAATGAAAGAGCATTCTCAATTATCAACTTTCCATTATCCATTGAATATTGCGGGCTTGGATCGGGGGCTATGTGTAGAGTAGCTGAAGTTAGTCTAAATTATCTAGCGGAGATGGCATCGAGTGCCATTCAGGTGGGATGCAAGCAAGCGGATATATGTGGCGTATTTAGGGCCGCATTTAACTTTATAAAAAGAGGATAACCCATGCTAAAAACCGAACTGCTGGAAATCATCGCTAATGGTGAAAACTCAGGTGTTGAGTTCCAGCGGGACGATATTCGCCCAGAACAACTGGCAAAAGAAGTAGTGGCTATGGCCAACTTCCAAGGTGGAAGGATACTGCTTGGCGTCGAAGACGACGGGATTATAAGCGGTGTTCAAAAGGCCGATCTCGAAGAATGGGTGATGAATGTTTTTCAGCGCAAAATCCACCCTATGATTTTACCTTTTTATGAAGAAATTAAACTGGATGATGGCAAAGTAGTTGCTATCGTCAGCTTTCCCATCGGTATCGCTAAACCTTACGTGCTTCGCCATAATGGCAAAGAAGAAATTTACATTCGTGTAGGAACAACGTCCAGACTGGCGACCAGGGAACAGCAAATGCGACTGTTCGAATTAGGCGGTATGCTGCACACAGAGTTAATGCCTGTTCCTCGCACAGATATCAGTTGTTTGGATGATGCGCGGCTGATGAATTATGTTAGGGATATCTTGTGTGATCCAGATGTACCGCAGTCTCCAGAAGAATGGCAGGCAAGGCTTCTCGGGCTTGGGTTTTTAACGGAAGCGGCAGGAAACATTTGCTGCACCATCGCTGGGCTGGTGTTATTTGGCAAAAGCCCACGCCGTTATTTAAAGCAAGCAGGGTTAAGAGTGATGGCATTTAATGGCGATGATAAGGACTACCAAGCTGCGCTAGATGAGATTATCGACGGCCCAATGGTTGGTCGCTGGGATAATACCGGATCGGGTAAAACCATGTTGGATGCTGGAGTTATCGAGCGCTTTATGTCTGCGATGAAGCCTTTCATTTCCCAGCAGGCGGCTGGGATTGACGAAAATTTACGACGAGAAACGCAATGGTTTTATCCCCTTGAAGCCGTTAGGGAGGCATTGATTAATTCACTGGCACACCGCGATTGGACTCGTTTTGTTGAGATTGAAGTGTCCGGATACTCGAATCGCCTTGAAGTGATCAGTCCTGGTGCTTTGCCTAATTCGATGACTGTCGAAAAAATGAAAGCTGGCCAGCGCTCGCCGAGGAATACCATTATCATGGAAGTTTTGCGTGATTATGGCTATGTCGACTATCGAGGCATGGGCGTAAGAACAAAAATTGTTCCGCTAACCAAGGCCCTCACTGGTAAAGATCCAGAGTTTGAATTAACCGATGATCATTTAAAAACAGTTTTATATCGTTAACCAAGGATGTTAAATGAGCAACAGGGCCCACACGCCTGACCTATATCATAAATCTCGCTCAGCATCAGCGGCTCGATGCTGCTCAGTCCCTGTAAGGTAAGCATGGGCGGACGGTTGGCTATATAAACGCCGATGGAAAAATCGGGATCGCCGAGGTCAATCTGGAGTTTAGGGGATGCTGATGGTGTTGGTTGCATGGGGGGATTCCTTAGTTAACCATTTCCAATTCGAGAGACAGTGCGTCTCGAATTAAGTTTGGACACATTATCGCTCGTTGCTACGGCTAGGCAACTCCCAAGCGGCTGACTGGTATCTCGATGATAAATGGGCAGCTTCTTAATATTGCTGCGACTTGCTATGTAGCTAATTCCTACATGTCGCCTAAAAACCGCGCCTTTTCTAACCAAAAATTGCATTTTTTGCAATCTACC
>DFOV01000259.1 GCA_002376965.1 Gammaproteobacteria bacterium UBA3532
ATGCTTAAAGCGCTAGGTGGTCCATTCCCTCAAATCACCTTCTGCCCAACCGGTGGCATAAATGTAAATACGGCCAAAGACTATTTAGCACTGCCTAACGTTGCATGTGTCGGTGGCTCATGGTTGGCTCCCAAAGACAAGGTCATCGCTGGTGACTGGGCCGCAATAACCCAGATAGCCAAAGATGCTCAAGCATTGAAAACAGCCTGAGATTGAATCACCATAAAAAAGGGTAGCTATTGCTACCCTTTTTTATGGTGATGTCATATTGGCTGCTATGACTGTTCCAGCGCGCTACCCCACTTGCGCTTTAGCCAATAATCGATACTGGCATAGCGTCCAGCACCAGTGAAGAATAGTACCAGTAGCATAATAAAGTATGTTGCAGCAAATTCGATCCCGTTCTTTAAGATGGTGAAACTACCAGCTTCGGTCAACCAGCCATAATGGCCGTGAGTCTCTAAAAGCGAAACCGCTGCAGCTTTACGATCGGCGGCCATTTCAATAAGATCGGTTCGCCATTCCCACGGTACTGTCAACTCACTTTCTGGTAATGCATGCCAGCCATTAGTCCAGTGGGCGGTAACTGCTGCCACAGCCATAGTAATCATTAAGGGAATGGCCGCCCAACGCACGGCAACGCCTGCTAATAAAGCGACCGCTCCACCTATTTCGGCAGCAATGGCTAATGCAGCCAAAACCCCAGGCATGGGTAATCCCAAACCCCACTCGGCATTTCCAAACCACTGAGCTGTACTTTCAAAGTGACTGAGCTTATTAGTCCCGGCAGCCCAGAATATAGGAGCGAGATAGAGCCTAAGCGCTAGTGGTCCCAGAAAATCTAAATGACGGGTTTTATCCAATAGTCGATGAAAAATAGCGTAGATATTTACCAATTGCTGCATGATACATTTCCCATTATTTTTGTATTAATGCCACATCACCGAATCCTGGTGTGTGGAAGATTCCATTTTCTGCCAAACAGCATCAGCCATGCTGCTACCAAGCAATTTGGTCAATCGTGCCAACAACGCTTTTTCTTCGCCATACTCAACGATGTGTTTAACATCAAAATCATCACGAATAACCGACGCTAAATCACTGATACCATCAACCAGGCCTAATTCAACCGCCTGCTCCCCAGTCCAAAACTCTCCAGTAAATAACTCGTCGGGCGACTCTTTTAATTTATCGCCACGACTTTCCATCACCGCATCAATAAAGTGTTGATGAACTTGGGTTAGTGTTGCTTTTAGCTTTTCCTTATCCTGCTCATCAACCGGTGTAAACGGGTCCATACTGTTCTTATTCTCTCCAGCGGTATAAACTCGGCGCTCCACCCCAAGCTTGTCTGCCAGTTCGACAAAACCAAAGCTTCTAATAATCACACCAATAGAACCGGTCAGGGTTGAGCGATTGACATAGATAGTATCAACGCCGGTAGCAATCATGTAAGCCCCACTGGTTAGCATGTCTTCAGCGACGACCACGACTTTTTTGTCAGGGAATTCTTCACGCAATTTAATGATACGATCACGAATCAGCGAAGACTGAACGGGTGTACCGCCGGGAGAATTAATAACAACAACGACGCCCTTGGCCTGCTTATCATTAAATGCTTCGATTAAAGCAGGAATGACAAAACGTGCCGAAGCCTTTTCATTCGGGCCAATAGCGCCATTTATTCGAACCAGGGCAACGTAGTCATTATCCGGCTTTGCGCCTGGCCCCATGGCCGCACCAATCGCTGCGACATAAGCAAGAATAATCAGTGCGAAAAATCCACCCAATAAAAAAAATCTAACTTTCTTCCATCGTAACTCTTTCCGTTGCTGATCGAGCAGCGCATTTACCAGCTTAGTTTGAAATTCTGGTTCCATACATTTACCTTTATTAAATCTAGTACCTATATTAACTCTACACTTTCACAAAGTTTCGCCAGTTGTGGTTTAGTTAAAGCCGCAACAGAACCTGGCTTTAACTCTCTGGGAAGTGAGACCACGCCATAACGGATCCGTTTCAATTTACTGACTTGAATATCCAGCGCCTGCCACATGCGCCTGACTTCACGATTACGGCCTTCGGATAAAGTGACACTGTACCAGCGGTTAGCTCCCTCTCCACCACCGGCTTTGATGCGGTTGAATTTGGCCGGTCCATCTTCAAGCATTACGCCTTCACGCAGGGCTTTCAAATGCTCGGCGCTAACCTCGCCTAGAACTCGTACTAAGTATTCTCGCTCAATCTGGTGAGAGGGATGCATTAAACGATTGGCCAGTTCCCCATCGGTCGTAAATAGCAATAAACCGGACGTATTAACATCTAACCGCCCTACAGAGATCCACCGCCCCTGCTTCAACTGAGGCAGGTGCTGAAATACTGAGCGCTCTCGATCTTCCTTTGCTCGGCTGCAAATCTGTCCTACAGGCTTATGGTAAATAATCACTTCCCTGCCTACAGCACTGCTTGAAGCCAACTCCAGCAGGTTATTATCGAGACTGACCTTTTGGCCTGGAAAGATGCGCTCTCCCAGAGTAGCTACCTTTCCGCCTACTTTTATTCGCCCTTCGCTGATCCACTGCTCGACTTGCCGACGCGAACCAACGCCACTTCGAGCCAAGACTTTCTGAATTCGCTCAGCCTCTTGCTTTTCCTGCGGCTTGGCACGTTTATTCGCCGGTTTCCGAGTTGGAGGCGGCGTTCTCTTTTTGGGTTGTTTCCAGATCATTTGGTTGCTCTAAATCTAAAAGCTGTTGTTCCAGCTCTTTTTCAATTTCATCTAGGTTACGTACATCCATTAATGATGGTAGCTGTTCCAGACTTTTCAAATTAAAGTAATCAAGAAAAGCTTTCGTCGTCGCATAAAGTGCTGGTTTTCCAGGCACATCTTTATGTCCAACAACACGCACCCAATCTCGTTCCAGCAGCGTTTTAATAATATTGGTACTGACACTGACACCACGAACATCTTCTATTTCACTCCGTGTAATTGGCTGCTGGTAAGCAATCAATGCCAATGTCTCCAGTAACGCTCGCGAATAACGTTGTGGCTTTTCTTCCCACAAGCGCCCAACCCAGATCGCATATTCTGGGCGAGCCTGAAAGCGATAGCCAGAAGCGACTTCGATCAGTTCAATCCCTCGTCCCTGATAATCTGACATCAGGGATTTCATGATTTTAGTAATCGCTGCCGGTTTGGGACGTTCCGCCTCGTCAAATAAGCCCGCCATTTGTTCAACAGACATCGGGTGACCCGCTGTCATCAACGCGGCTTCCAAAATATTCTTGATAGCCTTGACGGTCAGCTTGGTCATGCTGCGGCCCTGAGGTGGATTGGGCTAAAAGGCTCGGCCTGTACAATTTCTATCATACCTCCTTTTAGCAATTCCAACATGGCAATAAAGGTTACAACCACCCCCATCCGGCTCTCCTGCTCAGTAAAGAAGTTTTCAAACCGGACAAAGTCACGTGTATCCAGCCGCTGCAGAATACTCGACATACGCTCGCGGATAGATAACTGCTCACGTTTAACCTGATGATGAACAAAGTCTTCGGATCGCTTTAACAATAAGTGAAGTGCTTTAAGCAGCTCTTGCATTGAGGTTTCGGGCAACGGTTTGGCAGACTCAGGTACATCAAATGGCAAATCAATAGGGAAAACATCGCGGGATACCCGTGGTAGTTGATCGACATCCTCGGCAGCCTTTTTAAAGCGCTCATATTGCTGTAGACGAGCCACCAGTTCTTGTCGCGGATCCACTTCTTCGCCATCGTCTTCAACTCGACGAGGCAGCAGCATGCGTGATTTGATTTCGGCCAGCGTTGCCGCCATCACCAGATATTCAGCAGCCAGATCGAGGCGTATTTCACGCATGAGTTCGACGTATTCGACGTATTGAGCGGTGATTTCGGCAATGGGAATATCGCAAATATCAATATTCTGACGCCGAATTAAATAAAGCAACAAGTCCAGTGGCCCCTCAAAGGTTTCAAGAAACACTTCAAGGGCATCGGGTGGAATATAAAGATCATCAGGCAGCTTGGTCAAGGCTTCGCCAGCCACACGGGCGATACGAATATCGTCCTTGGTGCCATCCCCTCCCTGGCCCTCTTCGACTGCTTCAACTACCACCGATTCAACCACGCCACCACTATCTCATTTTGCCCAAACTCAAACGGCACTACCTGTAACTTAAGCCCATAACATCTCGAACTTCACTGAGGGTCTGTTTAGCGATATCGCGTGCCGTTTCACAACCTTCTTCAACAATGCTTCGCACCACATCAGGGTTATTTTCGTAGTATTCGGCTTTTTCACAGATCGGTGCCTGCTCTTTGAGCACTGCGTCGATAACAGGCTGTTTACAATCTAAGCAGCCAATGCCAGCGCTTCTACATCCTTGCTGAGCCCAGGATTTAACATCTTCAGGCGAATAGACTTCGTGAAACTTCCATACCGGACAATTTTCGGGCTCGCCAGGATCGTGGCGACGAACGCGAGCCGGATCCGTAGGCATCGTGCGAATTTTCTTTTCTACAGATTCCGCTGGCTCACGTAATGCAATGGTATTGCCATAAGACTTAGACATTTTCTCACCATCGAGCCCAGGCATTTTAGACTCGGGGGTCAATATAGCTTCGGGGGCTGGCAAAATAATCTTCCCCGAACCCTCGAGATAGCCAAACAATCGCTCCTGTTCTGACAGCGTCAGGTTGGCTTGCCCCTCTAGCAACGCCCGACCACGTTCCAAGGCTTCCATATCACCAGTTTCTGTATAGCTCTTATGCAGGCTTTTATAGAGCTTGGCGTTTTTCTTACCCATTTTTTTAATGGCTTCGAGCGCTTTTTGCTCAAAGTCTGGCTCACGGCCATAGAAGTGATTAAAGCGACGCGCGATTTCTCGGGTCAACTCAACATGTGCGACCTGATCAGCCCCAACAGGCACCATACCGGCCTTATACACCAGAATATCCGCGCTTTGCAGCAATGGATAACCCAGGAATCCATAAGTTGCCAGATCCTTCTCTTTCAATTTTTCCTGCTGATCTTTGTAGGTAGGAACCCGCTCTAACCAACCAAGAGGGGTAGACATCGACATCAACAGATGCAGCTCCGCATGCTCTGGCACCCGCGACTGGATAAACAAGTGTGCTAACTTAGGGTTAACGCCAGCTGCTAACCAGTCGATCACCATATCCCATACACTCTGCTCAATAATGCTGGGATCTTCATAATGGGTTGTTAGTGCATGCCAATCAGCCACAAAAAAGAAACAATCGTACTCGCGCTGTAGCTCAACCCAGTTTTTCAATACACCATGATAATGGCCAAGGTGGAGCTTACCAGTAGGACGCATGCCAGAGACAACGCGTTGATTATGGGTACTCATGGAACTCAAAAGATCACTCCTTCTAATTTTTATGGCTTAGATTATGATAAGACGTGTTAACTTGGATAATCAAAAGGCGAAGTATCGCCAGCACCGGCACGCAAAACGACGACCTCATCCCCTGTCATATCAATCACCGTGGTCGGCTCCATACCACAATAGCCACCATCAATGATTAGATCGACAGCATGCTCTAAGGTTTGGCGAATATCATACGGATCAGTCATTGGCAGCTCATCCCCCGGCAAGATCAGGGTCGTTGATAATAATGGCTCATTAAGCTCTTCCAATAAAGACAGCGCGATGGGGTTTATCGGAACCCTGAGACCAATGGTCTTTTTCTTGGCATGCAGAAACCGACGCGGTACCTCATGGGTACCCTTTAGAATAAAGGTATATTGGCCTGGCGTGTGCGCTTTTATCATTCGATAATTCAGGTTATCCACCTGAGCATAATTGGCCAGTTCTGAAAGATCGCGACATACCAGAGTAAAGTTGTGATGCTTATCCAGCTCGCGGATCTGGCGCATTTTTTCCATCGACTTTTTATTGCCAAGCACACAACCAAGTGCATAACCAGAGTCGGTGGGATAGACTATTAGCGCGCCTTTGCGCAACATCTCTGCCGCCTGATGGATCAACCGCTTTTGGGGCGTTTCTGGATGAATTTGAAAAAACTGGCTCATGCAAGTCTCATTATTTACTGGTATATTGGGGCCAATATTCGGTGGCCACATAATATGCGAATCAACTGATTGATGGTAGCGATTTTTCCCCAATCACAGCATATAGCCCTATTTTAGCCGCTTTTTTTCGTAATTACCTACAATTTAGGATACCACTATGTTCTATGCCATTATGAGTACTGATGTAGAAAACAGTTTACCGCTTCGCCAAAGTGCACGCCCTGCACATATCGAACGGTTGAACGCGCTACGTGATGAAGGGCGACTACTGATAGCAGGCCCCCATCCCAATGTTGATAGTGAGACTCCGGGCGATGCCGGATTCAGTGGCAGTCTTGTGGTAGCGGAGTTTGCGTCACTGGAAGCGGCACAGACCTGGGCCGACGCCGATCCTTACGTGGCAGCGGGCGTGTATGCAGCTGTAACGGTCAAACCGTTTAAAAAAGTCTTACCCTAACGCCATTATTGATGAGAAAAATAAGGCTTGATGAGAGAAATAAAAAAGAGAATTTAACGATGTCACAACGAGAACAGGCTTTACGTGAGCGACTGGAAAGCAGCTTTTGTCCGACCCATCTTGAGATTATTGACGATAGCCATAAGCATGCTGGGCATGCTGGCAATGTCAAAGGTGGCGGACATTTTCGGGTTATGATTGTTTCCGATAAGTTCGCTGGATTGAACACTATAAAGCGCCACCAGGCCGTTTATGCCGCGGTAGGAGAAATGATGACTTCAGAGATCCATGCTCTGTCTATTTCCGCCAAAACGCCCACCGAACTCTAGGGGCAACCCGGCTTCACCCTGGAGTCTGATCAAGAGCTAGAAATATCAGGAACAAGCTTTCAACAGCTCAAACTGCATATGAAAGGTCGTTCCCACATCAGGATCAGAGGTAACGGCCAATTGTCCATGGTGGTGCTCAGTAACGATAAAATAGGAGAAAGACAAGCGTTTGTTGGCATCATCATTATCTTCTGTCGAGTCGCTACTAAAAAAGGGCTCGAAAATAGACTGCTGCTCTTCCATTGTCAGACCAACACCGTTATGAGATATTTTCAACCAAAGCGCATCATAACATTCAACCGCTCGGATCTGGATTTTCGGTTGAAAGGCTTGGTGTTCGACACGGTTTAACGCATACAAGCAATGACGTAACAGACGCAAAAACACCTGTTGCATTTCCGCATAGTGACAGCAAACCTTGGGTAGCCCTTGATCGTATTGGCGCTCTATTTCCACCTGCTCAAAGCTCAAGCCTCCTGGCAAGGCCAAAATACGGCCAGCCAATTCAATACAATGATCAATAATATCCGTCATTAAAACAGGCTGCTTACTCTGCTGCTGGGAGCTGGCAAACTCTAACAGATTGTTAACAACAGCGGTCGCCTGTTCTCCCTTATTCAATGCATCATTGAGCGCCATCATCAATTGCGTATCAACCTGCTCCTGCTTACGCATCAGCTCATAATGTACATCATGCAAATCTTTGAGCATCGCCTGCAGCGGAATATCAATGTCATGGGCCATGGTCGATGCCAATTCCCCCATATTAGACATACGCTCGCGTTGAATGATGCGGTTTTCCGATTTAACCTGCTGAGTCATGTCATCAATGATTAGCACAACGCCTGGCTCGGTAGTTCCTTCAAGCGGATAGACCGTAATATCGAAATGGAATAGCCCGCGCTGACTGTGGCGAAATGTCAGCACCTGGTTGTTTTCTAACGCATCGGTGACCTGCTGACCAGTGACAGTGATAGTTGGATAAGCATCCCAGAGATTCTTGTCTAAGGCATCAGCAGCAGCCAGGCCTGTGTATTCTTCCGCCTTTTTGTTCCACTGAGTTATGCGCCCTTCAGCGTCCAATCCAACCAACATCGATGGCATCGAACTAAGTATACTTTTTATGTACTGTTCAGAAGAATAGAGGCGCTTGGTTGTTTCCAGGTGCTCAGATATTTCCTGCTTGAGCAGCCGGTTGGCTTCGTCTAATGTGGCGGTACGTTCCTGAACTCGTAACTCCAAATCACGCTTAATTTCTTCAAGCTCGGTGTTCGCCTTATTGGCTGCTTGTCGGCTAAAATACAAGAATGTCGATATGACGGAAAGAACGATAATAAATGTACCGGCAGACCAGTTTGCCAAATGTTGCCAGTTGGTGTGACCATCCTCTTTTTTAAATAGCAGTACAAAGGCTTCAAATAGCCCGGTGAAATATAATATCGCCACCAATACCGCGCCAATGATCAGATACTTTTTCATACGTCGAGAAGATCCTTTTACTGTTTCTTGGCGATATTACCACAGACCAGACCCGGTGGGCGATAACCTGCACTATTTTGGTGGGTCGATACGATCGGCTGTAGATGTGTTGACGCGAAACCAGCCCGCGATGGAATAGCGGTCACGACTGGCTGGCAGCACTTCATGCGGAAAGTCTTCGCTGAGGAAAACCACAACCGTACCGAATCCAGGAACGACACGTACCTGCTCATTGTCATCAAGATAAATAACCAGCTCTCCTCCATCCTGAGCTTGCCAGTTGGGGTTTAAATAAACCACAACCGATAGAACTCGGTTGGCTTCGCCTTTAAATGCATCCAGATGCTTTTTATAGAAGTCACCTTTGGCATAGTGAGCAAAGTGGCTTTCGAACGAAAAAAGCCCTAGCAACAGGCTCCGGTTCAAGTGCTGTTGCAACGCGGACGTCCAAGCCAACCAATCACGACCTGCATCGCTCTCTCCATTGATCCAACAGACCTCATCGGTTCGCACAAAAGTATTGAGCTGGCGGTCATTTTCCCGACCAATTCCTGCGCGCTTAAATTGGTGCGGCTCCATGGTCGTAACATGCCGCCACAATGACTGCGCCAAATCAGGTGCCAGTGCATTGGGATGGATACTGTAGCCTTTTTCGCGGATAGATTGCGCAATGCTATCAAAAAGCCGTTCGTCACAGTTGCTTGTTAGCTTGGCTAACGGAATAACATCAATATCGAACATCGATGTCATACGCCTCATGCTATAGGCTAGGTTGGGATTAGTGCTCCAACCATTGTTGCCTTATCGCTTCACCCCACCGGTCTTGCGATCACGCAACGATATATCGCGATTTGGGGCGTTTGGCAAGTAATTTAGGCCAGCGTAGTTTGCTCACTTATATTGGGAGTATGCCGAAAGACATATGCACTAATCGCTTGCTCGGTCTGGGTATCCAAATGCTGGAATTCCAGAGCCAACTGGTATGAATTGTTCAAGAAGTCAAAGGCTGTACGCACAACACGACAGGATACAACGTAATCGACATCTTCCGGCAAAGTCAGGCGTAATGAAAACGACAAATCATTATTGATATTAAGTGGTAATGTCTTTAGCTTCAAAGACAGGCCTGACACGGAAATATCAACTAATTCTGCCAGCTCAAAGTTACTGTCAACATCGTTGACCAAAATCTCCCCAAAGTGAGGAACTCGTCGTGCTCTTTGATGGTTATCTTGCTCCATAATTAATGGGTATCCCAGCTGTAAAACCTGCTGACCATCAATATGATGAAAATAAGGTTTGAATACCAACAAATAGCCATCAAGCTCTGCTTCAAAGCTTAACTGCTGGGCAAGCGGCAAGATATTCAGAAACTCAGGCTGCGGGGCCGCCAGATTCAACTGCTTTAGAATCGGAGGAACCGAAGCTTCAGAACCTTCAGATGAAGTGTTATTTCCATATAGGGATTGGATAAACTCCAGCTCATCCTTTTGGAGTAACTTTTCATTCTTGTTCATGATTCCAAATCGCTATGACACGTATGTGGGTGCTAGAGCCTGTTTATCTTTCATTTATCGCCGCTGTTTGGCGATAAATGAAAGATAAACAGGCTCTAAAACATTGCCAGAACTACTCCATAAGGCAATTTTATTATAACGACATTTATTTCTATCGTGCAATTTTTATTCAATGTGACTTACAAACTTGCCACATCTAAGCGACGCCTCAGCAATATCCCCAAGAAAAATCATTCTTGTTATTGAGCGAGAAATGTTTAGCATTGAGCAACAAGCGAAATTTCTCACTTCATAAAGGACGTACGGAATGAATAATAAAGGCGTAGTCGTCATTCTAGGATGCGGTCACTCTGAGTCACTACATCACTATAACGCCAACGGCATCGTTAAGACTCCCAATGGAAATATGCTTATTGACTGTGGATATACAGTGAAACACGCACTGCATAGACAAGGAATGGGCTTCGAGAATATTGATGGAATATTCATATCACACGTTCATGGTGACCACGTATTCGGTTTGGAAAGAGTGGCCTTTGAAACCAAGTTTAAACTCAATAAAAAAATAAAGCTCTTCCTCCACAAGTCAATCGAGAAAGAGCTCTGGGACCAAACTCTCAAAGGCTCTCTCGGATATAACAGTGATGGTGAGAGCTCAATAACTGATTATTTTGATGTAAAGTTTGTTGAATCTAACACTTTTAAGTTCTGTGGAGTCAATTACTCTACTTTTCCGGTAAAGCATACCAAAGACAAGCCAACATATGGTTTACTAATTCAAAATCAGATTTTATGGTCGTCGGATACCGTCAGCATTCCAGCAACTATTAAACAATACGATTTTCTTCAAGGTATACATGATGTAACTTTAACAGACTATAATCCTGTCCATGCATCGCTAACAGCTCTAATAGAAGAATATCCGTTGGCTGTAAGGAAAAAATTGTACCTGATCAGCTACGAAGATAATTGGCAGGAGTTTAAGTCGATAGTAGACTCAGAATTTGCGGGATTCGCCACTCAAGGACAGGAACTAGAGTTTAAGTTATGAACCAATTAACGTGCCTATATTTTGATGAAAAAAATCACCGGTTTGCGATCTGTAGTGACCAAGAGCAAAGGCTGAACTTTATATATTGGCACGAGCTTAAGAAAAATGGCGTTAGATACCTAATAAGAGGCTCTCAATTTACCGCCTCCACTAAGAAGAAAACAGGGTACCCGAATGCAAGGGGGCTTGTTGTAAATGAAGTATCCTTATCAAACGCACAAAGTCAACCAAGCCAACCTATAATCAGTATTACTAACCAAAAGATAACTCAAAAAGGTCTGCAAGAGTACATCCAATCCCCCCCATCTAATGCGCTAGTATTTATCGAGTGTGAATTTCAAGAGATTGAATTAGACGCGCTAAATATTGAGACACCCATCGCTTTTTTCGATTGCAGATTTACAGACAATTTCCGCCTGCTAAATTCTAAAGTAAACGGCAGCATATGGTTTTCTAACTCACAGTTTGAAAAGCACTTTAGCCTTAAGGCAACAACTGTTTTAGGAAATGTACATATGGAAAGCACTGACTTCACCGGGCTTGGCGGAGCCTCGTTTAGACAGTTGAAGGCTTACAATCTATATGTCGATTTAGGGGTTAATGGAGCAAATGACCTTTTCTGGTTCAACGAGATGATAATCCATGAGACCGTTTCTTTAGGTGGAACGTTCTGCAATGAAGTTCAATTCCTAGGCCACCAAGATCGCCATACTCTTCGCCCCGAATCATATATTGGCAACTTGATCATAGGGAAAGAACTTTACGAATACGAAAAAGCTAACGCAACGTTAATAGAATCAAATTTACGTATAGAGGAGCTAGAGGTAAATGGAGAAATTTACCTCGAAAATATTAAAGCAGATAGCCTTTCGATTAACCTCATTGCAGCACCAATTATAGACATCCGAAGAATATCAATTAGAAACGATTTATCTATAACCGATTCACGGGGCAATAACGGAATCAACAACTTGGTATTAACCGGTTCTAGCATTGGCCGCCACTTAAGAATTGACCGAAATACCATGGAAGGAACAATAGATCTATCTGAGTCATCGGTTGCTGAAGTCACTTACTTTCAAGATAACTCGCTAGGAAAGCAAGCCTGCCTGAATATGTACCGCTTTACGACAGGCCGATTCCTAATCGATCCCGTTGAGAGCTTATATGGCACCAGTAAGTTTAGCGTTTTCCACCCTAGGTATTTTGCGCTACTAGATCATTCTTCAGAGAGCAAATGCGGCGAAGCCTACTGCTCTCTAAAACACTGGTTATCGGATAGCGGAAAGTTAGACATGGAGGATGTAGCATTTTTTCACATGAGACACTTCCATCACCGCAATCAAATATCAAGAGCCTTCTTCGGAGGCGCTTTTGGCTGGGGAGTAAGGCTTTCTAACATCGCAATTTCATCATTTTCGGTAGTGCTGGCCTTTTCATTTCTCTACCTATTTATCGACGATAAGCTCTCCTTTCTGAGAGCGTTAGCCCTTAGTGCTCAAAGCTTTATTAGCTCATTCTTTGGCGACTGGAATGGCTATCACCCTGATGGGGAGCTAGCTTACTGGGTAACTACTGAGTCTTTCATCGGAATATTTTTTATCACCGTGTTTATAGGAGCCTACATACGGAAGCTATTGAGATAGAATATTTTCCTCAGCCAAAACCACCTCAGTCATTGGCAAGACGCTATCTGGGTTTAATGAAATAGAGCTAATACCTTGTTGAACTAACCACGACGTGATTTCAGGGAAATCTGATGGAGCCTGACCGCAGATCCCGACGTATTTTTCTGCTTGTTTAGCAGCGCTGATCGCCATGCCCATCAGTTTTTTAACAGCCAGATCGCGCTCATCTACACCAGGAACTAAAGACGAATCCCGATCGACTCCCAGGGTCAACTGTGTGAGATCATTGGAGCCTATCGAAAAGCCATCACAATGGGCCAAAAACTGCTCAGCTAATAAGGCATTACTCGGAATTTCACACATCACGTAGAGTTTAAGGCCGTTCTCACCACGAACCAATCCAGCGCGACGCATAATAGCGACAACAGCTTCCAGCTCTGAAAGCGTGCGCACAAATGGTAACATCACAGCCAGATTATCCAGCCCCATCACCTCTCTCACGCGCTTCACAGCTTCACACTCCATCAAGAAACACTGCTCAAAAGCCTCTGACGGATAACGCGATGCACCTCGAAATCCGATCATGGGGTTTTCTTCTTTAGGCTCATAAGACTCACCACCCAGCAAAGCGGCATATTCGTTAGTCTTAAAGTCGCTGAAACGCACGATAACCGGCTTGGGATAGAATGCAGCACAGATCCGCCCCATACCTTCAGCCAGTTTACCAACATAATAATCGCGTCCATCGGCATAGCCTCGAATCAGCCTCTGAATAGATAGCTGCTGGTTCTCAGGCAAGTCACGTGGCTGCAATAATGCTCGAGGGTGTGCCTTGATATGGTTGTTGATAATAAACTCAAGGCGCGCCAGCCCGACACCATCATTAGGTAGTTGAGCAACTTCATAGGCTTGATCCGGATCGGCAAGATTAAGCATGATTTTTGTTTGGGGGCGATGGGCAATATGCAACGGATGTTTAGCTACATCGAAGGCTAAAGCTCCGTCGTAAACGAGGCCCACATCACCTTCAGCACAGCAAACCGTCACTGACTGACCATCATGAATGTCTTGAGTAGCGGTTTCAGTGCCGACAATCGCCGGTATGCCTAATTCGCGAGCGATAATAGCCGCATGGCAGGTGCGACCACCGCGATTGGTTACAATAGCCGAAGCAATTTTCATCACCGGCTCCCAATCAGGATCAGTAATATCCGTGACCAGAACATCACCGGGAGCCACAGTATCCATCTTCGCCACATCCAATATGACCCGTGCTCGACCCGTTGCGATCCGACGTCCGACACTTTTACCACGCGTCACCACTATGCCATGTTCTCGCAAGTGATAGGTCTCGATGCTGTCTGGCGATTTCAGCTGACTGTGAACGGTTTCGGGCCTGGCTTGAACGATATAGAGTTGATTAGTGAGTCCATCTTTGGCCCATTCAATATCCATGGGACGGGTTTGCCCCGCGATGTCGCTGTAGTGCTCTTCAATAACACAAGCAAACTGTGCCAATTGCAGCACTTCATCATCGCTAATACAGAATCGCTCACGCTCTTCTCTGGCGACAGCCACATTCTGGGTCATAGTGCCTTGCTGATCTTTGCTGGCATAGACCATTTTAATCGCTTTCTCGCCCAGGTGGCGAGCAATGACGGGGCGTTTACCCGCTTTCAACGCGGGTTTAAATACATGAAATTCATCAGGATTTACCGCGCCTTGAACCACATTTTCACCAAGTCCATAAGCGCCGGTAATAAGCACTACATCGCGAAAGCCCGACTCCGTATCCAGTGTAAACATGACGCCAGAAGAGCCTTTGTCTGAGCGCACCATTTTTTGCACGCCGACCGAAAGCGCCACTTGGTCATGCTCAAAGCCTTTGTCCATTCGGTAAGAAATTGCACGATTGGTATATAACGAGGCATAAACTTTTTTACAGATCCATAGCAGCTGATCGAGCCCACTGACATTCAGGTAGGTTTCCTGTTGACCGGCAAAAGAAGCATCAGGGAGGTCTTCAGCAGTGGCAGAGCTTCTAACGGCAACGTCGGTATGGTGGCCATATTCCCGTTCCAACTCATGGTAAGCATCCGCCACTTCATCGATAAATCCTGGCGGGAACTCCGCCTGAAGTAATGCATGTCGGATTTTGGCCCCGGCAACTTCCAGCTGATGAATGTTTCCTTTGTTGATCTCGCCTAACGTGCTATCAATAAAGGCCGCCAAGTCGTTGTGCTGCAAAAACTGGCGATAGGCATCAGCCGTCGTCGCAAAGCCATTGGGAACATGCACCCCTTTATCCATTAACGTGCGAAACATTTCTCCCAGTGAGGCATTCTTGCCCCCTACCACCGGAACATCTGCCATGGATATATCACAGAACCGACGGATAAATTTGTATGAGTTGCTCATGACCGCCTCCCCGGCTTTTCCAGAAAGCCTTCGCTGCTAAGGATATTCAAAGCATAGCCTACAATCTCAAGGAGTGCCTTGACACAGGTCAGAAATCATACAGTAAGGGACACTTTTGATGGCTAAACTTAGAGCCTTTTATCTTTATTGAGGCCATATCAAGCCTATCTGCTATGCTTAAGATCATGCTTGTGCTTAAGAACATGCTTAACGCTTGATAACAAGATTAATTTACGAGAACTGCCATGCACCTTGCAAGGCGCCATGGCATCGCAACTGTAACCATTATGGATGCCTTCTATGAAACTAACCGTACTGCAACGTATTGCGCTTGGCTTTGGTTGTCTAGTCATACTGATTGTTGCTTTGACGCTGTTTTCTGTGTGGAATACGCAGGGAATTCAGCGCCAGATATCGGTGATCACCGAACACTCAACACCATTATTGGCCCATAGCAATGACCATGTTCGACAGCTTCTGCAAGCCAACAAAATTGCCGTTCAGCACTTACTCGCCACCGAGCAACATGTATTGGATGGACTAGAGCAACAATTCTTTCAAATCAAAGAAAACAATCAAAGTAATGCAAAAGCACTCTCAAGCCTCGTGGAACAGCTCAATAACTCGGGTCACACGGATCTAGCCCTAAAAGACGCTTATACAGAGATAGAGACACAAGTCTCGGAGTTTTTTAAGCACGCAGATAAAGCCATTCAATTTAGCCGACAGGCCATGCAGGTCCAACAAAAAGTCAACGATGACCGCGTCACTTTTGAGCTGGCTACCGAAGAGCTAACCACACGCATAAATGACGCACTACTGGCACAACAAGATGACTATGTAGTCTCCATTGGCGAGCTCTTTAATGAATCATTTATTAGCGTTAAGCAGGAAACCTTAGACGCTCTGGCCAGTAAAGACGCAGCACGCATTCGCCGCATCGTAGCAGACAATTACAGCGCCAGCCAAAATCTGGAGAGCCTGGCAGAGCAACTTTTGGATGAAATTCCACAATATAAGGAAAATATACAACCACTGGTAGCCACATTTATTCAGGCAATATCAAACAACAGTGGGGTTTTATTACAACACCAAAAACAACGAGAATACGTCGAGCAAGCTAACCAGCAAATGGCTATAGCAGCGACCAACGTCAATAGCGGCACTAAGGAGTTAAATCAACTGATAGCAACCTCAAAATCCCTTGCGGATCAGGCAAACCGTATGGCTGCCGATAAAGTTGACGACAATAACCAAACCAGTCTCATTTTAAGCATCGCCGCAACGATTCTGGCTATCTTAGTGGCTTGGCAAGTCAGTAAGTCGATCATTCGGCCGTTGACGCGCATGAACACTCTGGTAGAGCAGGTCACGGAGGGTGATTTAACCGTGCGTCTTACTCACCAATCCAGAGACGAGTTTGATGCATTAGCAGGCTACATCAACACCTTGGTCGGTCAGTTGGATACCACCTTAAAAAGCATTGGCCAAGAGGCAGCTACTCTATCTGAGATAGCTAATTCGTCTTTACAAATGGCTAATCAAACCAAACAAGGGACCGTACAACAACGTCAGAAAACCCAAGTTGTGGCAACGGCGATTAACGAGTTAGATAGTAGTGCTACCGAGGTAAGTCGCAGTGCCGAGCAAGCTCAGGAGGCCATCAAAGAAGCCAGTAAGCAGTCCGAAAGTGGTCTGGAATTGATCAATCAAACGGTCAAAACCATTCGCCACCAGGCAGATATGAATCAGGAAGTGGCGGATGCTCTTGCTGAGCTGGACAATTTTACCAAGCGCATAAGCACCATTGTCGATGTCATTAATGGCATTGCTGAACAGACCAACCTGCTGGCACTCAATGCATCCATTGAAGCCGCCCGTGCCGGAGAGCATGGCCGAGGGTTTGCGGTCGTTGCGGACGAAGTTCGAACGCTGGCCACCCGCACGCGTACATCAACGACCGAAATCAATGGGATGATCAAGCACCTGGTTGACGGTTCGCGCAACACCGTCCAGCTGATGGAAAACAGTCTGGAAGACTCGAAGAAGTGCGTATCTCATGCGAATCAAGCGGAGTCATCTTTCGCCACCATAGCTGATCATATGAATCATATTCTGACTATGAGTACCCACATCAGCCAAGCTGCCTATCAACAGCAACATACGGTTGGCGACATCAATCAAAACGTGCATGAAATTGCTCACATCGCCGAAACTAACGAACAGCGGGTGCAAGAACAAACAGAATACAATCAACAACTGGCCGAGCTATCCCAGCACCAGCGCACACGCCTGGCACGCTTTCAATGTAGTTAACACCTATGGCTGATTTATATCTCGACATTGTCAAAAACAGCTGGGAAAAAGCCAGGCAGGGGGAGTATCAGTTATTATTCGTTAATTCAGGCACAGCCGGACTTGCGCCCGTTCCACTCAATGACGAGCAGTTTGCCCTTGCCCCCAATGATAAAGCCCTGCGCCATATTAAGCTTCACTGCACGCACCAATCATTAACCGAACCATTGGCACCATTTCTGCCACTATTACGTGATACCTTTGATGGGCTTAGCCAGCAAGAGCAACAAGCGACCCTAAAACAAGCCGCGCCTTATGCCAATCACCAAACCATCTTTAGTAGTTATTTTTACCAGCATGTAGCCCAGCGCCCTGAAGCTTTGTTGTTTGGTGAATTAAGATACGAACAACAACAGATGCGCCATTCCCTCCTCCGCCTGTTAAAAGCTCTATTTGCCGATAAAACCCTGGTATTGGAAATCAGCCAGTTACATCTGGCCAGCGACGACCTACTTGGCTTCGTGCACACGCTGCTTAGCAGTAAAAATCTCGATCACATGCTGATTGTTTTTTATCTGGATAAAAAACACTACTTCAACGACACCCAACGCAGCGAAGCCTGGCAAGATTTTGTCGGCCAAATCGAAGAGCGCTTTACCATCATTGATGAGGAGCCATCTTATGCAGAAAACACTATGCTCCCTCCAGCTCAAAGCGCTAGTCCTCGACTGGTACAGCACTTACTGCCCGGCATTCAAAATGCACTGCGCTTTCTGGCCTTTCAAGAAGCCAATATCATGGCGATTGCGGTGAATGAGCTGGCCAATAATCGCGCCACCTCAAGCCAACAACGCCTCAACATTCAGCGCTTACTTGCCCAAACCTACTACTACCTCGGTGACAACGACAGTGCGTTAGTCTGCTATTTTTCAGCCATTGATCTGGCCGAAGAAATCAACGACCTCCTATCGCTAACGCATATTTATTGCGAGCTGGCGATGGTTTATGCCAACAAGTTCGACTTCATCGATGCCAGTAAGGAGGCCATGCAAGCACTAAAACTGTCTCGTGAAATCAACCAGCCCGATATTATCCGAGAAGCTTTATTTACCCTGTATTTGGTGAAGGATCGGAAAACCGAGCCGATGCCTGCGCCGCTCTATAACGAGCTAACTTCGCTGCTCCAACATTCGAACGATCAGAATGCCTATGCCTTCTGCTGTAAAAATGCCTATATCTATTTACCGATCCACAAATCGCTGACCACAGTAGAGCAGGTCTGCCAGATCGCCATTGATATTTATACCCAGCATGACAACGCCTTTGGCCTTGCGGTGGCCTACCACAATATGGCGATGCTCCAAACCTATTTAATGAAGCCCGACAAGGAACTGTACTATTTAAAGAAAAGTGAAAAACTGCGTGCCCAACTTGCCGATCCACTGGAAATGATACGCATTTACAATGGTATTGGCTTCTTTTATGCCGAAACCGAGCAATATCAAGATGCCTGCCACTATTATCAAATGGCAACCAGCCGAATCACCGAGATCCCTGATTACAATGAAGTCACCGCCAGCATTTACAACTTAGCGATTATGTATTTCTATGCGCGTAACTTTCGTGAAACCATCCGCCTGCTTGATGCCATATTACAAATCATGCGCATCCTGCAAATGGATGAAATCCCATTTCACAATATGGATGACATTTATGCCTTGAAATCGTTATGTCATGCCGAAATTGGCGAAGATATCAACGCGATGATTTATCAGAACATCATTAGCCAGCGCAGCCATAAACTTGAAACCAGGGCCTTTATCGCAATAGCAAGAGGGATGCTGGCATTTTCTCAGCAACAGCACGATGATATATCCGAACAATTTGATCACGTTGCCTATGTATTTACCAAACAGAAGAACGAGCTATACCACCCATCCCTAGATGAAGAAGAGATTCAACCAATCTACTTTTATGAATACAGCAAGTGCCTGCCAGCCTTTTATTTTCATGAATATGGCCGCTGTTTAAAGAGAATACAGCAAAGCAGCAAGGCAAAAGAAATGCTCGCTCTGGCTATTGCCTATTGCGAGAAAGTCGACTTTCAAGCTTATAAGGACTTATGTCTTGAAGATCATGCTTCCAACTCCGTTACCGAAAAACGCTTAAACATTCCACTGGTCTCCATCAACCTGAAGACTCTGATAGAGTTGGCCAAAAAAGAGTTAACCCTGAGCCAGCTACAAAATAAATTAAAAAGTATTAAGTTCCTCCAACTACTTCAACAAGGACTCATCGAAAGCAATCGAGAACAAGATTTAGTGGGACAGTTCATTCAGCTACTCACCAATCACTATCCGATTGAATCGATCATGGCCTATGTGCGAACAGAGGATCTGAGTGCATTCCAGCTGGAGTCAACCAAGCATCGCGACGTGCATACGCCTCCGATACAGCGGGTACCTTTTGATTTGGAAAGCGAGCAGGCGTTCAAGGCCCAATTTATTGCTGAGAGCAGCAACCTGACTACTGGAGAAACTCTCTACCTTCCGCTGATCGGGCAAAACAATAGTCTGATGGGTTACCTGCTACTGGTTACCCAACCAGATACTCGGCATATTGCCCAAGAAGAACTGGATATTTTTGCCATTGCAGGTAATCAGGTCGGCATTTCCCTTGAAAAGATCCGCCAGGCCCAAGCATTACAGCGCTCAAATAATGATTTACGCCAAACCATGGAACGATTGACGCAAACTCAGGCAGAGCTGGTCGAGGCTGAAAAAATGCTAGCACTTGGACGCCTTGTCGCAGGTGTCGCCCACCATATAAACACCCCTTTAGGCAACAGTGTTACCGCAGCTTCCCTCGTGATGAACCAGCTGAAAGAGATAAAAACCAAACTAGAACAAGGCCAGCTAAAAAAAGATGGACTCACCCAAGCGCTACACCTGGCTTCAGAGGCAGGAAATCTGCTAGAACAATCACTGGCTAAAGCTTCACAGTTAGTTCATAACTTTAAAGAAGTTGCCGCCGATCAGGACTTGGGAGAGAAAAAAGAGTTCTTTCTTAAAACCTATGTCGAAAACCTGTTTGTTAACTTTGAGCCGGTTCTTAATCAGGAGCATATAGCCTTTAGCATTGAGGGCTCGCTATCTGTTCGACTATATAGTTATCCAGGTGCTATTTCTCAAATGTTAACCAGTTTAGTGATGAACAGCGTAGAGCATGCATTTAAAGACCGGCAAAATAGCGGCCGGCCCGAAACTCCAATGATCAAATTAATGTTTGAGCAACAACAAAGCGACGTTGTTTTGTATTACGAAGATAACGGCGTAGGCATCCCGCCAGACCAGGCCTCGCGAATATTTGAGCCATTCACTACCCTCAATTCAACTAACCACTCCAATCAAACCGGGCTTGGCTTACATGTGGTTTATAATTTAATCAAGCAAAAACTAAGAGGTAGCATTAGCCACAAAATCAACGGCTCGTGTGGTGTACACTTTGAGATTCGCCTTCCGCAAATTTTAGACTAATCCTGATTTTCCATCAGTAAGTAGCCCGCTAAAAGATGCAAGGTATTACGCAGATTCTCTGGACAGCTAGACATCAAATGGCTGATTTCCTGGGTTAACTCATCACCCGATACGCGCCCAAACTCAATTAGACGAGCATGCGTTACATAATAGCGCAGGATTGGAAGCACTGCTTGGAGCAGCTCGGTACTGATATGCTCACCGTTGATAGGCATATAAGCGACTATAACATCGTGATCACCCATGCTTAAAACACAGCTGATATCATCTTCTGACGCCCGTAGCTTGCCGCTACCAGCCCAGGCAACCAGTTCAGCAATACGCTCATGACCAATCACATCTTCAGGCTGAGTCATCGCCTTTTCAAGCCGCTCAGGCGCAACCGCCAAGCACGTGCTTTGCTGATCGCTTAACTCTAATAGGGCGCAATAGCTCGGAGACGGTGTAACAACCTTAGTTATCAACTCGCACAAAGTGGAGTAATAGGCTTGCCAACTACCCAAACGATGCTGCTGCTTGATCCAATCCACCACCACAGCCATATCAGTTGTCGGTGGTTCAGAATGCGTCAGTTTCGCTTTAAGCTGTTGCACCTCAGCATAGGAGCGTAAATTGGCGTACATCACAGAATTGAGGGTCTGAACGGGCAATTCTGATTTCACCCGATAATCATTGATATCGTAATTTGCAACAACGTGATCTTCCTGCAAATCACCCGGCTGCCCAGTTCGAATAACTATGCGGATATCTTTGTCCTGTATTTCATCACGAATAAAATCGACGACTCGAAAACCGGCATCTTCGGTTTCCATCACCACATCAAGCAGAACAACCGCAAACTTACACCCTGTTCGCAGCAAATCCTTGGCTTCCTGAGCGCTGTAAACACTGGTAAATTCGAGCTTACGACCTCCATAGACCAAACTACTTAAGGCGAGACGAGTCAACTGATGAACAAATTCATCGTCATCAACCACAAGGATCGGCCAAGGCGGTAAGACCTCTTCGGATTCGTCATTTGCAAACAATTCGTCAGTCATAAAGGCGTTTCAATAATATCCGTAACTACCGAGTGTTTTCATTGTAGAAAGCCACTGGACAAGGTGTAAAACATGAGACTTAAATGATGTCTTGAAGGTATAGGAGCCTTCTAGTCTAAGAATAGAACATTCCAGCCGAAAAGGCAGTATACTCTTTAGGATTAATTCACGTAATATACGGATATGACCACAAGATTGACCTTGGATGCTTTAGAAGTACTGGATGCTATCGACAGAAAAGGCAGCTTTTCCGCCGCCGCCGCTGCACTGTATCGCGTACCGTCGGCTATCACTTACACCATTAATAAACTCGAAGATGATCTCGGTGTCACTCTGTTTGTAAAAGATGGGCGTCGTTCTTCACTAACTCCCGCTGGACGCCGTTTGCTGGAACAAGGAAGAGAGCTGCTCGAAGCCACGGAGCGTTTGATTGAAGACGTAAAACAAGCGGAAAGTGGCTGGGAGTCCCGCCTGGCTATTGCGGTTGATTCGATTTACCCGCTAGAACGCATCTATCCCTTATTAGACGCTTTCTACCAAATCCAGCCTGATATAGAAATAGAGCTTTATGAAGAAGTACTTGGCGGTAGCTGGGAAGCACTCCTCGATGGGAGAGCCGATCTGGTCATTGGTGCCGCCCCACCATATCCGCCAGGGCAAGAGCTCGAGATACGCCCCATCCAAGACATTGACTGGGTTTTTGCCGTCCCCCCCTCGCATCCTTTGTGCAGGCTGGATCGACCGATAACTACAGATGATATTAAAACCTTTCGAGCAATTATCGTCCGAGACAGCTCGCACCGTCTACCCCCACAAAGTCGCCGAATTTTAGACAAGCAGCCTCTGCTACGAGTTGTCACCATGCAACAAAAAATAAACGCTCAACTCAAAGGGCTTGGGATTGGTTTTTTGCCCGTACAACGCATATCGCAACTATTAGATACCGAACAGCTGGTCAGCTTACCACTGGCAGAATCCCCCACGCCATCGCAACTGGTCGTCGCCGCAAAATCCCCCGTTCACGGCCGAGCATTGCAGTGGTTTCTAGAACAAAGCCCAAACTATTTTTTATCGGAGCCCTCATGAAATATCTTGCCTGCATTCTGGCGTTCCTTAGCCTGCTATCCTTGAGTATTGATGCTGAAATATACCAATGGCGCGATGCCAATGGGCAACTCCACTTTAGCGACAACCCACCCGAAAACGAACAGACCCAAGTAGACAAAGTAGAAATCAGCGAAAGCAATCGCTTCCCGACTGTAATTTCCCAAACTCACACCGAAGTGAACTCATCCTCCGAGAAGTCAACGGCATCCACGTCACGCAACAAAAAAGCCCGTGTCATCATGTATAGCACCAGCTGGTGCGGCTACTGCAAAAAAGCCCGCAACTATTTTCGCGCAAATCGCATTCCATATAAGGAATACGATATTGAAAAATCGAAATCGGCCAGGAAAGCCTACGATAGAATCGGTGGACGCGGTATTCCGGTTATCTTGATAGGAAAAGACAAAAAGCGCATGAACGGATTTTCCACTCAGCGCTTTGCATCTCTTTATCAACAAGCAAGATGAACACCAGCAGGCAAGCTGCTCGCATTCAACTCGAGCGCTAACGAATATACCAGTTCAAATCAGAAACAGCCGGGAGCTTATAGCCCTGGTAGCCATGAGGATTCATTAGATAGAGGTAGTTATCACCGTTTTGCTGATTGCGCCAGATAAGATCATCATCGCCATCACCATCTACATCACCGCTCAATGCGACTTGCCAAGCATCACCGTGAAATTGACTTAAAAGCCCTCTTCTACTCCAGTCAATCACACCTTTATTCAGAAAGTACACATAATTACGACCATCTACCCGATTACGCCACAACAAATCTGCACCACCATCGCCATCAAAATCCGCCACGGCGATCAATCGCCAATCGTTACCGGCTCGCATCAACTCGCCGCCATCGGCTATACCGCCGTCAACCAGCAAATGCTTCCACACGACCCCAGTCGACGCATGACGCCAAACCAGATCATTCACACCATCGCCATTCAAGTCATTGGCAGCTATCAGTATCCATTCAAGATCGTTCAATTGCATAAGTTGATGACTGCTTTGAATTGACGCCCCATCCATGAGATACAGCCACAAGGCACCCGTTTGGGTATTCAGCCACAATAAGTCGGCGTTTTTGTCTCCATTAAAATCAGTAATAGACAACACTTCCCAGCCTTGCTGGGCCGAAACCTGATTGATCTTTTTTACCTGTGTTACCTGCTCCCCTTGCATATGGTAAAGGTAATTTTCTCCTGAAATCGGATGTCGCCAATACAAATCGGCATTGCCGTCACCATTAGCATCACCTCGGCCAACCAGCTGCCAAGGCGGAGGAACGCTATTAATCCGTAAGCTGCTTTGTACCTCATCGGCGTTTAACGTATATATCCAGTTCACTCCCGACTGGGCATGGCGCCATACAATATCGGCTTTGGCATCCCCGTTCATGTCCTTATCTGACGCTTCAGCCTTCACCGAATCGTCTAAAGCAACAAGACGCTGATAGGGAGACAGAATCAGATCGATCGGCCGATTATCCACCGCAATATCCTGCATACCAGTAGCAGGGTTTTCTAAGCGAGGGTATCTCCAGTAGGTGATTTTTAGCTCATTGGTAAGCTCATGCTGCCAAAGGTGCTCTTCGATACCATCATTATTATAGTCACCGGATGCGACAACCTCCCATGGCCAAGCCAACTCTGGCTTGGCATCGAATACCAGCTCCCAATGCTCTTCACCGCCCAGGTTTAAGCGCAACACCCCAAAGGTGGCATTGCTAACAAACATGCCCGCATCCAACAGACCATTGCCATCCACATCAGCTAGCGGAAATAACCACGAGGTATCCGTTGTTAGCAGTACTGATGGCAGCATAAACTCGTGGCTTAAGCTGAACTGTTCCCATTCATATACAGAAATAAAGCCACCGGGCTGCTTGACCAGAAGCTCAGCTTGGCCATCGCCCGTTATATCTCCGGCGACTAAGGGAGAGAAGCTTTCGTGCAGAGCAATCAGCGAGTGTCGGCTGTTAGACTGCCCTATTTTGAGTACATCGATCTGGTTGGTCGTTGCGTTATGAATAAACACGTCGGCCTTATTGTCGCCATCGATATCAGCGACAGCTAATACCCGTTCGGCTGGGAGTAGTACTTCTAGCACCATGCTCTGCTTGAGTGCCAACTGCTGGATCAGCGCTATGCCAAGCTGATGGGTTCGGCGATGACGAAAGAGTACGTCAGATACCCCATCACCATCAAAATCTCCCCGCCCGACAACGCGCCAGTTCATATCTTTCTGCAAATCAAGCACATGATGGCCAATAATATTTGGCCCATCCATCACGTAGGCGTCAAATAGACCTGTTTTAATGTTGCGAATGAGAATATCTGAGCGATCATCGGCATTTAAGTCAAAGCGAGCAGCTTGGACAACACCAGCGAACAATACAAGTGCAACCCAGACAAAGAACGTTATCTTTAGCATAGCGTTATTGTTATACATGGCGTTATTGTTATACATGGTTATAAATGAAATTAATCGAGAATGGGACGAGTCTACCAGAAAACTTATGGCGGTACACGGGGGCATCCGGTGTGCCAGACTATCGATGCCACCGCTTATCACCAGCCATAGCGACGGCTTATTTTTAGCGAACCACTTGCCATGAAAGGTCTTCGACGATATTGATAGCCTTGCCAGTGAAGCCCAGCCCATCCATCAAATACATATAATTGCGACCATCGCCGAAGTGACGCCATACAATATCATCGTCGCTATCACCGTCAAAATCCCCTGCCATTACCGCCTGCCAGTCGGCCTCGGAAAATTGACTAATTACACGGCGCATATCCCAATTGACCACGCCGGCATCAAGCAGATAAAGGTAATTGCGGCCATCGTTAGTATTGCGCCATAATAGATCAGCATCTTTGTCGCCATCAAAGTCACCGACAATGACCAACTGCCATTCGGATCCTGCGCTCATCAACTGTTTACTTTCGCGAATAAGATGACCATCCATCAGGTATTGCCACACAACACCAGTCGCTGTATGGCGCAGAATAATGTCGGCTTTGCCATCAGCATCTATATCGCGGCTTGAAACGATTTGCCATTGATTATCGCTAATCGTCGTAACATGATGGCTGGTATGAATGCTTGCGCCATTCATTTGGTATTGCCATAAGACGCCGCTGAGAACGTTCTTCCATAAAATGTCATCTTTGCCATCGCCGTTATAGTCACCGATGGATACGACTTGCCAGCTTTGATCTGCGATGGTGTTTAGCGGAGCCGCCTGTGAAATCAGGCCTCCGTTCATTAGATATATGTAGTTTTGGCCTGAGCTTTGATTGCGCCACAATAAGTCACTTTTTCCATCACCATTGAAGTCACCTCTTCCGGCCATATTCCAGGTGAGTGCGACGTGGTTGAGAGGTTGACTGTTAGTTATTACGGAACCACGCATTCTATAATACCAGTTACTACCAGATACCTCGCTGCGCCAAATAATATCCGCCCGACCATCGGCATTTTGGTCGTATTTAACACGCGGAAAGTCAGTAGCATCATTCGGATCGGAGCCCCATTCTACTTCCCTGGCATCACCCACTCCGTCATCATCTGAATCCCAGACCGATGGGTTAGTCAGATGAATCAACACTTCGACATCATCCCTTAAACCGTCGTTATCGCTATCTTGGTTGATGGGGGAGCTATGATAGGTTGAAACCTCCGCACCATCATTCAACCCATCGCCATCAGTATCGTAAATAACGGGGTTGCTGCCAAAGGTAACCTCGTCACCATCACGCAACCCATCGCCATCAGTATCGGGCAATAAAGGGTCGCTAAAGTAGATATTCAATTCCTGATCATCACTAAGGCCATCACCATCGCTGTCGATAGGAATGTAAGGGCCGATGGATATGTTATCCAGCCATACACCATCATGGGTTCCAGATATAAAACTATCTTTAATATAAGTCCACAATATCTCATGGCGCCCTGGCGTTAATGAATAGCGTTTGATGCTCCACCAGCTGTGGTTTCCGGTAAAAGACTCAATAAAACGACCATCAATATATAGTTCAAAATAGTCCGCAGCCCCAGAGAGCATATTCGTCGAGAACCCAAATCGAAGCTCATCTCCTGATGAGCTATCAGCAATCAACCTCAGCGACTCGCGCGTTCCATCCTTTTGACCGATTGGCGAGCGAACGCTAAAGCTACCTCCCGCTAGCGAGTGAGCAGAGTCTATCGACCAATTGGTGGCTTGACCATCTCCGCCAAAAGCTGCTTCTTGCGTTAGGTCCGCCGACTCGAAATCAATAAAAGCGGCATTTGAAACAGGCAAGGTGGTAATGTTGTTGAGAATCCATAGCAGATACTGTTCAACCCGTGTATAGATACCATACTTGCCTTCACCACACTTGGGGCCAACACTGGTTATTCCCGCCAGCCGAATTTGCCCTTTCCAGCGAATGACAAGTGGCCCACCGCTATCTCCTGTACAGGTGTCCTGTAATAGCTCGCCCCCTGCGCACATCATTCCAGGCTCAATAGACACCCGCAAAGCATTTGAGCAAGCCTCATTTGACACTATGGGAAGTGAAACCTCTTGAAGAATATCGGGGAAAACCTTTGTGGCACTATCTAGTGTTCCCCACCCAGCGGCTTTACCAGATGTTTCAGTACCAATCCCTGCAATAATGGCTGGAGTTCGCGCCGAAGGCTGATCAAGAAAAAGTAGTGCAATATCATTTTTCTTCGGTTGGATGCTGGCATCGTAGCCTTCATGAATAAGTACACGTGCAACGTAGCGCTCTTCCGCTTCGGCTAAATAGCTGCTGCGCTGCCACAGGCCAACCCAAACCTTTAGATCTTTTGCCGAATATGGCAAACAATGCGCGGCGGTTACTACCACACTCGGGGCTATCAGGGTTCCGCCACAGATCACGCCGTCATTGGTCGCAGGCCCTGCTATCCTGGTAATCGCCACCATAAAAGGCCAATCGGCCTTAAGACTATCCGCCCCGCCAATAATACGCGTTGATGAGGCCAGACTCGTAGTGTTTGCCCAAGTAGTAGCACTTGCCCCAATTAGTATTAACAGTAATATAGCGCTTTGAATAAAGGTAGGCATATCCCTGCCTGTCCTATTAGCTCTCATTCTAGGTTCCTAACAACCAAGTTATAGTTATCGTTAGAACCTATTTTCTCCGATTTTCTTGTCAATGAACAGCACTTGACAGAAACAGGCTCTAACCTTCCTTAATGGACTGGTCGCCATCCACCCTCAGCGAGCGAAGGCAACAGCTGGCCTATATAGCCCGTTGAGCCAAGCAAGTAGACAGAGCTATAACCCAAGCGGTCATGATGCCAAATAATATCATCGTCACCATCGTCATCTAAATCCCTTGCCCACACCGGTTGCCAATGCATATCATCAAGAATCCCAAGACTGTACATACCATGACGTGAAAAGTCACCGCCTTTGACACGATGAATCACACTTTGTCCATTTTGGGTATTGCGCCATAGCAAGTCATCATCACCATCGGCATCAAAGTCTCCATGTAATGCCAGCTGCCAGTGTGGAGCAGCATTCATAAAGCGACGGCTATCAATAATCTGATGCCCATCCATCAAAAACCGCCAAACTACGCCAGTTTGATGATGTCGGAGCAATATATCGGCCTTACCATCACCGTCCAAGTCCGGCGTCAATTGAATGTTCCAGCTAATATCTCTAATCGCCGTAACTTGAACGCTAGCCACCAACTCCCCCGACAGGATCTGGTGCATCCACACCTCACCACTGGAAACGTGGCGCCACAATACGTCATCATGGCCATCACCGGTAAAATCAGCTATAGCATTAATGTACCAGCCAGCCGACATAGGGATCACACTGTTCTTTACGCTGTCTAAAAACTGTGTGCCCCGCCATAACTCAATGACGTTAGCTCCCGTATTCTCGTCTCGCCAATAGAGATCGGTAAAGCCATCACCGTTGAAGTCGCCACTGCCAGCAACCCGCCAAGTACCACCACTAGGATGCGTGACAATCGATTGAGTCTGCACCGGGGGCGCAATAAAGGTCGCAATGGTTTTCCCTGAACGCTCATCTTGCCAATATAACTGTGCCACAGCTTCGGCAACATCGAAGGCCAATACCGGCCTCCACAGAGCTGCTGACATCAGAAGAAAAAGAACAAGCCAGCGTTTGCTGGTCTCATAAAATACATACATGTTCGCAATATACCGTTCAAATATTCTCACTTTGAACGGTATATTACTGTGCAGCGCAACAACCCAACAGGACAGATCAGGCCATTGATGGGCATATTGTGACGATTATTAACGAGTGGGCATCCAGTTCACGTCGCTCACCCGACTAACAGACTTACCGCTAAAGGTCGATCCACTCATTAAATACATAAAATACATATAATTTCGACCATCAACAATACAAACAACATACTCCCGATAAAAAACGCATCAATCAAACCCTTCTCAATCTATTAAAATCTCTGGCGCATTATACACCTGAATGACGTCAAGACGCTCAGGTGGCTGAAAAAATGTAAACCCAACAAACTTAACTGAAACTGAACAACGCCCCTACCCTCAAACCTTCGCACCATTTAACCCAAACACAACCGTAATCCTTTGATATATATCAACAAAAACCCACCCAATTGCGGCTCTGCAGCATTTTGTTTTTCAATATAGCTTTGAGTATTCATGCACTAAGCAGTCAAAGCAAAGCCAGTCACTAAGCGCTTTCAGCACCCTCGATGGAGTTTTCAATTTGCAAAAACACCAGCAATTCATAAAAATTCTCTATCAGGCATTGCCCTCTCATTCTATAATCACCGGTTCGGAAAATTGTTATACATCAATGGAAGGTCGTTGTTATGGAAAAAGCGCTTAGACTTATTGCCACCACCATCGTTGCTATCTGCTTTGTTAGCGGGTGCGCAACCACCTCTCTTTTCAATCCTTACCCAAATCAGGCAAAAAGCTACCAATCGGTAATAGGCGCTCCAGCTCAGCAGCAGGAAATGATTCTAACTGACTTAGATAAAAAACGTGAAAAGTCGGATGGAATGCTCTACATGATGGAACGTGCCCGCCTTCTCCAATTGTCAAACCGGTTTGAAGAAAGCATTGAAGACTTTAAATTAGTCATTACCAGATTTAACGAACGCGACGCACAAGCAAAAATATCGCTCACAGACCTTGGTAACAAAGGTGCCAGCACCTTAACCAATGACAATGCGATACCCTATCGAGAGTATGGATTTGAACGCATACTGGTACACCATTTTCAAACTCTCAACTACCTGGCATTAGAAAAATATGAAGCTGCTGCTGTTGAGCTGCGTAAGGCGGCGCTAGAACAGAAAATAATCGAAGAACAACACCATAAAGCTATCGCAGAGGCGGAAGAAAAAGCCCAAGAAAAAGAAATCGACATCAGCGGTTTTGACGAGCACTTCTCAGGCATGAACGATTATGCCGCTGATGTTAAAAGCGCATTTCAAATTGGCTATACATTCTATGTATCTGCCAACCTTTGGGAGTCCATGGGCGAATTTAATGACGCTTTGGTCGACTACAAAAAAGCACTTGAATTGAATCCAGAAAACCACTTCATTCAAGAAGACATTGGGCGCGTATCCTATCGTCTTGGGCTTTCCAGGAAAAAGCCCAAAAACCCCGTGAACGCAGCGCGTGTTGTTGTCTGGTATGAAGATGGTTTTATACCTTCGCGCGAAGAAATCAGCATACCGATCCCGATCATCTCACAAGGTCAGGTGCAAAGTATCATCCCTATTGCTTTTCCGGTCTACCATCCAGCCCACTTCGGCGCACCAAGCGAACTTACGATCATCAATGAAGAAGGCAATATGATAAGCAAGACCGAGCAAGTCAGCGATATGGGTGCTCTCGCTGTCAAGTCATTGAAAGAACAAATACCCGGCATGCTGGTTCGCCAATTTATTCGAGCTGGAGCCAAGCACACACTGCGTCAAGAGGCGGCCGGGAAAATGGGAGCACTGGGTAACCTCGGAGCAACGCTATACAATGTGGTGTCGGAAAAAGCCGATCGCAGAAACTGGCTGACTCTACCTCAATACGCCCATATTTCCAGCTTTCATCTCGCTCCAAAGCAGCAATCTATTACCCTCAAAGGTTCGGATGGAATGGCTCACTCTATTCTTATTGATAGCGCCAATAAGGCAACGACATTCGTTCGAGTCGTCAAAGCCAATGGTCAAACCGTTATTCAACAGTTTCAAATTTAGGAGTATACAACGTGATTAGACGACTCACTTCCGAGAAAATGAACGTAAAGACCTTGCTAACGACTATTGCCTTGCTACCAATACTCGGGCTGGCGGGTTGTAGCTCGGGGCGCATAGCAACGGTTTCAACAAGCGAAGGCCAAATGACAGAAACCCACCTTGTTTCCAACAATGCCCTCTTGGCAAGCCGAGTAGCTATTGCCAATATAGCAACCAAGGAAACCGCAGGGCTGTTAAGAACAGACGTTGCACTACGTAATCGCTGGAAGTTTGAATTAGATTTTGAGTATAAATTCAAGTTCTATGACAAAGATGGTTTCGAGATCGATCCAGATGGCCGTCCGTGGAAAAAAATTGTGTTACGCGGTGGAGAGATAGAACATGTGCAGGCAACAGCTCCAAACAGCTCCGCAAAATCATTCCAGATTTACATTCAAGACTAATCCGGCCCTACTGCCAAGGAGACTAAAAATGAAACTAAAACTCGCCATCATCGCCGCGGTCACTCTATCTATCTCAGCATGCGGCGGTAGCAATGTGCAGTATGGTGATGCAACCGCCATCGAAACAACCACGGTTGACTTCGGTTCAACCGACCTGCAATCAATCGCAGAAAAAATGGTTGGCGACATGTTGGTATTCCCACCTATTGCTCAAACCACCTCACAGCGTCGACCTATTTTGTTTGTTGATAATATCCGTAACAAGACAACAGAGCATATAGATACCGAGTCCATTACCGATACTATTCAATCCAAGCTAATTAACAGTGGCCGCTTTCGCTTTGTTGATATGACCGCCATGAGAGCCGCCAAAGACCAACTCGACTACCAAAATAAAAGTGGCATGGTTGATCAAAACCGTGCGATGTCGATAGGTAAACAATACGGGGCTGAGTATATGCTGTATGGCAACCTTTCCAGCATTGTTAAGCGCTCGTCCAGCACTAAAGACGTTTACTACAAATTCACGTTAAAACTCATGCATCTTGAGTCCGGCATTTTGGAGTGGTCGGGCGAGAAAGAAATCCGCAAAACACGCGAGAAAAGCTTGTTTGGTGTGTAACATGCTGTCATAAAACATGTCGTCACAAAAATAGCACTGTGCAGAAGGTTCTCAAGGCTACGAATGAGAATAATTGAGAACCTTTTTCGTTCTGCTCCCTCCCCTTTCAATGGAAGAAAATACGATGAAAAAACTAACCAGCCTAGCGCTTTTTATCTGCCTATCCAGCGTTACGCCATTCGCCAGCGCCGATCTAAAGAGTACCCCATCAAAAGTTGAGCCCAGCTCGGAAACTGCTCTGGAGGCCGAAGTGAGTAAACCGGCCCATAACTTTCCCATTGCAGAACAGCTATCGACCAACGCCCTGGCATCACAGCGAAACGATTACCTGGCCAAACGCGGTTGGCAACTTGGTCGAAACCAACGCAGTAATGACCCGAACGACGCCTTTTACATTGGCTGGGGAGAGGCCTCGATCAACGCATCAACCAACGACATTTCGTTTGCTGATGCCCGCATCGCCGCGTTTGAAAAAGCGCTACTTGCAGCAAAAGGCCAGTACGCCAAAGAAGTCATTACGGAAACGATGGCAACCACCATTAACGAGAACTTCCGAGACGAACGCCCTGTCAATGCGCAAGAGCTGCTCAAAGATAATTCTGCCGCCCGCAGCCTACTCCATAAGCTTCAGGGGCTGAGCGATGCTGCGTTAGATGCCTTGCTGGAGAAACTGGGAGAGAACCCAGAAGATTATGCCCACGAAGCCAAACAAAATATTGCCAAGGACATATTTACAAGGCGAGTCACCTCAAAATCACTGGCCAAGGTTGCTGGCTTTCGAACACTCGTCTCATTCGAAGACAACCACGCCGTTGGCGTTATAGTGGTACATTCGCACAAATTAGCTGAACAAGCGAAAAGCATCAGCCAAGGTAGCGTAGTTGCCAATAATACTGACCAAAAGCGTGGCCCATCGGTTCTGGAGCAACTTAGCCAACAGCTTCCATCAGAAAGCAACTACATCTTCCAGCATGGCTTGCGCGTGTTAAATGATGAGTACGGCAACCCAACACTTGTCGCTTTCAGCCAAAGCGGCGTTCGCGCCACCAATCACGACTCCAAATTTATGCTCAATTCAGCGATAAAAGCTGCAAAGAGTTCAGCTCGCTCCATGGCTGAGGGCCGTATCGCAGACTTTCTCAACGGAACGGTTGCCCTCACTAGCGAGTCGACACTTGAATCCAGCGATGTGGCTAGCCGCGTATTTGGTCAGGATGGGGAGCGCCTGGAAGAAGCATCCAGCATCGGCAAGATGATGAATGAATTCATAAAGCAAAATAGTAAAATGAAACTAAAGGGGCTTAATACCTTAAAAACATGGACAGCCAATCATCCAGAAACTGGGCACTTGATAACCGGCGAAGTTCTGGTTTGGAGTCCTTACACTCGGGACCAAGTCACGAACTATGCCGCCAAAAAGCGCCCATCTTCTAACCACGGCGGCGATAACCTTCAAAAAGCCACCAACAAGCTCCGCTCAAGCGCCGACTTCAACGATGATGCGAGCTTCTAGCCATGGATAGAGCAAGCATTGTAATCACCCAGCTTGTCGCATCGGCGCTTCTTATGCTGCTCAGTAGCATAAGCCAGGCAGGCACCCAAGATATCATTCGAGAGACAACAGGATATGGCAACAGCTATGATGAAGCCGTTGCTCAAGGGCTACTCGAAGCAGTACGCCAGGTCAGGGGGCTCGAAGTAGGAACGGAGCGAAGCCTTACCTTTAGCTTTCGTCAGATGTCCTCAGAAAACTCTTCTCAAGCAACGGCTGAGCAGAAGGTGACCAGCGACGTCTATACTAAAAGCAAAGGCTTCGTTCGCTCCTATGAAGTTCTAGACGTTCAGCCACCCAATGCCGAGTCTTCCCTTTGGCGAACCAGCTTACGCGTCGTCGTACCCGACTATCAGAGCGAAATGAAAGGCGATACACGCAAGCGCATAGCCGTGATGCCCATCCAGGTTCCTGGAAGGCTCCACCGCTCAATAAAGAATGCTGAAGGAGGCAGGCTTGATCCAAAGTGGGTTTCACAGCAATTGACCGATAGCTTAGTTATGCAGCTAACCCAATCACGCAAATTCGCGGTGCTAAATCGGCAACATGCCCAAGAAATGCAAAGTGAATTTGCATTGTGGAATTCCGATCAAGTACCGGCAATAGAGGCGGCCCGCCTAGGAAAAGTCTTGGCTGCTGACTTTGTTCTCGTAGGCATTGTCACGGCCTTGGAAAAAGAACAATCGACCAGCGAATATTATGGCATTACCAATACCCAAGTTGATGTTGCCATAAGTATGACTTACCGCGTAGTTGAGGTAGCAACGCAGAAAGTTATGTGGGCTAATACACTGGCGCAGTCAATGCAATTTGAAGGCGCTAATAGTGGCAACCTGACCGAAAGGCTTGGCGATAATAACGGTTTAACCGCTCAAAACTCCTGGCTTAACTTTTACAAGCAAGTTAGCGGACTGGTTGTCACCGATATACTGGAAGTCATTTACCCGATAAAGGTGATGAAAGTTGCCTCAGAGCACTCAATATATCTTAATCAAGGTGGTAGCCGGGTTGCCGAGGGCGCGATATTTGATGTTTTTTCGCCGCCTCAGAAAATTCGCGATCCAGACACCGGAATGTTTATTCAAATAGACGGGGAAAAGGTTGGCTCAATACAGGTAACATCGGTATTACCCAAATATTCCCTGGCAAAATTGATTTCAGGTAACGTTGGCGCAGTGCAAGAAAAAGCGGTTGTGCGGAAAACGACAACCACAAAACAGGCCAAGAAGCGAACCATGCCAGAATCGGCAGGCTCAAGTGATAAACCTTTTACTTGGGATTAAACGGCTAATTCTTGGCGCATATCCCAAATCCCTATTATACCCAAGCATCTTGAAGTCGTTTGGGTATAAATGGCATACCTCTACGCCATTTGACTGATCAATCCAAACAAAAAACAGCCAATAAAATAAGCAAAATATAACATTATAAATCGTGCTGCCATGATGATACCTCTGCATATTATTCATCGTTCGATTTAGTATATTGCTTAACCAAAAAAGCGCCAAATTTGCGATTTTCTGTGTTGCCATTTCACGACAGGTTCGGCTATTTGGCCGATTCAAGCACGAATAGTCTCAATAGGTTTCGATTTGAGAGCCGAAATTCTCCCGTTATATCTTATGGTTATACGATATACACAGCAGAGCCTTAAAGTCTGATTTCCAGCCGGTAGCAAGCTAGAAAAGATATGTAACAAATATCAGACCGATAGCCGCTAAATAAACGGTATAAAAAAGGCGCCAAACGGCGCCTTTATTCTCTAGCCACTAACGCTTATTTGACGACTTTCCAATCAGGATCCGCAACGGTATTCACCGCATTCCCCTGATATGAAAGCCCATCCATGAGATACATGTAATTCTGGCCACCAGAAGCATGCCGCCAAAAAATATCGTCATCACCGTCGCCATCAAAATCCGCGGTCATTACGGCTTGCCAATCCTGATCACTAAACTGACTGATAAGCCCTCTTGCCTGCCAATTAACAACGCCGTTATCGAGTAGGTAAACATAGTTCCTGCCGTCGCTGATGTTGCGCCATAGAATATCGTCGTCGTTGTCACCATCAAAGTCACCACTGGTTACCAGCTGCCAGGACAAACCAGCGGTCATCAGTTGACGGCTCGTCTGGATAGTGGCCCCATTCATTAAATACGTCCACACAACTCCTGTTGATGCATGGCGTAATAGCAAGTCAGCCCTACCATCTCCATTAAGATCAGGAGAACCTACCACCAACCATGCTAAGTCAGTAACCGTTGTCACTGGCGCAGTGTTGGTGATTTCTGCGCCATCCATGAAGTACATCCACAGAACCCCCGTATTGGCATTGCGCCACAGAATATCCGCTTTGGCATCGCCATCAAAGTCGGCAACAGCAGCAACGCTCCATCCCGCCCCAGTAGCCACCACGTTTATCAACTGCCCCGACAGTCTCTGATTGCCATCCATCACGGACAGGTAGTTTTCACCGGAATGAAAATTGCGCCATAATAAGTCAGACTTGCCATCGCCATCGAAATCACCTCGTCCGGCCATGACCCAGTCTGTATTCACTTGCTCTATAGGCTGACTAGCCTCAACCTGATGCCCATTCATTGCGTAGAACCAATTGTTACCCGACGAGGAGTCACGCCACACAACATCAGCCTTACCATCGCCATTTTGATCAAACATCACTGGCGCAACGGCTCCGATGCTAAATGAGCGCACTACTGTTGTATCGTTACCTTGATTATCTTGAACCGACACCGTGACTTTGCCGCTAGAACTAACCGGCTTGGGCAACGAGTACACCCATACGCCATCATTTTCCATCACAAAGCGATCGCGCAGCTCAGTGCCTGGCGCGTGCCCGTCTATTGAGATATCTGCCTTAACGCTGAGTGAAGACATATTTATCCCTGTGTATGCGTCGGCCAGCCCTATACGAATCTCGGTAAATGGCTGTTCCAATACACCAGCGCGTGGCGAGGAGACAGCTAATGTAGGCCTAATATCATCGGAAAACCATCCGAAACCATCGTGTTCTGTCTGGTGCGCCCGATCTATAGGGCAACCTAAATCGATCCAACGTGCAAATGCCATTTTCTGGTCGGCGGTCAACGGCTCGATACCAGTTCCAGGAACCGGCATCATACTGCCAACAAAATCCA
>DFOV01000386.1 GCA_002376965.1 Gammaproteobacteria bacterium UBA3532
GCATGCCAGTATTCATAACCCTGACTATCGATAAAGTCGGGCGAAGGCTCATAAACCGGCGTATCCAGCTGACCAACGCCTGTTGTACAAACCAGGCCTTTATCAATAAAGAAGCCGATGTCTTTTATGTATTCAGCATGAAAAAGGACTCGCCGCATAGCCAGCAACACTTCTTCTGTGCATGTTTTTTCTGCATGAGTAATAGGGTTTTCTGGGTGGGAATTGGGGTCTTTTGAGAACGTATTGAGCTTGGCGACTACCAAATGAACTTCATCGACGACATCATTGACTCGCTGCAATAGGTTGGATGCCACAACCGCCTGCTGGCGCCGCACATCAGCCGCCCAGATTGAAGAAAAAATGAGTCCGAGCAGCGCACAGGCAACGAGCCCCAGCAACAGTGCGGTGTACCTGTCTCTTCTGCGGATGCGCTGCATAACATACCTTACATAGGTGACTATTTAAGGTATAGCCCAAAGCAGCGCATCACGCAAAAAGTACTGAATCGACGCTAATCAAGTATCCCTGGCTATTTAGGAATGCGTTCAGCCAGTAGCTGTAAAACAACAAAAACCGGTGGCCGTGCATACTGGCCAATGGTATCCCCACCCGGTATCGACAAATACAGCCTTCCAGAATCTGGATCAAAAGCTCCACCACGCAGTGTCGCATTCCCCACATCCACAGGAAGTACCAGCTCGCCATAATCGTATGGACGAACCTCAAAGCGCTCCATCTCACCGGCTTTGACTTTCAATAAGTCGTCCAGATCCCATAACCAATAATAGTGGTACACATCGTTGGGATCATAAGGACAAGGCCCTCCACACAGGTGGCCATCAGTTTGGGTAATTTTATACCCCAAGCCGGATTCGTGCCCACCAGATTTGCCGACAGTTACATAAGTGCGTGTGTTTGGAACAATAAAGCCATAGCCCGCACCAGAAACAACGGTCCACAAATCGTTATTGCCATCATTGTTGTAGAGGATCTCGTCCGTCGGAGTGTTCTCATCATAGAGTGACTTGTCATACAACATATCACTTAGTGGAAAGTCCAAAAGTGCCACAGTGTCGATGGCACCAGTGGTATTCTGCAGCAGCTGCTCACTTGGACTAATGACAAAGGCAGCAGGCCCAACCGACAAACGAGAAATAATAGACGCCCCCGATTGATTACCAAAAATATGGCTTCCGCCTAGTGATTGTTGCCAATATTGTGGTATTGGGGAGATCCAACCTGCTGCATGGGCAGCGCCAGCAACCTGGAAAGGGCCTTGTATAGAGCTACCGGCCAGATCACTAGGATCGTCGAATACTACCGTAGTATCCGTTTCAGTACCGCTGGCATCATACCAATTGATGTAATTGACGATCAGCTTGCCATCGACCAGGCCAAGACCAGTCGGTCTGAAATAACCGCCGATCCCTGTATCAACTCTGTCAGTCTCATAGAAAGCAGCAAAATCCTGAAGGGCTGTAGTGACTTGTTCGAAGTCAGAAACATTGGCGCTGTTGATTAAGTTAGGAACTGGCAATTCAGCGATATGGCTAGAATGGGGATGACCAATGGCAATGATAGAATGGTTTTGCGGATTATATGTAAAGATGCCATGCGAAAAGTCCATCTTACCATTCTCCAGATCACCAAATTTTTGGGCGCTGACCCTAAACCCTCCCAAGTATTCAAATGCATCCATCGATATCAGGGGTAGCTTATCATCGGAGTTTGGCGGACGGATCTGCTCTCCAGCGATCTGCCATAGCGTATCGGCGACGGTGGCAATGGTTCCGATTGCTGCGATTTGCCCGTCATGCATCAGATAACCCGCCAGTTCACCCCGCTGCTGGTGATACCACAAAATATCATCAACTTGATCACCATTCAGATCACTAATTGCAGCTACCGACCACTGCTGATCGGCAATCCAGTTCAAGCTGCCACTATGATCGATATGCCCATCAACCATGGTATACAGCCAGTTTTGTCCGCTATTGGAGTTACGCCACAGCAGATCGCTGCTGCCATCGCCATTAAAATCACCCGCTCCAGCCAGCACCCAATCGGCACCGACCTTATTTAATGGATAGCTTTGACTGATCTGGTGGCTTTGCAGCTGATAGACCCACAGCTGACCATTATTGGTGTTGCGCCAAAGAATATCGGCCTGACCATCACCGCTGATATCCGCCACCGCTAGCACCTGCCACTGGCCATCTATCGGGCCACTAATGGCCTGAGACACTTCAAGCATAGCGCCTTGCATCTGATAGCCCCACAACAGGCCAGACGATTGATGACGCCAAATAATGTCATCAGTAGCATCGCCATTGATGTCGCCACTGCCAACCACCTGCCATTCCATGCCCACCTGACCAAGACGTGCTGACTGGACAACCGCAGCGCCGTCCATCATATATATCCAACAAGTTCCATCGCTATGCCGCCACAAGATGTCTTTTTGGCCATCGCCATTAAAATCAGCTCGTATTTCTACACGCCATTCAGGGGCAACCTGTGGCAAGCGATGATGATCAACAAGGGTATTGCCATTAAAAAAATAGAGATGATTGCGGCCATCTTGATGACGCCACATCAGATCAGAAAAACTATTGGAAGGAAGCGCAGCTTGGGCACTCCCGATAAGATTAAGGCCCAGCACAGCAGAGAAAAGGCCAACAGATTTCAATTTCGGCATGATGAAACCTCTATGTTGTTATTGTTTATTTAAATTTCTTTTATCAGGCTTTAGCATAGCCATTGAGCGCTTTTGTAACCTTGCCTTACATCACAAAAGCGCTATCAAGTTCGGAACTGGGAGGTTTTAATACTGAATGCTTACTTTGGTGTTGAATGTGTTAATACTTTCATCCAAAGAATCATCCCACTTTATGTTGTCGTGAGTGATCTCAAAGGTGAAAGCCAAGCGACTACTTTCAGACCAGTCAAATTGCTGAGCGACCTCAAACGCCACGCTAAGACCCGTTATATCGCCCTGCTCATCAACAGCGATAGGAGCCACCAAACCACCACCACTGAACTCTAAGTCCATATCGTAGTTCTGGCGATAAACACTGCCATAAGCAAGAAATTTTTGATTAAAACGATAACCAACGATGGCAGAATAGTCATCAAATTTTGCATCATAGTCTAATTCAAAAGCATCTTCGAAGCCGTCCTTTGATGCTCCATCTGCCCAACCTCGTTTATATGCAACGGCCGCCATTACTCCTTTATTGGTCGATTCATCTCCAAGAAATTGATATTTCAACGCGACATTATTGTAGTGCTCGCCACCATCATATCCCACTTCAAAATTGGGAAAGAGAGATGCCGCAATTTCACCCGTCAAAAGATATTCGCTATCAAAAAGTTCGTCTTCGCCTAACTGAACATCAACATCCTGAAGCGCAAGACTTTGACCTTCATCGCCAACGTTTGTTTCTACGCGAATCTGTTTGTCTGCCACCAGTTCCAAACCACCGCGAATAGATAGCGGCCTATTCGCCACTTCGGGAGAGTCCATACGACCAGACTGCAACGGAATATAGGTTTTATCTGGACAGCCGGTTAACACCACAACCGACGAGCAAAGCATAAGAGAAGCAAGGTTGACTAAGCGCATAATTCATATCCTTTATGATTTTGATCTGCGATTAATATACCTGATCCAATAACTAGCCAAAAATTCTTATTGCCTGTGCCAGACGATAGAATCTATTTATCTGACAAACGGTTATAACATTACAAAAGCGCATCCCACAAAAACTGCGGGATATAGGGCCGACCATCCTGAACCCCTGTCGCGATCACTACCGCCTTAGTCGTTAATTTACCATCAGACATACGCTCGATATGCTGATTAAAGCGCATCTTGAGGCGAGATTTCTGGTCAATGTAGCTAACCACGCGAAATGTATCACCACTGGCAAGCGGAGCGCGATAATCAATTTCGGCGCGTACAACCACTAGGTGCAGTCCGTTTTGGGTATGCTCGGCAAAATCCTGACCGCAGTCTAACAGCAGCTTGTGCCGCGCATGCTCAAAATAATTCTGGTAGACAGCATTGTTAACAATGCCTTGCATGTCGCATTCGTAGTCACGCACTTCCATTTCATAAACAAAGGTTTTATTCGTGGTCATATTTCTTTCCTAAATGCTGTTCGCCACGCTGGCGCGCCAGCTCCATTTGACGTTGTCGCTCTTCTGCCCGGCG
>DFOV01000103.1:0-486 GCA_002376965.1 Gammaproteobacteria bacterium UBA3532
TGGATTTTTAACCACCATATCAGCCGGGAGTCGATGGGCAAATGTCCCTACTTCACGCGCTGTACCACATGCAGACGGTTGACCCGTCAGTGAAAATGGGCTGTTACCCGGCTGAGATATCTTGCCAGTTAATAAGTGAATGTTGTAAATCAGGTTGTTACACCAAACACCGCGGGTATGTTGATTAACGCCCATTGTCCATAGAGACATCACCTTGCGCTCAGGATCAGCATACAACTCTGCCAGCTCTACCAGCTGCTTCTCGCTAAGGCCGGAAAGCTCAGAGACATACTTGGCATCATAGCGACTAACAAAACGCTTAAACTCATCGAAACTGATGCTGACAGAACCACCGGCTTTATCGGCATTACGTGCTTTTTTCTGCAGCGGATGCTCGTCGCGAAGACCATAGCCGATGTCAGTATTACCCATACGGAAATTAACGTGTTTATTCACAAAGTCCCAATTGACTTTGTCTTTTTCGAT
>DFOV01000103.1:921-13735 GCA_002376965.1 Gammaproteobacteria bacterium UBA3532
CTTAAGCGTCGGTCGGTCAGACGTGTCCATAAAATGGGGTGCATTTCTGCCATATTCGAGCCCCAAAGAACAAAGGCATCGGCATGTTCAAAATCGTCATAACAGCCCATCGGTTCATCGATACCAAATGTACGCATAAACCCACCGACCGCAGAAGCCATACAATGGCGTGCATTCGGCTCTAAATTGTTAGACAAGAAACCGCCCTTCATTAGCTTGGAGGCGGCATACCCTTCCCAGACCGTCCATTGCCCAGAACCAAACATGCCCACGGCTGTCGGGCCTTTCTCTTTGATGGCTTTCTTAAACTTCTCAGCCATCACATCAAATGCTTCGTCCCACGAGACCGGCGTAAAGTCGCCGTTCTTGTCGTATTTCCCGTTTTTCTTACGCAAAAGCGGCTGAGTCAAACGGTCTTTGCCGTACATTATTTTCGACAGGAAGTACCCTTTTACGCAGTTTAACCCACGATTAACTTCACTTTTAATATCGCCGTGTGTCGCAACGACCTTGCCATCCTTTGTTGCGACATTCACGCTACATCCTGTGCCACAAAATCGACATGGCGCCTTTGACCATGTCATTTTGGTTTCATCGGCACTGGTGATGAGGTTGGCGGCCTGAGCTGGTGCCTGAACACCTGCCGCTGCCGCAGCGGTCGCTATTGCTTGTGCTTTTATATAATCTCGTCGCGTCAATTTCATGAGGCGCTCCCCGTCTTTTTACGCTGGTTCGTTTTGATCGATGTGGTGGTAAATTAGGGAGGTATTGATCACTCCCGCTAATTGCTGGATCTTATCCATTTCATCCAAAATGGCTTTTTGATGGGCTGTCTCCAGCAAAACCACCAACTTGCCACTGCTATCTGCTATCTCCACGCTGGTCACCGGCGACTGGTTGATCGCTTTGGTGATAGTTTCTAATGACTCTGGCAGAGCGTGGACAACCAGACTCGAAATGTGTACTTCTTCAACCATGATTCACCTGTTTGGCTTGTTGTTGACACCCTGCTAATGACTCGGCCTTGACAGCTTTTATTGCCTTAGTCGGGCAGGCTCCAATACAAAATCCGCAACCTGTACATAACGACTCTTTTATCTCCGGCACAGGGATCGGCTGATGATAATCAAAGACAATGGCTGAGCTATCACAAAAGTCACGGCAACTCTGGCACATGACGCCCTGAGTTACTAAACAACCCGACAACTCAATAACCGCCATCAAAGACCAGGGCTTAACGTTCTCATTGCCAGCTTGCTTACTCTCAATACCTGCCTGCTTACTACTTAAGGCCCCTGTTTGACACGCATCAAGGCATTTTCCACAGAAAGTGCAACCACTATCTTCGAATGAAACCTGTGGAAATCCTCCAGGACCTTTAGTGATAATCCGCTCTTCGCAAACGGCAATACAATCACCGCAACGAGTACAGTCTCGAATAAAGTCAGACTCATCAACCGCCCAAGGAGGCCGATAGGCGTCTGATGACTGAGCGGATAGAAAGCGCCTTCTGGAAAGCATTAGCCAATCCTGAACTGGTGCACGATACTGGTGCTAGGCGGTTGGAGGCCCCATTAGTATCTGGCTTATCCAGATACTAAAGCCATAGATACCAACAATGGCACAGGCGACAACCGGAGCAAGTACAACAGTGACAAACAAAAACATCCGCAACTCCCAAGCTTTGGTATGTTCCGGATGTTCTGAATCGGTAGGGGTTTGCATAATGATGACCCTTTCATCTAGCTATGTTGATGACTATCTATAAGGGTAGACGATATCAAGGTAGACACCAAAAAAATTTGATGTAGATCAACTTAGATAAATACTTGCATTTATTATGCATTTAATGCGCAAGATTAATGCTTGTACCATGATAAGAGGCTGAGCACTCAACTCTTAATCAGAGTAAACATATTACAGCTGAGCCAAGGTTAGGTAAGCGATAGGGAAATCTGCTGCTGCTGATAGTCAACGTGCGCCAGCATTGGAATAGGTAGCTTGCTGTTCAAGGTAGTGATATTTTGCGCTAGATAAGGCATTTCGGGATCCACAACATTAGCGATCCAACCCTGTACCGGCAGACCTTGGGCCGCAATAGCCTGATATGTCAGTAAGGCATGATTTAGACACCCAAGCCGCATCCCGACTACCAGTATGACCTGTGCTCCAATGACTTCAACATAGTCAGCTAGCGTTTCAGTCTCATTGAGAGGAACCAGCCAACCACCAGCCCCCTCAACAATCACGCGCTGATAGCCACTCCAGTCGTTTGCATTGAAAGCTGTAACCAGCGCATCAACACTTAACGCAACACCAACATTTTCAGCTGCGATATGCGGCGCGCAAGCATCTGGCAACACATAAGGGTTAATCGAAGCATAGTTCTGCCCCGGCGTTGCCGCACTTTTTAGCGCCAGCGCATCGTCATTTACCCATTCATCATCAAGCTTGGTAGCTCCGGCTGCAACAGGCTTGTGTACGGCTACCCGCTCGCCGAGCCGACGCCAATAGTTGGCTAATAAAACACTGACATAGGTTTTTCCGGCATCAGTATCTGTACCAGTAATGAAATAGGTTTTGCGATCTGTCATGACTGAGAAGTATCTGTATTTCTTATGCTTTGCTTGAGGGATTCGACAGAAACATATGTGTGAGCGCCATCACTGTATTGCTTGTTTTGTGCAATTCGGGCATAACCATATACCACTTCATATGTCGCAGGCAGCCAACCGTCAGTGTCTCGATAGGATTCATAAGCATCAGCTAATCTGGACAAGGCTTTTTTGGGGGTTAATGCCTTTGAGCGATCCCGGTTAACATTATGCGCTCCAACCTGCTGTAGATCTTTCATCAGCGCCATCACACTCTTATAACGCATAACCAAAGTATCCATATCCATCACTGGATTGTGAAAATTATTTTTGACCAGCAGATCACCAACTTCGTGTAAATCTGGAAAAGCATTGACGTGAACACCTGAATCGGCTGCTCGCCAGCTGTCCTTCAATTCTTTTAAGGTATCAAGACCAGGTATCGAAAACAGCAGTACGCCGCCCGGCCTTAATATTCGCCAACATTCAGCTAACGCCACGGCGAGATCGTCACACCATTGCAGAGCAAAGCTGGATACAACCACATCAACGGAATTAGCAGCCAGCGGAATCGCCTCGGCATCTCCGGTTATAAAATGTTGTTTTGACAACCAGCGCTTTTTAGAACGAGCCTTAGTGACCATTCCATGAGCCAGATCCATCGAGATAACATCGCATTTCGAGTAATGCTTAGTCAGCTTTCGACTGCAATAGCCTGTGCCACACCCTAAATCGAGGATGATACCAGGCCGTATGTCGATCATGGCTAGCCGCCCAAGGAGTTCATCAGCAATTTCTTTTTGCACGATCGCCGCTTTATCGTACGATTCTGCCGCTTTACTGAATGATTTGGCAACCGCCTTCTTATCAATAGGGGATTTTTTCTCAGCTAAGGTCGTCATTGTAAAAACTCCTCGACCTGCTGAACAAAGACCTCTGGATGGGATAAAAACGGCGCATGACTGGCTTTGGCAAAAATACTCGACTGGCCATAGCCAGCCTCATCCAACTCATACGCTGAAGCAACCGGGACCAAAGCATCAAGACGACCATAAATACGCAACCAGGGCAACTCCAACTGAGACAGCCGCGAGCGCAAATCGACCTGTTCCAGCAGCTTCAATCCTTGAGTCAGGGCATCTGGATGCGGCTCTCCACGAGCAAACAGCTTGCCTTGCAACGCTTTAAGATCCTTTCGTGCGCTGGCGCTACCCATGGTTTGGATAGCGATAAAGCGTTTAAGCGTGGTGCGATAATCTGTCCCCAACTGGTTAGCAAACTGTTTGAGCACAGCAGCGTTCATTGCGGAGCGCCAATCTTCGCGCTCAACAAAACACGGAGAGCTGGCCACCGTGATCAGTCGCTGAATACGCTCAGGCTTATCCAGTGCCATCTGCAACGCCACTAATCCACCAAGCGACCAACCCATAAGGTGACAGCGCTCAGGTAACTGCGCCCACAGCAAGTCACTTAAGACATCAAGCCTATAGCTATCTGGCATTTCACGACTGTAACCAAATCCAGGCAGGTCAACCAAGTGGACACGAAAAGACGAGCCCAGCAGAGCTAGCACGCTATCCCATATACCACTGTGTAACCCCCATCCATGAATGAGTGCGATATCAGGCCCAGTCCCGAGGCTTTCAACATGAAGAGATGTCATTTATTTTTCACCCACACACTCACGCTCTCGTCTCAAGCACTCACCAAGCCCCGCCAATAACTTATCAACCATGCTTGATGTATGAGCAGCACTAAGCGTAACCCGCAATCGAGCTTCACCTTTGGGAACGGTTGGTGTGCGGATCGCCGCCACCCATAGTCCTTGCTGTTCTAACCACTGGCTCCAGATTAATGCACGCTGTTCATCGCCCAACATAATAGGTTGGATCGGCGATTGTGATGGCCACAATGTCAATCCCAACTGCTCAGCACCTTTGACAAACTGCGTAATGCGCTGATTGAGGCTATCTCGCAACTCACCCTCTCGCTCAATACGCTTCAGGTTGTGGAGCGTGGCTACTGCGAGTATTGGAGGAAGCGCCGTGGTGTAAATATAAGTGCGAGCAAATTGAATCAAGCTATTTATCAAAAGCTCGGAACCCGCAGCGAATGCACCAAAGGTACCCAAAGCCTTGCCGAAAGTGCCAATAATCAGCGGAACCTGCTCTTGGGATAGCCCCATAGCTTCAAGACATCCCCCTCCGCGTTCGCCAATTACGCCGAACCCATGCGCGTCATCAACGATTAAAATAGCGTTATATTCGGCGCAAAGTCCTGCGATATCAGCCAGTGGTGCGACATCTCCATCCATACTAAACACACCGTCAGTAACCACCAGCTTGCGTTTGGCTTCGCTCTTTTGCAGACGTTTCTGTAAATCATATACATCAGCATGACGATAGCGATGCAGGCGCGACTGGCTCAACAATGCCCCATCGATCAATGAGGCATGATTCAACCGATCTTCAAAAATATCGGTACCCCGTCCGCCCAATGCCTGGATAATACCCAGGTTTGCCATGTAACCAGTGGAAAAATACAGCGCTTTGTCCCGTTGGCAAAAATCAGCGAGCGCCAACTCAAGATCGTGATGAGCCTGGTGATGCCCAGCAACCAAGTGAGACGCGCCAGCTCCCAGCCCGGTCTGGTCAATCGCCGCTTTAACTGCTTCAATCGCACCTGAATCAGTCGCCAACCCCAAATAATCGTTTGAACAGAAGTTAATGCGTTTCTCACCATCCACCACCAAACAGGGTTGCTGAGGCGACGTCACCAATCGGCGTTGACGATAAAGGTACTGCGCTTGCCGCTGTTCAAGCGCTTGTTGAAGCTCTACTTGCCACGTCATAGAAAAATCGAACGCTAGGCGCGTGACTGGGTAGCATCATAAAACAAGGGCGTTTGCTCTGCTGAACCCATTTTTTCTTTGGAATGACTCACAGCTGCAGCGTCTTCATTCAAAGATTCGGCAGAAACGTCTCGACGCTCAGGGCGAATACCCAGCTTCTCAAACAACGCCTTGTCTTTGTCTGCTTCGGGATTCCCCGTTGTTAATAACTTTTCGCCATAGAAAATCGAGTTCGCTCCAGCGAAAAAGCACATTGCCTGCATTTGTTCATTCATATCTTCGCGACCAGCAGACAAGCGCACGTAGGATTCCGGCATGATAATTCGCGCAACAGCTATGGTTCGAACGAACTCAAACGGTTCTAGTGCCTCAACATTTTCCAGGGGAGTCCCTTCTACCGCAACCAACATATTAATCGGTACACTTTCGGGGTGCTTTGGCATATTAGCCAGCTCTTGCAGCAAGCCAGCTCTATCATTTCTACTCTCGCCCATGCCCAAAATCCCCCCCGCACACACGTTGATGCCAGCATCACGCACATGTTTAAGCGTATCCATTCGGTCTTGGTAGGTTCGTGTAGTGATAATGCTGCCGTAATATTCAGGTGAGGTATCAAGGTTATGGTTATAATAATCCAGGCCCGCATCTCTTAACGCATCAGCTTGAGCTGCATCTAGCATTCCCAGCGTAACGCAGGTTTCCAGGCCCAAAGATTTAACCTGCTTGACCATTTCCAATACCACCGGAAAGTCCTTCTCTCTTGGCGAACGCCAGGCTGCTCCCATACAAAAACGGGTTGCTCCCGTATCTTGGGCGGCTTTCGCCTTAGCAACGACCTCTTCGATGGCCAATAACTGCTCTTTGGTCAACTCTGTATCATAGTGGCCGCTTTGCGGGCAATATGCACAATCTTCCGGGCAGGCACCGGTTTTTATACTTAATAATGTGCTGGTTTGCACTTCGTTAGGATTAAAATGCTTACGATGAACCTGTTGCGCCATAAACAGCAAATCGTTGAATGGCAGCTCAAAAAGAGCAATAATTTCTTCTCGCTGCCAGTCATGTCGAATGTCGGCAATCGCCTGATGCATAGCGCCCATGGAAAATCCTCACTTTTATCTATATGAAAATGCGGTAGCCTTACCGCTAAACCGTCTATAAGATACACTTTAAGCAGCGATCCTAACCTGCTTACATTCTCTGTCAATGAAAAAGGATTTTCTATTGAACAAGTGGTCACTATTCATCCAGCAGATATTGCCTGCCACCTGCGTTTATTGCCGCAGCGGTCACAGCTCCAACTTTTTACTGTGTGAAACCTGCCTATCAACCCTTGAATTGGCACCTGCTCACTGCCGCCAATGTAACCGCCCTCTTTCAGCATTAAGCGATGACATATGCGGATACTGCCTGAATCACCAAACCTACGTTGATAAGCTGGTTTGCCCGTTTCGCTACGCTGGCGGTATCGAACACTTGATTAAGGCACTCAAGTTTCACAAAAAGGCCTATATCGCACACAACCTGGCTGAGCTGTTTCTTCACCACATAACCGAACAACAACTTAGTCCAACCCCAAGTTGCATCGTACCTGTGCCTATTCATTGGCGACGCCGATTGTCCCGAGGTTTTAATCAGACCGAACAGCTGTGCAGTGCATTAGCTAATATGCTAGCCATCGATTCGCTTTCGTTAGTTAAGCGCCAACACCACCGCCCTCCACAATCCCTGCTATCAGGCAAGGTCAGACATACCAATGTTGTGAATAATTTTCGCTATCATTCCAGCCACGTGCCGGAACACGTGGCTATTGTCGATGATGTTGTCACCACTGGCTCTACCGTCAATGAGATTGCGCGTGTTCTAAAAGCAGCCGGTGTGCTACAGGTCGATGTTTGGGCTATGTGCATGACCAGCCCCAATACTCTAGATCGTAAATAGAGCTCTCTAGCTCGGAAATAGAGACTCTATCTTGGAAATAAATAGTTTTGGTAAATCTGTGTCGGGTGGCTATACTCTATAATTGGACAGGATCAGGGACGTATATTAGGAACTCCTTGATATAACAATAATTTTATTCGGATACTAGGTAAACAATACGGCCTTTCTATGACTGAAACGAAAAAAGCTCTCATCGTTTTTGATTCCCCCGAAATGCGCCAAAAAGTGAGACGTGCGCTAACCCGCTCACTGGTCGGACACATTGTTGCTGCTGAATCAGGTGCTGAAGCCGTAAGTTTTTTAAATGCTGATGCTTTCGATATAGTGATCACCTCCATTGAACTGGATGATTTTGATGGTTGGCGGCTAACTCGACTGATAAGAACAGACGTATTTCCTACCTCATCAAGAACTCCCATTATTGGTATTGCCCACACTTGGTGTGAACGCATTGCCGAAACCACTGCCCGTGAATTTGGCATCAATTGCTTGCTGCCTGTCGATGAAGTGGATCTATTAGGCGAACATGTCGACACCCATATCAAAGCACCCGACAAAAAAGAATGCCCATTATCTGTATTGGTGATCGAAGACAACGCCGATCAGCGCCAACTCGCAAACCGGGTTTTACAAGAGCGATTCCAAGTAACATTAGCTCGTGATGGCTTGGAAGGCCTCGAAACCTGGCGTCAGGGGCAGTTTGACTTGGTATTACTTGATGTGATGCTCCCTGAATTGAGTGGAGAGCAGGTTCTTGAAAACATCATGAAAGAAAACCCCAAGCAAAGCGTCGTCATGATGACAGCCCATGGCGGAGCCAAGCTTGCTGGTGGTTTGTTGCTGAAAGGTGCCGTCGACTATATCAGTAAACCCTTTACGCCGCGTCAGCTTCGGCATGTTTGTGATATTGCCTCTCGGCGTGAAGATTACATAGTCAGCAATGCCCAGTTCGCCAAACGCGTAAACGACTTGCAGGCCAGTAAACTGGCATTTGAAAAAGCCAGCATGGCTCACCAACACCTATTGGATAGCTTGCAAACCATTGTCGTTGAGTTGGATTTAAAGGGAAACATCCTGTTTCTCAATCAAGCCTGGCAAAAAGCAACGGGGTACTCGGTAAAAGATACCTATTTTCAGTCGCTATCTAGCCTTGTCCCTGATACTGAAGTAGAAATGCGTGATCAGCTTAATGGCGTAATCGACTCTTTCGCTTCGGGTGACGTTAATCAAGCCGATCTCGAAATTCAGTTACTAACCAAAAATAACGAACAGTTGTGGACCCACCTGCATCTCTCGCGTCATATGAATGGGATCCATGGTCAAACTATTTCTGGCTGGATGCATAATATTACGGCTGAGAAGCATGCCAAGCTCGAGCTGGAATATGTCAGCATTCACGATAAGCTGACGGGTCTATTTAACCGCTCTTATTTCGACATTAAGCTGAAAGAAATTGCCAACAATGTTCGCGAAGAATCCCAAACATACAGTTTGCTCTTTATCGATCTCGATCAATTTAAAGTATTGAATGAAAGTGCTGGCCACCACCATGGAGACATAGTTTTACAACATGCCAGCCAATTGCTAAGCAACCGATTGCGGAATACCGACTGGCTTTTCCGTCTGGGTAGCGATGAATTTGCCGTCATTCTATCTCATGCGAACACCAGCCATGCCAAAGAAATCGCCGAAGACTTACAGAAGCTCATTGAGCACAAACTCACTTATACCTTAAATAATGAAACCTACGAGTTTAGCTGCAGCATTGGGATTACCGAGATCAATGGTAAAACAGACCCACCTTCTGACTATCTGGTTCAGGCCGATCAAGCATTGTACGTAGCGAAAAAGCGTGGACGCCATCAAATCCACATTTATAATCCAGCGGATACAGACAGTATCGAGCTCAAAGAAAACCTCGATTGGGTCAGCCGAATCAAAGCAGCCATCAATGACGACAATATGCTGCTCTACTATCAACCTATTTATCAATCCGACAGTGAATCGGTGGAGTATTATGAGGCGTTGGTACGCTATCGCCAAAAAGATGGCTCTATTGTCGCACCTGGGCTTTTTCTTCCCGCCTTGGAGAGCGCTGGCGAAATCGCATTGCTAGACTCGTGGGTGATACGCAAGGCCATTGAAACCATCAGCGTTTATCCTCAACTAGGACGAATCGGCATCAACCTGTCGGCATTTGCCTTTGAAGATGAAGGCCTGCTACCAGAAATCACCAGAGCGCTTGAGCATTATCATGTCTCGCCAAGAAAAGTCGTTTTTGAGCTGACAGAAAGCGCCAGCCTGGATAACTTAACGGTGACACGTACCATTATCGAACAAATGCATAAGTTAGGCTGTCGCTTTGCTGTCGATGACTTTGGAAGCGGCTTCAGCACATTTAACTACCTAAAAAACCTGCCTGCAGACTATGTAAAGGTCGATGGTGCGTTTATTAAAAATCTGGCCAATGATCCGGTCGATCAAGCCTTGGTTAAATCGATAAGCGAAATAGGTAAAGCTTTGGGCAAGAAAACGATTGCCGAGTTTGTAGAAAATCAACAAATTCTCAATATGCTTAAAACGATGGGTATAAATTGCGCTCAAGGGTTCTACCTGGGTCGACCAGCGCCGATTCAGGATGTGATACGCGAGATCGATGCCCGCAACGCGCTTACCAAAGTCAGTAAATAAGCTAATATCAGGTGCGAGAGCGTGGGAGTTTGACGATAAATGTCGCTCCCTGGCCTAATTCACTCTCTACACCTATGTCACCGCCCATCAGTTTGCAAAAGTGTTGACAGATGGCCAGTCCCAGTCCTGTTCCTTCATAACCACGATCAGTACCGTGATCAACCTGACTGAATTCATTAAATACTTCTTCCTGCTGGGCTTCCGATAAACCAATACCCGTATCAACCACGGCAACCATGATCCAGTTGTCATCAAAGCTAACCCCCAGGCTGATTTTGCCACCACTGGTAAACTTATTGGCATTACCTAACAGGTTGATAATCACTTGAAGCAGCTTTTCGCGATCGACAAATGCACACAGGTAGTCATCAGGATAGCGCGTACTCATCTCATTGTTATTTTTGTCCAAAATAGGTGTGATAGTATCTACGGCTTCCCTCAATAAAGGCTGCAATTCATAATCATCCAGCTTAACTTCCATTTTACCCGCTTCGACTTTGGCCAAATCCAGCGTGTTATTTATTAAGGCCAGCAATCGCTCAGCATTGCGAATTACGGTATCCAAATCGTTGATGTAATTATCCAGTCCCTCCAGTTCCAGTTCTTCCTTAACAACCTCGGTATATCCAATGATCGACTGAAGTGGTGTGCGCAGTTCATGACTCACATTCGCCAAAAATGCCGACTTATGCCGATTGGCAATCAAGGCTGCGTCTCGCGCCTGTTCCAAGTCTTTGGTTCGCATGGTAACTTCATGCTCCAAATGATCTTTATGTCGGCGCAGCATATCGTCCCGCACTTTCAATGCATCCATCATCTGGTTAAAAGTATGCGCAATGACGCGTATTTCCAAAGGACCATTGCTATCCGCCTTGCGATACTCCCCTTCTTCTTCTACCTGAATCATTACCTTTGCTAGTGCCGACATCGGTCTCACCAAGCGGTTTACCCCAAAATTCACCAATCCAGCCAGTACCAGCGCAATGACAAAAGCAACGCCCATATTATTCAGCAAGACTTCACGCTGAGTTTGCTGCAACAGCGCGTTGGTGACAAAAACGACAGCAATACCTAACTCTTCGACAGTGTTTTCACCAATGCCAAAAGGATCGTCCTGCCCTAAGCCATCATCACTCAAGATCCGGGCGTAAAATATCCAACCATTATCCAGGGATATAGGTTCAGAATTATCAGTCAATGAAAGTGATTCAACATTGATAGCCGCAGGGAACGAACCTTTCTGATGAACGGTTCCTAACTCGTGGCTAACAATGGCTGCTGCATCAACGCCAGGAAACTTGAGCGTGTGCTCGATTGGTAAGCGAGCGTTTTCTACCGATTGATACAAAACGGCGAGCAGGCTTTGTTCAGCGAGGTTGTCAGTAATCAGCCTCGCTTGCTTCAACAAGACATCTTCCGAATGACGGTTGACTAACCAGGTGGTTGTCAAAGTTCCTGCAATTGCCAAAGAAAATAAACCCAACGTCGCTACCACCAATAATTGATGACGAAAACTTAATCGACGTTTATCAACAAAATCAGCTAGCATCAACGAGCACTCGGATATTCAATTTCAACTTGCTCTTGGAAGGGTTCATTAAAAATAATGCCAAGGTGGCGAGCGGTTCGTGTGTTTATTGCAAAGCGGGCTTGTTTAGAATGACTCCTTACAGATCCGCTGTGTCGCTCAAGCGCCAGCTGGGCTAGTTGCAAACCCATCGCCTGATTATCAGGAAAAATGGACATCAGCAACCCTCGCTTAACGTGTCCAACCACCGACGAAGCCACAGCTAAATTCTTATCCCAAGACTCTTTAAGCAAATATGGAATAACGACTTTGTTATTGACGACACTGGAGTCCAATGGAAGCCATAATACAGACTCTTCCAGGTTTTCTTGATCAAAGATTGTTTTGTAGTGATCCATGGCCTCACGCAATGAAGAAGCTTCAAACCCAACAACCTCAATTTTCATGTCATCCGCAACTGACTTAGCCAGGATAATCCAATCAAGGTAGCGCTTAGGGTTATAAACCACATACAACCGCTTGTATGCCTTATTGGTGTTTTTCAGGGCGTGAAATAAGTTGGCAGGGTCAATATTCAGGCTCACGCCTGAACGCGAAGGCGGGATATTACGTACGGCCCCAAATACCAGCGGAATATCCTTGGGGAACTGATCGTTATGCCGGTATCCAGTACTACCTAAAGCGATAATAGCTGACGGCTTTTTATTGGAAAACCACTCTCCAACACTTTGTGATTCTTTATCTTTTACCTTTAACAAGCTCAGTTCAGCTGAGCCACTACCAATCCCTTCAATGATGGTTTCGAAAACCTGGCTGTAAGGCTGTTCCAAATCAGGATATACCACTACGATCTGTTCGGATGCATAGCAACGAAGTGCTATAAATACTAAGCACAAAAATAGCCCTGTTCGTTGTAACAGCTTTATCAAATATGGCTCCAATCATTCCCTTCAAGTTTGTTCAAACATGAAATGCGCAGGCAGCAGCTTTCCATCAATAACTTTTTATAAGTTTAGCCTATAAACCATGCATTTAAAGCCATCTATACCCAAACGACTTCANNATCTTGAAGTCGTTTGGGTATATTTGCCTCAGCTCATTAACTTGGCGGATTTTCCACCACTACTCTTCAGCATACTTCTAGGCCAAATTGCAATGAGTTATCCAAGGTGTTCGGAAACAAGGTGAGCCATCATCTCGATATGTAAG
>DFOV01000103.1:13909-14431 GCA_002376965.1 Gammaproteobacteria bacterium UBA3532
AACCATGCATTTAAAGCCATCTATTTGCTTCAGATCATTAACTTGGCTTGTTATTGAGCTTTGTTCACAGGCATAAATCCAGGGTTGATCGCAACGAGTTATCCAAGGTGATCTGAAATAAGATGAGCCATCATCTCGATATGTAAGCTATCTGTATTTAGGGCGGGAATGTAAGTATAACTTTCGCCACCACTTTTCATAAAAATATCTTTAAACTCCTGGCCAATTTCCTCCAGAGTCTCCAAACAATCTGCCGCAAACCCTGGGCACAGCACCACAGCATGCTTAACCCCCTCTTTGGGCCAACCTTCAAGCATTTCATCCGCATAAGGCTTTAGCCACTCTTTGGGACCAAAGCGAGACTGAAATGCCATTTGATACTGGTTTTGTTGCAACCCTAGGGCCTCGACCAGCAACTCGGTCGTTTTATGACAATGCTCAGGATAGGGGTCGCCTTGATCGGCATATTCTTTGGGTATGCCATGGTATGAGATGAGCAGCCTATGCGACTCAGACCACTTT
>DFOV01000010.1 GCA_002376965.1 Gammaproteobacteria bacterium UBA3532
ACGGAAATAGAGGGAGGAGGAGAGGAAGAGCTGCTAGATATTAAAACTTACCGTTGTCGTTTTTCCACTGAGCTTGAGCAGGAATCGGCTCAATGGTATCCCAATGCTCAACGATTTTGCCGTCTTCAACACGGAACAAATCATAGAAAGACACATGTTTATTCAGGAACTGCCCTTCAGAAACGGTTAAGACAAAGTTACCCTGCCCTAACACCATATGGTTCTTGGTGTATGTCATAGGCATACCCGCTTCTGCCATTTCTTGCAATGCTTTACCCAACGCATCCAAGCCATCGGCAACTGCTGGGTTGTGTTGGTGATATTTCTCGGTCGAAATATAGTCTGTCACCTTAGAAGGATTACCCCCCATAAGGATGTCGTTAACAAAGGCTGCCACCAAGGCTTTATTGGCATCGGTTTTATCCAGATCAACCACCTCAGCAGGGCCATCTATCTGGGTGCGACCTGATGCGCTGGTTTCTGAAATCTCCTGCAAATTGTCCCAATGCTCAACGATCTTGCCCTCTTCAAAGCGGAAGATATCAAAGCCGATTTTCGGGCCAAAGAAGTTATATTCGGTGTGGGCAACCACATAGTCACCATCCTGAAATGCCCGAACAACACGCGCTTTGGCACTGCCTTCAGGCAACTGGCTCATGATCTCACCAAAGCCAGCCAACCCATCTTTCACCGCCAGGTTGTGCTGAATATATTTATTAGCATTGATATAAGCCACCGGCTCTGGCGCGCCGGTTTCGATGCTCGAAAGCAGCTCAACGACTTTCTGAGTAGGAGAAACATCTGACGTTGATTGCAGCTTAGCAGCAGCAGGCGCAGAAGCCACCGCCCCACCAAATGCCATAGCAGCTAGTAGTACATAACCTTGATTAAATCGCATTTTCTTATCCTCATAACGTGTAACTGGTGATAACAAAATTGTAGCGATCTGGGTTGGTTACTAAAGATGAATTAGTGACGCTTTATGGTGAATGTTGAACCTTCTACATTATAAATTGGCCTCGCGTTCGTCCAAGCACTCCCCCAACTGTCTATGGAGAGTTGAGCATGGTCATATCAAGGGTTATTGGGTAGACTGTTAACGATTTTAAACGACTTCAGCATTCAACTGAGAGCCCAAGCCATGACGACCGAACCCTGGGTCACCGCCCTCGACGTAGCAAAGCATTTAGGCATCGCCAAAGATACCGTCTACCGCTGGCGCGAACGCAAGGGCCTGCCCGCTCACAAAGTTGGACGATTATGGAAATTTCAGCTCTCTGAGGTGGATGCATGGGTGCGGGCCGGTGGAGCGGATGAAAATGGCTACGAGCATGATTAAAAGGAGCTGCATCTATGGATAAACACCCGCTTAGCGAGCGTGATATCTGTACTAAATTCATTACTCCAGCGATTTTACAGGCTGGCTGGCAGCAGAATCAGTTCAGAGAAGAAGTCAATCTCACCGATGGCCGCGTTATGGTGCGAGGCAAGATGGCTGCGCGAGTGAAAAATCCTGAAGCCAAAGGCGGCCCCAAGCGCGCTGATTACGTGCTTTACGCCAAGCCCAATGTACCCATTGCCATTGTAGAAGCCAAGCAGGCCAAGTATTCAGTAGGACATGGTATGCAACAGGCTTTGACCTATGCTGAAATGCTCGACGCTCCTTTTGCCATCAGCAGTAACGGCAAAGGTTTCTTATTACATGATCGCACCGGTATTACCCAGCCCATTGAACGCGAAATTACCTTAGCTGAATTCCCCTCTCCCGCTGAACTTTGGCAACTATACCAGCAGTGGAAGGGGCTGGCTGAACCCGAAGCTGTGAAACTGATTGAGCAGCCTTTTTATACCGACGGCAGTGGTAAAGAGCCGCGTTATTATCAGCGGGTTGCGATTAACCGCAGTATCGAAGCTATCGCCAAAGGCCAGCAACGCATATTACTGGTAATGGCCACCGGCACCGGAAAAACCTACACCGCCTTTCAAATCATCTGGCGTTTATGGAAGGCTAAAGCCAAAAAGCGCATTCTGTTTTTGGCCGACCGCAATATTCTGGTCGACCAAACCATGCAACAAGACTTCGCCCCGTTTGGCGAGGTGATGCATAAAGTCAGCAACCGCGAAGTCAAAAAGAATTACGAAATTTACCTTGCCCTCTATCAAGCGGTGACAGGCCGCGAAGAATGGAAACAAATTTACCGCCAGTTCCCATCCGATTTTTTTGACATGATCGTCATTGACGAATGCCACCGAGGCAGTGCTGCCGACGACTCAGCTTGGCGTGATGTGCTCGAATACTTCAGCAGCGCGACTCACTTAGGTTTAACGGCTACACCCAAAGAAACCAAAGATATCAGCAACATCACCTATTTTGGCGATCCTATTTACACCTACTCGTTGAAGCAAGGCATCGAAGACGGCTTTCTTGCTCCTTACAAAGTGATTCGTATCGCTACCGATGTGGATGCCGTGGGCTACACGCCCGAAAAAGGCAAGGTTGATAAGCTGGGCCAATTAGTTGAGCAACGTCAGTACAACACCAAAGATTTCGATCGCAACTTGGTGCTGGAAAAGCGTACCGAACTGGTCGCCAGTAAAGTATGGGAATACCTAAAAGCTACCGATCCTATGGCCAAAACCATCGTTTTTTGCGACGACCAAGATCACGCCGAACGCATGCGTCAGGCTCTGGTCAAACTAATTCCCGCAGCCGCCAGCAACCGCCGTTATGTGATGCGCATAACCGGCGACGATAACGAAGGCAAAGCTCAACTTTCCTACTTTATTGATAACGACGAGCCATACCCGGTGATTGCCACCACCTCCAAATTGCTCACCACAGGCGTGGATGCCAAAACCTGTAAGCTCATCGTGCTCGATCAAAATATCAACTCCATGACCGAGTTTAAACAGATCATTGGCCGAGGCACCCGCCTGCGTGAGGATTACCAAAAGCTGTATTTCACCATCATGGATTTCAAAGGAGCTACCCGTTTGTTTGCCGACCCAGATTTCGACGGCGAGCCGGTGGTGATCTACGAACCAACCCTCGATGAACCCGTGATCCCTCCAGAAGATCCGGTAACTGAAGACAGCTCTACAAACACCACTTTAGCAATTGGTGAATTAGAGCCGCCACCATACGGCAGTGGAGCAAACAGCAACCTCGATGTGGCTGGAAATCAGGAACAAGAACAAAAACGCACTAAATATGTCATTGACGACGTCAAGGTACGAGTTGCCGTTAGTCGCGAACAATATTTGGATGCTAACGGCAAGCTAATCACCGAAAGTTACGGTGCATTGCTCAAGGCCGAGCTGAAAAAAGCCTTACAATCCGAGTTCACTGATTTAAACGTTTTTTTAAGTCGCTGGAACGCAGCAGAACGCAAACAAGCGGTGCTTGACGAAATGGCCGAACATGGCGTACCGCTAGACATTCTGCAGCAAGCAATACCCAACGGCAGTGAGTTAGACGCTTTCGATTTGGTTGCTCATGTTGCCTTTAACCAAAAGCCGCTCACCCGCCGTGAGCGTGCCAACAAGGTCAAAAAGCGCGACATATTTGGCAAATACGGCGATCAAGCCCGTGCCGTACTCGAAGCTTTACTGGAAAAATTTGCTGACCACGGCGTGCAAGATATTGAAGATGCCAAAGTGCTGGAGCTGCCGCCGTTTGATAATTTCGGTAGTAAAACCCAGATCCGCCGTGGCATTTTTGGCGGCGTTGATCAATACACCCAAGCCATTCACGAATTAGAACAAGCGCTTTATGACGACCAAAGCGCTTAAACAAATGTTTAAATAGGAAGAAAAATGAACCTCAGCAGTACCATAAAATCCATTCAAGACATCATGCGCAAAGACGACGGTGTCGATGGCGACGCCCAGCGCTTAGGCCAGCTCACTTGGATGTTGTTTTTGAAAGTGTACGACCAGCGCGAAGAAGAATGGGAAGACGATAACGCCGATTATCAATCGCCACTGCCAGATGAATTCCGCTGGCGCAACTGGGCAGCCTATGCATCCGGTGCCGATGGCAAAAAAGCCCCGCAAATGGCCGCCAGCGACATTATCGGTTTTGTGAACAACCAGTTATTTCCTGCCTTAAAAGAGCTGGATGCAAATGCCTCTGCGCAACACAAAGTTATTCGCAGCGTTTTTCAAGATGCCAACAACTACATGAAGTCTGGTGCTCAATTACTGGCCGTGATCGAAAAGCTCGAAGAAGCGATTAACTTTCACGACTTTAAAACCCGCGCCCAAATCGGTGATGTTTACGAGAAGCTACTCAACGACCTGCGCGGTGCAGGTAACGCCGGTGAATTCTATACCCCGCGGGCCATCACCGCCTTTATGGCCGACCGCGTCAATCCTCGTCTGGATAAACGCGAAACGGTAATGGACCCCGCCTGCGGTACTGGCGGCTTTTTAACGGCAGCGATTGATCACCTGCGTAACCAACGTACCGAAAAGTCTGGCGCAGAAGATCAAAAGGCCATTGAAACACTGATTCGCGGCATCGAGAAGAAACAACTGCCGCACCTGCTGTGCACCACCAATATGCTCTTACATGGCATCGATGTACCCAGCCAGATCGAACACAAAAATACCCTAGGTATCGGTTGGAACGACTGGAATGCTAACCAAAAAGTAGATTGCATCATCACCAACCCACCCTTTGGCGGTTATGAAGATGACGGCGTTGGCAACGACTACCCTGCCGATATAAAAACCCGTGAAACTGCCGATATGTTTATGGCCTTAATCATCAAAAAATTATTGAAAGAAAACGGTCGCGCGGCCGTGGTACTACCCGATGGATTTTTATTTGGTGATGGCATTAAAGGCACGCTTAAAAAACTGCTGCTGCAAGAGTGCAAACTGCACACCATTATTCGCCTACCCAAAGGCGTATTTGCCCCCTACACCACCATTAAAACCAACTTATTGTTTTTCACCAAAGGGAAACGAATAGACGATGGCAGCGAACATTTTCACACCGACACCATCTGGTTTTACGAACATCCCTACCCCGCAGGCTACAAAAGCTACAGCAAAACTAAACCGATTCGCCTAGAGGAGTTTAAACCCGAACAGGATTGGTGGGGCATTGAGGCCGACGATTTTGCCAGCCGCGAAGAAAACGAATTCGCTTGGAAGGTAGACTTCAAAAGCAAACGCGAACAAGCCGAAGCCGCCGCGAAACCACACTGGGCCAATGCCGAACGTTTAAATAATGAAGCCAGCGCACTCGATAACCGCATCCGCGATTTGCGTGATTCCATTAGAGGCATAACCGATAAAGTCCAACGCCAACCCATTGAAGACGATATCGAGATCTTAAAAGCCGAGAGTGACGGCTTGCGCCTAAAAGCTCGCGACGCCCAAGCCGCTGGTGATCGCCTCTACTGGCCCATTTTTAACTTGGATTTAAAAAACCCCAATGCGCCAGAAGAAGAAAGCCACGACCCCGACGAGCTGCTGATTAAATACAAAAAACTGTTAGGCGAAATTGAGGAAACCGAAAACCAATTAAAAAGTGAACTGGCGGCGGCTCTGGCTCATCACTTTAGTGCCGAGGGTGAAAACGCATGAGCAACCCCACCCAGCCAGCTCCGCAACCATTACTGGGCGATATTCGCGCATTAATCGAGCAAAGCCGCCAGCAACTGGTTAGCACCGTTAACAGCGCCCTTACCCGCCTTTATTGGCACATTGGCCAGCGAATTCATCATGAAATACTGAATGGTGAGCGTGCCGCTTATGGCGAACAAATTGTCTCTGCACTGTCGAGACAATTAGAAAGCGATTACGGACGCGGCTTTTCCGCGAAAAACCTGCGCCATATGCTGCGCTTTGCCGAAGTATTCCCTGATTTTGAGATTGTCTCCGCAGTGCAGAGACAATTAAGCTGGACACACTTCAAAACGATCATCTACTTAGACGATCCACTCAAGCGCGATTTTTACCTGCAAATGTGTCAGCAAGAAAATTGGAGCACCCGCACCTTGCAACAACGGCTCGATTCGCAACTGTTTGAACGCACGGCACTCTCTAAACAACCCGAAGCCTTACTGGAACAAGAGCTAAAGCAGCAGGGCGATTTTAAAGCGGAATACAAGGGCCAAATGGAGTTGTATTTACGCTGGTTGGCAAAATATGAACAGGAAGAAGGCGAAGCCCCACCGCTGGGGATTATTTTATGCAGCGGAAAAAAACAAGAACAAATCGAACTCTTGGAGCTAGACGCCAGCGGCATTCATGTCGCCGAATACCTCACGGTGCTGCCACCCAAAGAAGTATTACAAGCCAAATTGCACCAAGCCATTGAACACTCACGGGCACGGCTAGAAAATCGTGGGGAGCAAGACTAATGGATGCACAACAGTTTTTGGCCGAGTTTGGCCATATTGCCAATGCACCGGGAGGCATAGCGCGGTTGCGGGAGCTGATCCTAGATTTAGCGATCCGCGGTGAGCTACTGGCTGAACAAACGGGCGTTTCAAATGCAACGTCGCTTATTAGAGAGATTATCGAATTTCGCTTGAAGCTTGTACAAGATGGAAAACTACGTAGGCCAACCCCTCTTCCCGAAATCGAAGAATCTGAGCTTTCTTTTAAGTTGCCTGATAGCTGGGCCTTCGAGCGGCTAGGCAATATTTGTGAAATTGTTAGAGGGGTTACGTTTCCATCATCAAAAAAGCAAACGTTTAGAACAGATGATGTCGTAGCATGCCTTCGAACTAGCAATGTTCAAGCTGAAGTGGATTGGTCTGATCTAATTTTTATAAACCCTGATCTTGTAAAAAGGGATGATCAGTGGATAGAGTTTGGCGATACCATGATTTCTATGGCTAACAGTTATGAGCTCGTTGGCAAGGTCGCACTTGTAAGGGAAGTAAAAGAGCGAGCTACATTTGGTGGTTTTATTGCGGCAATCCGCCCACATGTTATAGAGCCGGAGTATCTCTATCTCGTTTTGCGCAGTCCTTATATGCAATCAAGAATGCGTGTAACGGCAAGCCAAACTACCAACATCGCCAATATATCCTTGGGTGGAATGCGACCGATTCCAACCCCAATTCCGCCCAAGGAAGAACAATCCCGCATTGTCGCCAAAGTCGATGAACTGATGGCCCTATGCGATCAACTGGAAGCACAGCAACAAAAGCGCCGTACCCTGCAAAACCACCTGCGCCAAGCCACTCTGCAAGCCGTCGCCGCCAGCCAAAGCCCGCATGAATTACAAGAAAGCTGGCAACGATTGGAAGCGAATTTTGGGCAACTGTTTTCTGTGGCGGAGGATGTGG
>DFOV01000376.1 GCA_002376965.1 Gammaproteobacteria bacterium UBA3532
AGGCCAATGGCGTTTGGCAATGCGTTGGGGAATTCGATTGTGGGAGCCTTAAAATCGGCCTCATCAGACGCTAAGGCTAGACAAGCAGAAATCGAGCAGCGCGAACAGTATGAGAAGTGGAAACGCTATCAAGCGACGGCCTCAGGTGGTGTGGGTGATTATGGCTATGATCCAAGCGCTAGCGGTGTACCCAGCCATATTGCAGATTTAACTGATGCGGATGTATTAAAAGCCCGAACAGAGAAACTGGCTGTTTGGAGAGCAGAAGAAGCCGCTCAGAAAGAGGCAGCTACTCGCCAAGGACGAAGCAATCAAAAGGCGGCAGACGCTTCACCTATTCCAGCGACTAGTAATGCACCCGTTTCTCAGCGAGAGCCGACGACGCCTAGTAGATTCGAGGTATCTCAAGCAGCCATGCCTAGACAAGGTGCCGGTGAACGCTCTTTATTGGCACAACTTGGTGAAAGTTATGATAACTTTGTTGGAGCTTGGGACTTAGGAAAAGAGAGAACTTTAAGGAGATTGGATGAAGCTGCTGTTTCTGATGGCGGCGGCGGTATAACTATGGCTGCCGCGTTCTTAAAGTTTCCAGCTGAATTTGGGTTTGGCCTTTTCGATGGTGGGCTAGCTTTAGGGGGTATTATTGCTTCTCCCAACTATCGAGGGCAGCAGTGGGATCAGTTAAAAGACGCGTGGGGTGATCTTACCGATTTTTCAACACTTTATGTCGATGAATTGGTTACAGATATTCTTTCCGGCGAAGACGATATTCGCTTCAGCATTGATAGTAAATGGAATAAAGATACTGTTGGTGGGAAGATCGTAATTGGTACTGACTTCTGGGGCACGCAGTTTAAGAACTCGGGAACTCAGGGAGCGGTTTCGGGGACACTAGATACGGATCAGGTTGTTCGCTACGCCAGTGACTGGGAAGGGAATAATGTTAGCGCTACCATTTTGGAAAAGACGTCAGGCACACTTCCTTTCGGTGATTGGCTACTACCTAAATCATGGAAAAGCTTCATGAGTATTGATGTGGCTTATGGTGTAAGAGATAACCTAACTACGTCAGAGGCTAGGACTGCTGTCAACTTTAAAATAAGAATCAAGTCTCTGGCTTTTAATGTTGAGTGGCGTGGCGCAAGTCATAAAATTGCGGTGGATACAGTAGATGAAGGTATTAAATCCAAGGTTGATGAGGAATAGTTATGCCACGAATATTACTAGCCGGTGGTTTAGTGTCTCGAACAGTAAAATGCTATTCAAATGATGCTGATATAGCGCCATACCACTTTCAGTATGATAAGAACTCCATTAGCATGACAATATACAAGAACGAGAGTCAGTTCGCATTTACAGATGGTCGGAATATCCTGGAATATGCCGTGGGCAAGGTGCTATGTATTCAGCGTGAGTATTTCGATATAAGGACTGATCGTGTCGCTACAAGAAAGGGAGAGGGCCTCTTCACTATTAAACGTTCTGCCGATATTGATGGGGGAGCGTTCTGTTTTGACTATACACAAGCTATAGATAGCTCCAATGATGAAGAAATGTTAATGATGATGAAAACTTGGAGACAGCTTTTGTTCCTCCCAGTCAGGGTAGAGGCAGTTTTTAACCAGAAATTTGCTGTTGATGATGCCATTATTCTCCTTTGCATTACTTGGCTAAGATATAAATATACTTCTCACGATAATTTTTACTAGATGTAGGTTACCTTTTTAACATGGGGGGGATGAGACACCCACCCAAATAACCAAACAAAAACAGCGAGATAGCCATCTCGCTGTTATTTATAAGCTATCAACTCCTCCGACTATAAAAAATAAGCCAGCCACTAAAATAACCAAGCAAGAACAGCAGGATAGCCCATCCTGCTGTTCTTGCTGACTATAATTACAACAACTCAAGAAGAAGAAAGCCCACTCATCATTTTTCTGGTTTGATGCTTAACAATCATTCCCTCGATCATCTCCTTGATCACATGCTTCTCACCGGGATCGAGTTGCTTGATCCCCTCTAGCAAACGGCCAAGATTCTCATCGGGTTGGCGTTCATCTTCTTCAAAAATCAACTCATCTGTACTGACCGATAAGGCAATGGCCAAGCGCTTGATCACTTCTAGTGTCGGCTGGGCACTGTTGCGTTCATAGCGGTAAACCTGGGTCTTGGTTATCCCGATCAAATCAGCTAACCCTTCCTGCGTTAGACCACGTTTCTTACGAAGGAGTATTAAACGATCAGCAAAAGGCATTGGATACAACCTATAAGTCATTAGTGTCATGACTAGTGTACCTCCATGATTATTTGAATCTTGATATAGTATACCTATGCGTATACTATAAATAAATCTTAGTTGTATTGACAGCTTTTGGAGGAAAAAACATGGCACGCTATTCCGACGACGACATCCGCCAGATCAAACAAACCATCGATCTAAAAAGCCTGATCGAGCGTCAAGGCATCACCGTCACTCGCCAAGGCAAAGACTACGCATGC
>DFOV01000081.1 GCA_002376965.1 Gammaproteobacteria bacterium UBA3532
TCACTGATCCATTGCTTTCTTAGCCGCTCACTGTCATTGAGTGAGCGCGCCAAACCATTAAAATCGTTAGCTAGAGAAGAAAGCTGATTACCAAAATCAACGGATAACTGCGCTGAATAATTGCCTTTGGCCAACTCTCGGGTCACACGAGCAAACTCTGCAACCTGTCGTTCCAGTTCACTATTCAAAGCCTGTTGAACACTAAGTTTGTCGTTGCGTATTTGGTTGATGCGTTGAGCCAGTGCTATCGACAAAAGCAATGCTTCCAATGCTGTTCCAATACGCAGTGAATTGTTTGTCAAAAATGGAGATGACATCCAGCCATAGTTCGCTAGGATATAGGTGGCTGCCATGATGGTCAGTATGGTCCATGGTAATAGGAAATACTTCGCTTGCGGAATCCCGTGCAAATGAGCCCCCAGACCAACAAACCAAAGCATAGATAGCGCCACTAATATCGTAACCATTGCCCAGATCGCAGATGCATTGCCGCCAATAAGGACCTCAACCAGAAATGCTAGAACATTCAGCGCTAATGCTAGATAAATCAGCCGGTTGTAATGCGGCAGGTGTCTTCCGAGTTGCAAAAAGTGTTTTACAAACATTAAAGCAAAGCCACCAGCAATCAGAGGTAAATATATCTGTGATCGATCCAGCCAAAAATAGGAATCGATGTAGAGATATTGATACCAATAGCCATCCGCCACGGCTTGAAATGCCATAGCAAACCATAAAAAGCCCAGGTAATAGGCGTAGGCTCGAATACGAACAATAATGAAAATGAAGAAATTAAAAATCCATAACCCCACCATCAAGCCATAATAGGCTGTGTACATGCCTCGATCGTTCGCAAGGGCCCGATACATTTGCTCAGGGGTGTGAATGTAGACGGGTAGGTAGACAAAACCATCGGTCTTTACACGTATAAAGACCTGATATTCTTTATGCTTACTGATTTCAAAAGGGAAAACGGGGTTAGCATAGGGAATCGGTCGAGCTTCTAGCGGCTGGTGATCTCCTTGCAGCATTCGCTCTCTGATACGCCCGTGATTATCAATAAGAAAGAACTCGACTTCGTTTAAGGTTGGATAAGCCAACTCAACATACCAACGGCTTTTCGCATAGCCAACCGCTCGATTATCTCGAATGTTAAAGGTTAACCAAAAGGTCGCCCCACTAACCCCTTTAGAAATGATCGCTCGTTGAGTGAATGGGGCCGATGCGGGGAAAAACTGGTGTTGCTGAATATCTTCGAGCGTGATTTTACTGTCAGGATCCTGCAAGTACTGAATTTGCTCGTCAACTAGAACATGCTCTGGCAGTTGGCGCTCAGGGTTAGGAGCAAGCATGAACGATATCGCAATAAGAGATATCGACATCACCACAGCACAAACAAAAATCAACCAATCATCTTTTAGTTGAACAAGCCGCGCTGAAATGGATTGCCTTAAGTTCCGCATGCTATTGACTATAGGCTATGCGGCAGGATTTAGAAACTTAGAACTCAGCCTTTAACTCACGAGTGAGGAGTAAATGGGCGGCCTTCTTCGGTGCAAGCTCCTCGTACAGTACTTTATACAAGGTTTCGGTTATCGGCATCGAAACCCCAAGACGCTTAGCCAACATAAGAACTTCTTTGGTATTTCGATAGCCTTCAACGACCTGGCCGATTCCGGCAAGCGCCTGTTCAACAGACTCTCCGCGCCCAATAGCCAAACCAAAACGTCGATTTCGCGATTGATTATCGGTACAGGTCAACACCAAATCACCTAAGCCAGCCATGCCATTCAAGGTTTGCGGGTTGGCATGCAACGCCTCTCCCAAGCGCATGATTTCGGCAAGCCCTCTGGTAATTAACGCCGTGCGAGCATTAGCGCCAAAACCTAACCCATCAGACATACCTGCACCAACAGCGATGACGTTTTTTACGGCTCCGCCGAGTTGAGTCCCGATAATATCCTCGCTGCGATAGATCCGAAATGCGTCGTTGTGAAATATTTCGGTCAAGCGTTGATAAAAAGCATCGTCTTCAACTGCCAGAGTAATAGCCGTTGGCAGATTGGCCGCCAGCTCTTTAGCAAAGGTAGGGCCAGACAAAACGGCAACAGGCCTATCACCAAATCGCTCCTTAACCCGCTCATGCAACAAAATGCCAGTCTTTGGATCGAGTCCTTTGGAAGCCCATGCAATCCTGGTATCACTCTTCACATAAGGTTCAATACGGTCAAGACAATCAACAAATGCGTGACTAGGCACAACGATAAGAATATCCTGAACACCATCCAAAGCCTTTGCAATATCGGCAGTTGGCATTAAGGTGTCAGGCAATGCTATGTCAGGTAGGTAACGCCCATTTGTTCGAGCCTTGTCCATAGCGGCCATTGCTTGCTCATCTCGCCCCCAAAGACTTACTCGGTGTCCGTTTCTGGCAGCAACAATTGCTAAGGCCGTTCCATACGACCCTGCACCGAGTACTGCAATATCGGCTTTCATGTTCATAAGTACTCTCCTACCTGATAATCCAATCAACACCAAACATTACCAGTGCTGTCGAAACAATTAGGGCGAACCTGTGGCTCGCCCTAATTGTTATATTTTTTATACCTTAAACGAATGTCTTAAGGCTTTTCTAAACAACTAACTTATTGAACAGTTGCTTTAGCTTGCTCTTCTTGAGCTGCTTGTTGCTTTTGCATATGTTGAGCATACAAGGCATCGAAGTTAACAGGAGCAAGGTTTAATGGAGGGAATCCGCCTTTGTTTGACAAGCTAGAAATCGTCTCACGTGCATACGGATAAAGAATCGTTGGGCAATAGGCACCAAGAGTGTGGCGTAATTGTGTTTCATCCAAACCTTTAACAGTGAAAATACCAGCCTGTTTAACTTCGATTAAAAACGCGACTTGCTCACCTAGCTTGGCAGTCACAGTCATTTGCAATGTTACATCGTGGTTGTCATCTCCCAATGAGTCACTATTGGTGTGAAGCTCCATATTAATTTCTGGTTTCCAATCGTTTGTCTCGCGGAACAAGCCGGGAAGATTAGGGGCTTCGAAAGAGATGTCTTTGACATAAATGCGTTGAATTTGAAACTGTGCTTGTGATTGCTGTTGTTCAGCCATGATATTCGTCCTACGTTATTTCTGCGTTTTACGCGCTTTTCTACTAATTTAAGGTCGATGCCTTGTGCATTAACCACTAACTGACCATCTTGTCCAGCTCACCTTGATGTTCAAGGGCGCTGAGACGGTCATAGCCACCAATCGGCTTATCATTAATAAAGACTTGCGGAACAGTGTAGCCACCGCTGAGCCGCTCCATCTCTTTTCTCAGCTCAGGGTTACCGTCAACGGTAATTTCCTGGTACTTGAGCTGCTTCGTATCCAACAAACGTCTTGCCATGATACAAAATGGGCAATAACGCGTCGTATAAATCACTATCTCCGCCATGACTGCCACTCCTACCTATGTAAGGGCAGTTTGTCATTAATCCAAGCGTTCATACCGCCATTTAGTCGATATATTTGCGAAAAACCGGATTTTTTTAGTGTCATACCGGCTTGACCGGAGTGCAAACCTGCGACGCACGCCAATACAATCGGTTTGTCCTTAAACTTCTCCAGCTTGCTTTTGCCTTCGTCGAAACTCGAAAAAGGCACATTGATGGCATCAATAATGTGTCCTTTTTTAAATTCATTCACTGGTCGTATATCGATGACTTTGGCGTTCTCACGATTCATTAGATTAACTGTTTGCTGAGATGACAGCGCTTTCACGCCATTAAACTTGCCCTGCATAACTAAAACGATGAGGAAGGATGCAACTGCGATCCACAATGTCACGAGAATAAGATGATTACCAATAAACTCGACCAACTGATTCATATAAGTCTCTACCTGTAATTACTGTGGGGGCATTTTAGTGGAAGCCACCACAGAATGCCAGAGCATTGCCTATATCAGCTAGATCACGACAATCGCAGAATCATCTTTCGCGGCGCAGCAATACTGGTTAGAATGCAAATATAAAAATATAGACAAAGACAATAAAAAATAAGCGGGCATAAGCCCGATAACTCTGCTGTACTAGAGGATTACTATGCCAAGAAGAGCCCTGTCGCACACATTGCTGTGTGTTATCCCCCTCATTCTCCTTTCACCCATCGTTCAAAGCTCGTCAATATTCTGGAGAAATAGCCAGAATGGCCAAACTTGGCGTTATGTATTTGATAACAGCGGTTGGCGTAGCCAATACATCAATACCGTCCCCTCGGCGTGGCAAGCATTTTTAGGCGATCTGAACGGAGACGACCAACAGGACATTGTTTGGCGTAACCGCGAAACAGGAGTGAACTGGGGCTATTTGATGAACGGGGCAATCATTACACAGAGCCAGCAAATCAACCAAGCCTCCACAGAGTGGAACTTGATGGGACTCGCCGATTTAAATAACGATGATAAAGACGATATGATTTGGCGGAACACGGATGGCAGAGTTTGGGTCTATCTGATGGACGGGATAACCATTAACCACAGCCACCGCCTAGCCACCGTTAGTGATGACCAATGGAAAATCGTAGGCCTGGGCGACTTTAATGGAGATGGTCACCATGACCTGTTGTGGCGACATATGCTAAGCGGCGCAACTTATATATACCAACTACAAAATGGCTATTTCCAGCAGGGGCTTGCTCTGAATGTAGTCGGACCTGACTGGAACGTCGCGACAATTGCCGATGTCAATGGAGACGACACAGATGACATCATCTGGCGCAATCAGCAATCGGGCTTGAACTGGGTTTACCGAATGGCTAACAACACCATTCAATTGAGCTACTCTCTCAATCAAGTTGCAGATATTAACTGGCAACTTGTCGGCGGAACGGATCTGAATCAGGACAATCAAGACGATTTGATCTGGCGTCACCAAAATACTGGGCAAAATGTTATTTACTACCTTGCCAATGGCCAGATATCACAGATTAGCCAGCTCAACACCACCCCTCTACAATGGCAATGGGTTGATCATCAAGGCCAGCGAAAACTCCTCCAGGAAAGCCCTCTAGAAAAAGCATTACGAACAGGTGACGCAGCAGAACTTGAACCAGAGACGCTTATCAACGCAGCAATTGATACCATTGATGACGCTAAAGCATCCAGCGTCCAACTCCTTTCCCGTTTATATAACTTAAATGCCGACGGAAGCCCAAAAGCTGATAACTCAAGCTTAACCCAGCTTACATGGAATCCAACCCACGATGCAGCATTGCTAGGTGCGACATATGGTCAAAATACCCCTGTACTTGAGACAAATAGCGTTTTTGTCGACGGCTATACCATCCAGCAAAAACCAATTGTGATTGCTGGAACAAAAGATCAGCAAAATAACAGAGGGCGATACATGGCGTTTGGCAGCCATCCACTAAGGAATCTGTATCGTGATGCCAATTCGGTTAATCAGCAAATGAATCAGTTTGTTCTCAATAGTCTCTCCTGGCTTACTCAGCGAGACGAAATTTCCCAGGCTTCTCTCGATATCGTCATCGCCCATCAAGACCAAAGTTTTTACTTTCCTGATGAAGTAGCAACGCGAGCCTGGTTAGATACAAACCTACCCAATGCACGATATAACGATGAAAACACTTGTGATGGCCAACAGCTCTCTGCATGCATTACGCCGGATACCGATCTGCTGATTATATCGCAGATCGCGTCGGATCAAGATAGCCCACCTGATATTGCGGAAACCATAGCCGATGCACTCAATCAAAATGTCGCCGTACTCTACTTTCACCACAACGGAAACATCACACCGTTAGGCCAGCAAATATTTAAACAACTAGACATTGGCTACACATGGGATAATTACTGGCGTAAGCTGCAAGTTAAAAATTACAGCCCAACCATGCTAGTTGAGCATTTACCTCAGGATATTCAATCGATAAAGACGACACTAACCCACCTGAAAAACGATAGTTTCACCATCGACTTTTCTCTATGTGACGACAAGTCCTGCCCAGAGTCATCCCAGTACCAGTCTCAATTCTTGGATGGAGCGCAAGCTATAAAACAAATGCTGCAGCAGCTCGATAGCGCGCAGATCCGTATATTCGACCAAGTCTCCTACCGCCTACCCAAGCTATTGTTGCTGGCGTGTGATCAATACCGCCAAGACGTGACATACCCAATGGATAAAAATGCCACACAACAAGTCGAATTTTTATCATCTTTGTTGGCAGATCACTGTTTATATTATTCCCGCGATATTGCGCCTGCCCAACCCGACATGGGCAATTTCAGTCGCAGTGACTTTTCACATATCTCTCCTGTAACAAAAAATGTATTGATGCAAAGCAAACGCCACTTTCGCTCAAGTGGCGCCTATGCCCTGCCCGGTCAAACATTCAGTGTTACACGCACTGACAATGCCAATGTCGAAACCACTATATTCATAAACACATTGCGCAGCGGAGCGACACACGAATTCCAGACTGACGGTTATAAACGCCCAAAACACCTACAAAGCTCTAAGTTTTCGATCACGCCAGGCCAAACCCTTCACCTAACCTCAAGCTATGGCGGCCCAATTCAAATTGGATTCGATACCAATAACCAAAACGTAGCCTTCACTTTCACCCAGGTCGGAGAACATCCATATTGGAACGGTGAAGAAGACAACATCTTCTTCACCGCAGCGCTAGCACAAGCTGACTATGATTGGGCTGAAATGGTGACGCCAGGCTTTGAAGTGCACTCCAAAATAGAGAAGATGCAAACATCACTTAGCGAAAGCCCTTGGTCGTCCCCTGCTGAAATAGCAGCGGCTACCGAGCGCTATGTACATAACTACCCGCATATTTTGGCTGGTTTCCAAGGACCAGGTATCGATACAGTCAACGAGATAATTGATTTTGCATCCAGCCGGGGCTGGCAAGTCGATACCATTGATCTGGTCAAACACATGAACGCGGATCAAGCCAATTGTGGCTACGGCTGCTCTGGCAACCCCTACGATGCATACTGGTCCTTCAACCCCATCGGACACGGCGACCTACATGAGCTAGGCCATGGGCTAGAACGAGGTCGATTCCGCTTCGAAGGCTGGGATGGTCACGCCAGTACCAATTTTTATTCGTACTATAGTAAATCGCGCTACCACCTTGATACCGGTAGCGACCCAAGTTGTCAAAATCTCCCGTTTGATAGCCTGTCCTCGCTACTTACTCAAAGTACAATGGAAGCTGATCCGTTTAGCTTTATGCAAGCAGCGAACCTAACCAGCTGGTCACAAGGAGCAGCGATCTACGTTCAAATATTCAAGAGTGCCCAAGCCGAAGGGGTGGTAGATGATGGTTGGCATGTACTAGGAAGGCTTCACATATTGGATCGTGAATTCAATCGAGCAGATAATAGTGATGCAGAGTGGTTAGCGGCACGAGAAACCTTAGGCTTCACTCTGTTCACACGAGAAGAGGCCAAAGCGTTGCCGAAAAACGATTGGCTGGCTATAGCGCTATCTGTAGTGACTCAACGAGATATGCGAAATTACATTCATATGTGGGGGCTGGCGATTGGAAACGACGCCCAGCAGCAAATAGCGGCGCTCAACCTGCCAACGATGCCAACGACGTTTTATGACTACCCATCAAATAATGCCTATTGTTTGGGGCTCTAATCAATCTAAACTCTGGACAAGAAAAATACCTATTTAAGATACGCTTTGGAGGCTATTGAAGCTGAATCATGGATGATTCTTTAGTCAAATTAGCATCAGGAACGCGTTTATGACTGCGTAAACAGCCTCCATCCTGCTAACCAACCAGCAAAAGGCAAACCGAACTTATAACCACCACTCCAAACAGGTTAAGTACTATCCCCATTCTTGCCATCTGTTGTATGTCGACTTTTCCTGATGAAAAAACAACGGCATTGGGTGCTGTGGCAACAGGCAGCATGAAGGCGCAGCTAGCACTCATAGCGGCTGGGATCATTAGCAGCATAGGCTCAATGTTTGACGCAACAGCCGTAGCAGCCAAAATAGGCATTAGCAGCGTGGTCGTTGCAGTGTCGCTGGTTACCTCCGTCAAAAATGTAACCACCAGGCAAATAACCACAGTAACCAGCACAATATTCAAGCGTGCGACGCTGGAAAGGCTTTCACCGATCGCTTGACTGATGCCCGTAGCAATGAATGCCTTGGCTAAAACAATCCCGCCAGCAAACAGCAATAAAACGCCCCAAGGAATTTTATTCGCTGTATTCCAATCCAACAACTTGCCACCTTTTCCATCGGGGATCATAAACAGCGCGACAACGGCCATCAAAGCAACCGAGGCATCATTAGCGCTGGTTAAACCAAACATACCACTCCAGCCACCAAAGGGTTCTTTTCGCGTCACCCAAAGCAAAGCGGTAACCACAAATACCAGCATCACTCGAACTTCATGAACACTCCATGCCCCAATCACAGGAAGCTCGACATGCTCTTTGGAATGTAAATGACGGGTTAACCACCATCCAACAATAGGGATAAAACACAATACCATAGGACCCCCCCACCCCATCCAAGTCAAAAAACTAGGCTCAATTCCGGTATTGGTCGCATAAACTTGCATAAAAATAACGTTTGGTGGCGTACCTATCGGTGTTCCAACACCACCAATACTCGCCGCATATGCAATTCCAAGTAGTAGAATTAACACGAATTTCGGTTCTTTTACTTTTTCGGCAACCGCCAAAGCAACCGGCAATAACATCAAAGTCGTTGCCGTATTAGATATCCACATGCTCAAAGCCGCTGCAGCAACCATAAAGCCAAACACCACCCTGCGCGGGGAGCTTCCACCAATAAGCCGAACTAAATAAAAAGCAACTCGTCGGTGTGCGCCACTATATTCAAGAGCTTGAGATAATATAAATCCACCTAACAAAAGCAGTATCAATGGACTCCCATAAGCCTGCCCCACCATATTCTTGTCAAGCACTCCCATAAGGGGAAACAAACCAATGGGAATCAAAGAAGTGATAGGAATAGGGATCGGCTCAAAAATCCACCACACGGCACAAAGAACCGTCGTTGCGGCGGTGATGGATGCGGCACTACTCCAATGATACTGAACCATCAAAACATAGATAAGAATGGCCAGCAGAGGCCCAACGAAAAATGCCAATTGGCGAAAGTTCATACTATCTCCATCCCCTGAAGACCAAATAGCAAAGCTTACGATGTTGTCGAATAAATGACGACCAGACTATCATCGGAGGTCAACGTCGATAAACACCTAAATTGCAATTCACTCCAGACCAGATAAAATAAGACCACCACAGTCGCTTAGAATGACATGCCCGCCGTGCAAGTATTTTTACGCATCAGATTATTCAGGCAGTTATCAACGTTTTCTAAAATTTTTAAGAGGTTGAGATCATGAAACCACAAGTACGTCCCGTAGTATTGCTTATCATGGATGGTTGGGGATATAGAGAAGAGTCAGAGTCCAACGCTATCTTACATGCAAACAAGCCAGTATTTGACCGTTTGTGGAACGAGTATCCCAGCACACTAATCTCAGGTTCTGGGCTGGATGTTGGATTGCCGGATGGGCAAATGGGCAATTCAGAAGTTGGCCATGTCAACTTGGGTGCAGGCCGAGTGGTATATCAAGATTTTACCCGTATTACTAAAGATATTGCCGAAGGGACCTTTGATCAAAACCCTACAATCCTTGAAGCCATCGACAAAGCCGTTGCCAAAGGAAAAGCTGTACATCTAATGGGACTGCTATCTCCTGGCGGCGTTCACAGCCATGATGAGCATATTCATGCAGCGATTCGCCTTGCAGCCAAACGAGGCGCAAAAGATATTTATCTTCATGCGTTCCTGGATGGCCGGGACACTCCACCCAAAAGCGCTCATGGGCCAATTAACGCTGCCAGTGCTGTTTTTGAAGAGGTCGGCACCGGCAAGATAGCCTCCATCGTTGGACGCTACTTCGCCATGGACCGCGATAAACGCTGGGATCGTGTCCAAAAAGCCTATGACCTAATCGCTAGAGGCACTGGAGAATATACAGCGACATCACCTATTGCAGCTTTGGAGAATGCTTATGCTCGCGAAGAGGTCGATGAGTTTGTCAAACCTACGACCATACATCAAGACGATGAAGCACCAGTAAGGATCAATGACGGCGACGCATTGCTATTCTTGAACTACCGAGCTGATCGCGCCCGCGAACTGACTTATGCCTTTACCGATCCATTATTTGAAGGGTTCGCGCGCGGAGACCAGCCTAAACTGTCTAGTTTTGTGTGTCTCACTGAGTATGCATCCGATATCGAAGCGCTAGCGGCCTACCCGCCCGAAGACCTGCCTAATACTCTAGGCGAATATTTGCAAAATAACGGACTTAAACAGCTTCGAATTGCCGAAACTGAAAAATATGCCCATGTAACATTTTTCTTCAGCGGTGGCCGGGAAACTGAGTTTGATGGTGAAACGCGTATTCTTGTCCCATCACCCGACGTAGCGACATATGATATGCAACCAGAAATGAGTGCGCCAGAAGTCACCGACAAGCTGGTCGCCGCGATTGAAAGCGGTGAATTTGATACGATCATCTGTAATTACGCCAATGCCGACATGGTCGGACATACCGGAAAATTCGATGCAGCCAAACAAGCCATTGAAGCGTTAGATACATGTATTGGCCGTGTTGTCGAAGCCGCACAAAAAGTCGGCGGAGAAGTGCTAATTACAGCTGATCATGGTAACGCTGAGCAAATGGAAGATCCGAACTCTGGCCAAGCACATACCGCCCACACCTGTGAGTTGGTTCCGTTCATTTACGTTGGACGGGATGCAGAGCCAGCAACAAGCGGTGGCGTGTTATCCGATGTTGCCCCAACCATTTTGTATTTGATGGGAATGGAACAACCAAGTGAAATGACCGGCAAGACGATTATGACACTTAAAGGGTAACTACCCCTGTGCTTTCAGCGTTTCGAGTACTAGCAAGGAGAAGTAGCATACAAATGCTGCTTCTCCTTTATTTATTGAGCTGGTGTCCGGTTAGTTTGGCAAATGTTGCCATGGAAAACCCACAAAAAATTGAAAAGGATATAAAACAACTTAACCAGCAAATATCGCGCATTCAACAATCACTGTCACAAAAGGTCGATCAACGCGACCAAATATCTAAAGAGCTGTCCAAGCTTGAAAAAAACATTAGTAAAACGGCGAAGCAGGTACATTGGCTAAATAAAGAGCGGAATGACCTAAAGCGCCAACTAAAACAAAAACAACAACGAAAAAGAGAGCTACTGCGTGAAAAATCGGCCAACGAGCAAGCCCTTAGTCAGCAAGTACGCAGCGCATACTTCAGTGGCCGCCAGGAATACATCAAGCTTCTGCTCAATCAGGAGCAACCAGAAAAGCTGGGACGACTGCTCGCCTATTACAATTATCTGAACAAAGCGCGTATTAGTAACATCGACAAACTAGGAGCAACGATTCGCGAACTCATCGATGTAGAACAGGTTATCCAGCAGAAAGCAGAGCAAATGGAAAAGATCCACGAGCAACAACAACGCGAACTGACAGAGCTTAATCAACAAAAAGCCCAACGTGACCGCTTTCTTAGCAACCTCAATCAACAGATATCCAGTAATGACGCTCGCCTGGGCAACCTGAAAGAGAACCAGTCACAATTATCCGAACTATTAGATGGTATTCGTCATATTCTTAAACAACGTAACTTGTCAGCCCGCAATGCCAAGTTTGCAGCACTCAAGGGCAAGTTACGCTGGCCCGTTCAAGGTAAGGTGATAAATACCTTTCGTTCATCGTCAAACCGAATTCATAGCAATGGCGTCGTCATCCGAGCCAATGAAGGAGACATTGTTACCTCAGTACACCAAGGGCGAGTTATATTTGCCGACTGGTTACGCGGATTTGGGTTACTGGTTATCGTGGATCATGGCGACGGTTATATGAGCCTATACGGCCACAACCAATCTGTATTCAAAAATCCTGGCGACTGGATTGAAGCCGGTGAGGCAATTGGCAGTGTAGGAATTAGCGGCGGCCAGCTAAATTCAGGGCTATACTTTGAAATACGCCACCAGGGGCGCCCCAAAAATCCGTCAAAATGGTTTAACAACAGCTAAACTAGTTTTTTGGTCGTTACTTGGCTAACTTAAATGACTTTTTAAAGATACCTTACTAAAAATGGCAATTATGTATCAAAGTATACGATATTTCATCGCTACTATTCTGTTGTTGACTACCTTTACAGCTGGAGCGAAATCAACCAGCCTTCCTATTGAACAGGTAAACCGCTTTACCTATTTTCTTGAGCAAATCCGTACCGCCTATGTTGAACCAGTTGACGATGGCGAGCTGATTGAGTTTGCCATACAAGGCATGCTTGATGGACTCGATCCACATAGTGAATATCTCGATAGCAATGAAATACAGGATCTCCGCGAAACTACTGAAGGAAACTATGGTGGAGTAGGTATTGAGTTGGCAATGAACGACGGCAAACTTACCATTATATCTGCACTTGATAACACGCCCGCCTCTGCAGCGGGATTAACATCAGGAGATATTATTACGGCAATCAATGGCACTAGCTTCAGAGGGATGCGCTTTGCTCAAGCATTAAAGCTATTGCGCGGTGAGATTGGAACGGCGTTGACCTTGGATATATACCGCGAATCAACGGACAAAAGCTTTAGTGTCTCCCTAATTCGTGATGAGATTGTGATACAAAGCGTCCGCTATGAACAACTAAGTGACAGTATTGGCTATATTCAAATCCGCCAATTTCAGTCAGACACGACTCAAGATGTCATGGATGCGCTAGATGCCCTCCTTCTAAACGATTTAACCGGACTCGTACTTGATTTAAGAGACAATCCAGGCGGAACACTATCATCTGCTATTGGTGTCAGCGACCTATTTCTAAGTGACAACACTATCGTATCAACTCGTGGTCGACTGGAGGCAATGAATCAGGAAATCAAAGCAACCCCAAATGAATACTTTGCAAACAAACCTATCGTGGTATTGATCAATGGAGGCAGTGCATCAGCCTCTGAAATTGTTGCAGGAGCCCTGCAAGATACCAAACGAGCGATTGTCATGGGTGTTAAATCGTTCGGGAAAGGGTCGGTGCAATCTATATTGGAGCATGACAATGTCGCCATTAAGCTCACGACTGCACGCTACTACACGCCCAGTGGCCACTCCATACAGGGGCTAGGCATAACACCTGATATCGAAGTAGCCGTTACCCAAATTTCAGGCTCGCAAGCCAAACAGTTATTTAGCGAGAGAAGCCTCTACGGGGCGCTGAAGGGTGAAGACAAAGCCCCAGATAAACACTCAACACCACCATCAAGCTTGGCAGAAAGCGATTATCAACTTTATGAAGCTGTGAATTTGCTAGTAGCCCTAAACCTTTATGCGAAGTTAAACCAATGAGAGCAAGCCAACCTATCGCGATTATTTGTCTGTTTTTGAGTTTGTGGCTGGCTCATTCATTGGCATACGCCAACAAAATAGCAATTATTATCGACGACATTGGTGACAACTGGCCTCGCGGTAAACGTACCGTAGATCTGCCCGCTCCAATCGCCTGCGCAATTTTACCCCATACGCCGCATTCGAAACGACTGGCTCGGCTGGCTCACCAGCAAGGCAAGACGGTCATGCTGCACGCTCCTATGTCTAACCACTATGGCCTTCGGTTGGGGCCAGGGGCGCTAACCCATGAAATGACGCGTGAAGAATTCATTCGAGTGCTGCAACAAAACATCGACTCAATCCCATATATTGAAGGCGTTAACAATCACATGGGAAGCTACCTTACCGCCCAACCTGCTCCCATGGCTTGGACGATGCAAGAAGTCTCTCGGCGCAGTCTATTTTTTATCGATAGCAAAACCACACCCAAAAGCGTCGCAGCGAAAACAGCCCGTGCTAGCAACATCCCAACACTGGTTCGTGATGTATTTTTAGATAATGAGCGAGAAACCCGCAAAATTGGCCGACAATTTCGCCTAGCCTTACGTCATGCTCGCAAATATGGGCAAGTGGTGGTCATCGGCCACCCCTACCCTGAAACACTGGACTATCTGGAACGGATCATTCCTACGCTTCCCATTTTGGGATATGAATTGGTTAAACCAACCCAGCTTATTGGAGTGCAAGATGTCTCAGAAAACCGCACTGGTACTACTCGCGCCCGGCTTTGAAGAAATCGAAGCCATTACTGTTATTGACCTACTTCGAAGGGCAAACATTAACGTCACAACCGCCGGGCTTGCCTATAAACAAGTCAATGGTAGCCATGATATTCGTACGGTTGCCCAAACGGTGCTGGCCGAATTAAATGATCAACATTACGATGCGCTGGTCCTTCCTGGCGGTCAACCAGGGACCATGCATCTGGGAGACGATGCTGGCGTGCTGGCTTGTGTTCATAGCCACCATAATGCGGGTAAAATCTGCGCCGCTATTTGTGCCGCCCCGAAAGTATTTGTTCAAGCAGGTATAGCCGAAGGTAAACGCCTTACCTCATACCCGGGCGCATTAAAGCCATCGGAGCATTACGAACTGGTCGACGAAGCGGTTGTCATCGATGGTAATATGATTACTTCGCAAGGCGTAGGAACGGCTATCGCCTTTTCTCTTGCAATTATAGCGCAGCTCCAAAATGAAGAAGTAGCCAATCAGCTTGCACAACGAATCGTCTATTCCACCTAACCGATTTATACCCAAACGACTTCAAGATGCTTGATTCAGCCAGTCAGAAAGTTGCCATATTCAAGGCATGGTTGCGCAGGAATAGTGGTTCTATTTCTAGCAAGCATAACGCAGAAGATGGCAACTTTCTGACTGG
>DFOV01000106.1:0-49936 GCA_002376965.1 Gammaproteobacteria bacterium UBA3532
CAGGCGCTAATGGTTATAAGTTTTATGAGCATTATTCTAGCTGCTGTGGGGGTATTGGGAGAAGTTTATCAGGTAGCAGACTATGTGATGTTCTGGGCATTTTGTGTGGTTTTTCTGATCTATTATGGTTGCTTGGCTAGCATTTGGCGTTTAACGTCTATGGTGCGTAAGGGGCTACGCACCAGCTCCCAATAAGTATCATGCTAAGCTATGATGTTGTTCTCTGCACTTTCAATGGAGCAAAGTTTATTGCTCCACAAATACAAAGTATAGCCAAGCAATCGATAAAACCTGCTACTGTTTATATTTTCGATGATTGCTCTACCGATGACACGGTTATGAGGCTTCATGAGTTATGTCGCCAATGGCAGCTCAATGCCAAGATAGTAGTTAACGAAAGCAACGTTGGCTTCGTTAAAAATTTTGAGCAGGCTATATCATATGCGTGCTCTGATGTCGTATTTCTTTGCGACCAGGATGATATTTGGGAAGAGAGTAAAGCCGAAAGTTTAATCACATATTTGCTATGTAATGAACATATAGACTTGGTTTTTTCCGATGCAACTATTATCGATGAAAATGGCGCCACATTATCTGATTCATTGTGGCGCAGTATCCATTTTTTTCCAGAACTGTATGACGGTAAGGGGCCGCGTAAGCTCTTACGGCGGTTACTGCGCTCTAATGTTGTGACCGGGGCAACTGTCGCTTTTCGTTATAGTTGTGTAAGAGCGTCCGTTCCCTTTATCGCCGGTTACCCTCACGATGCGTGGTTGGCTTTGTTGTCGGCAATCAAAGGACGTTTGGGCTTTGTCGATATGAAGTTAACACGCTATCGTCAGCATCAAGAGAATGTACTTGGGATAGATAAGCTTCGGGGCATGAATAAGTCAAAACTGGAGAAAGGGTTTGAGCCTCTGTTTTTGCCAAGGGTAAAGGCCTACCAGCAGGTTTTATCGTCGCAAAGCATACCCGTAGAAGTAGAAAAAGATTTTGCAAATGTGCTTAAGCTCTTGGAGCTTAGGCACGTTATTCATTATAACTTCACTTTGTATGGGGCATGCAAAATTCTTTTGCCTCCATATATTGTGAGCTACTTTAGATTTGCTAATGGTGCATACTCTCTGGCTCGCGACCTCTTTATCATAGCTAAACAGGTATTCAACAATAATGAGAGTCGTTAGTGTCATAACCTCTATTGGTAAAAATGGCGTATCTAAGGCTGTGATCAATCTATCGCAAGCCCTATCAACAGAGGGGCACGTGGTTGATGTTGTTGTTCTTGAAAAGCACGGGATTCAAGAGGGCGAAGCAGGCAGTTTTAATATTATTCCGCTAACATCAGGAATAGGGGTGTCGAGACATCACCCGGTGATCAAGTGGGTCAGACGGTTCGGGCGGATTTTTATTGGCGGGCTTTTTTTTTATAAGCGGTATGCAAAGTATAAAAGCGCCAAACTGGGGGCGCTGATTGAAAAAAATGGCTATGAGGTAATCCTGCTGCACTGTCACTATTCTAAGGTATTGATGCAATACCTTGAGCATCCACGTGTTTTTCATGTGGTGCATAATAAAAAAAGTGAGCAGCTTAAGGGTGACTGGTGGGGAGCGAGCCGAGTAAACCACTGGGTATTTGCTAGTGCAATTAAAAGGCATAGAGTGATTGCGGTGTCGCAGGATGTAAAGGATGACTTAGTCGTCCATTTTGGAAAGCGCTCTTCTGAAGTTCCGATCATTCCCAACATTTATGATTTTGACGAGATTCGTCGTTTGGCTACGCAGCCTTTTTGCTCTAAAAAACTCATAGGCCATAGTAAATATATAGTTGCCGTAGGCCGACTGTCTCAGCAAAAGCGCTTTGACTGGCTTATCCAAGCCTATGCGCTATCGAACCAACAAGTACCTCTGCTCATTATTGGTGACGGAACGGAAAAGCGGCGGCTTATTAGGCTTATTACAACGCTTGGACTAGCAAGAAAGGTAGTCCTGCTAGACTGGGTTGACAACCCATATCCATACATTAAAAATGCCTTGGCTATGGTGTTAAGTTCGTCCTATGAGGGATTACCTACGGTTTGCATTGAGGCTTCAGTGTTGGGTACGAATATTATTGCAACGAACTGCTCCGGGGTTAGTGACATTATCCAGCCTGGTATAGGCAGGGTACTGGTTGATGTTAATGATATTGGACAGATGGTCGGTGCTTTAAATAGCCAGATGGCCACAGATAAGATGATAGCCAATGATGCCATTGACAACGTTACTCAGCGTTTTGAGCCTGGTGTTATACTGCAGCGCTATTTCTCCCTTTGGTTAGAAGGTGATGACGATTGAAAACGGTAATACATATACTTCCAAGATTATCCATTGGTGGGGCTGAAGTTTCGGCGCTCAAGTTACTCGCAAAGGACAATCTGCCTTTTATCTACAAGATTTTGGTATTTAGAAAAAAAAAAGTAACAGTTTGAATGCAAGCGTATTGGATTGTAGCTCGCGCTGGCCGCTGTTGGCCTTGGTTAAGGTTTCGTTACGACTTTTAAAAGAGCGTCCAGATATTGTTGTTTATTCGTTGTGGCGTTCTAGATGTTTTTATCTGTTAAACCGCCTGGTATTGCCGGGAATGCAGCATGTACTTTTTTTTCACAGCGCTTCGTCTGCTCATGTTTTGGATGCATTGTCCACACGTATTTGCCTCAAAATTGCAGGTGTCATTTTTGTCGATTCAGAAGCGACAAAAGGCTACATCAAAAAGCACTATGGATTTAGTGGCAAAGTTTGGGTTGTACCTCCTATTGTCCAAGCGTCCCAAGTAGCGGCTTCCAAGCAACCCAAGAAGATGATTTATTTGGGAAGGGTCAATAAACGAAAAGGCTTTGACAACGTTATACGCTTCATGCGCCATGTTGAGCGGATTGATAATGCATTTTCACTAGATGTGTATGGCCCCGTCAAAATGCCAGCAAACATGGAAAAGCTGATTGTTGAATCGGGGATTGGCAGTAAAATTCGTTTTTGTGGTAGTATTCCCCCGGAGCAAACTGCGGAAATAGTGTCGAAATACCAATATATGGTTTTGCTAAGTCCCAACGAAGGTATGGCTCTAGCTGTGCTTGAGGGCATGGGGCAAGGAACCGTTCCGCTGGTTTATCCTGCTGGCGAGATAGCCAGCTATTGCACTGACGCTTATAATTCGCTTACGGCGGATGGGCTGGATGAAACGTCGCTCTTACAGCTTGCTCGTAAGCTTATAGGGCTTGATAGCTGCTACGATGAGTGGCGTATAGTTAGCAACAATGCTGTATATAGTACTAAAGAGGTTCAAGGGATGGATAAGTCGCTACTTAAAGCTATCAGTGAATTGAGTTATTGATATGGAAATAAAGAAGCGTTCCTCCCTTGCAATCCAAAGAGATGTCATATTCGCTTTATTTCTCCGGGAACTGCGGGTTAGGTTTGGTACCTATAAACTCGGTATTTGCTGGGCATTTATCGAGCCTGTCGCGTTTATTACGGTACTGACAGCTATCAGAACGGCGGGCTTCAAGTCCATGGGAGCCCAAACCGATGTTCACGGCATCCCTTTTGCCATTTTTTTTATGCTTGGTTTTATGCTTTATAGCCTTTTTCAAAAGGTTAGTCTTCAAGCATCTGATGCGATAAATGCTAACCGCCAATTGTTTGCTTATCGGCAAGTCAGGGTGCTTGATGCGGTTTTGGCTCGAGTGCTGCTAGAGTCGATAATATGGTTGTCTGTAATCGTGATTTTAACGTTAGGATTGATGTGGCTAGGCATGAACATACAGATGGTGGATTTTTTGCGCTTTTTGTCTGCTGTTTTTGGATTGCTGCTTGTTGGCTTTGGATTGGGGGTTTTCTTTTGTGTTGTAAAGCAGCGCGTACGAGAAATGGAAAAGGTATTGAAAATTTTGATGGCACCAATGCTTTTTATTTCGGGTGTGTTTTTTTCTCTTGACCAGGTGCCTGCTAAATACAGGGGGTATTTGGACTGGAATCCCGTTCTGCATGCGATAGAACTGGCAAGAGGGGCCGCCTATGGCTCATATAGTAGTATTGGAGTGAGTATGTTTTTCCTCTACAGCTGTGGCATCGCTTTAACTTTCCTTGGTTTGGCAACTTACCGGCTCGAGTGGCGTAGGATAGTCGCATCGTGATTTCTTTGCGGTCTGTGACTAAGTCATATCCGACCAAGCTTGGTCGGAAATACGTCTTGACGAACGTATCTATAGATCTTCCTGACGACAGGAATATCGCTATTTTGGGAAGAAATGGTGCTGGAAAGTCAACCTTATTAAGGTTGCTGGGAGGAATCGATTACCCTGACACCGGAACCATTAACTCCGATCGCTATATTTCTTGGCCATTAGGCCTTTCATCGGGCCATCCAAAAATGACTGGGCGTGAGAACACGCGTTTTGTGGCTCGAGTAATGGGGGCTTCGAGCTTAAAGGCTGTTGAACATTATGTCGTGGACTTCGCGGAGTTGGGTAAGTTTTTCGACCTCCCAATTAGTACCTATTCTAGTGGGATGAAAGCAAGGCTAAACTTTGGACTCAGTATGGCTTTTGACTTCGATACCTACTTAATGGATGAAATAACAGCAGTAGGTGATCCTAAGTTTAAAAAGAAGGCGCAGGATGCTTTGAATAGTAAAAGAGAAAAAGCCAATATCATTATGGTCTCTCACTCGGCGGCGCAGCTTCGAAAGATGTGTGACTACGGAATATTATTGCATGAGGGACAGCTAACCGTTTATGAAGATATAGAGGACGCTATCAGCCGGTATGAATCGTTGTAGCATTCTTTTATGCGCTATCCGGTAATGTGTATTTTAAGTACTTTGGGAAAAGTTTAGATGAAAAAAATGAGTTGGACCGCCTGGGGCTTTTTATTTCTGGTTATTGTCCCTTTCATATGCGTTGTTTTTTACTACTGTTCGGTAGTATCGCCGCGTTATGCGAGTAGCGCCAAGGTTATTGTCAAGCAAAGTGACTCAATGACTCAGCTGCCGAGTGATATACCATTCTTTGGAAGTACAGCCAGCCAGACAGGGCTTGATGCAGAGCTTGTCACAGAGTTTATTTTGTCACGAGATATGTTAGGGCGTCTCGAAGACAAGCATAACCTAAAATCTCATTTCCAAAATAGTGAGATAGACTTGCTATCACGGTTACCTGCGGATGCGAGTAAAGAGGACTTTTTAGAGTATTATCAAGATCATCTAAGTGTCACTCTCAATGAGGTGTCGTCGGTACTTACCATTGAAGTGCAAGCATTCTCTGCTGGGTATTCAACAGAAGTTTTAGAAACTATTTTGGAAGAAAGTGAGTTGTTTATTAATAACATTGGCCATAAGCTTGCGCGTTCCCAAGTCCTTTTTGTTCAGGGGGAAATAGAGAGAGCTCAACAAAACCTTCGGGATAGCAAACGGGCAATTTTGGAATTCCAGGATACTCATAAATTATACAACCCTGAACAAGAAGGTGTAGCAATGCAGACAGTGGTACACCAGCTTGAGGGCGAGCTAGCAAGAAGTCAGACTGAGCTTAAATCTTTGAAAAGTTTTATGAATGCGCAAGCGCCTGAAGTGGTTAGCTTACGGGGAAAAATTAAAGCGCTGGAACAACAGTTAGAGCAAGAACGTTCAAAATTAGCAGGTAACCCAAAGGGACAAAACTTAAACGATATCACTTCCGGCTTCCAAGATCTTAAAATGGATATTGAATTTGCTACCGATATTTATAAAACCGCATTGATCACTCTTGAGCAGGCAAGGGTAGAGGCCTATCGAAAGTTGAAGCACCTGGTCATCGTCGAGAGTCCTGAACTGCCTGAAGATGCCAAGTACCCCAGAATTATATACAATATCGCGACTTTGGGGCTAATTCTGCTGTTAGTTTATGGCGTTTTTGTTATAGTCATCGCCACCATCCGCGAGCATAAGGATATGTAGGTCTACTTAACTTACTTGCTTACCGCCTTTCGCAAATTGCTAGGAGACTTCTATGTTATTTAGGAACTATGTCGTTGTTTTATTCATATCCATGTGGTGTTTTTCCTTTTCACTCAATGCTGCAGTTGATTTGTCAAGAGACGTTGACGACTTGCAAGATGAAGAGGGGCAGACTCTTGAGGCGCAAAAAAAACTGTATGATGGCGCCTTTGGAGAGTGGATGTTCCGCGGTCAATTTTCCAAAGAGTCTTTTACTGGCTTTAACCCCAATTACAAAGTCGGCATTGGGGATAGAGTTAATATTCAGCTATGGGGCGGAGTCGAGTTTCAGGCAACTTTGAGCGTGGATGTACAAGGTAATCTATTCATTCCCAAAGTCGGTCCTGTATCAGTGAAAGACGTATTGAACAAGGACCTCAATGAACGGATAAAACGCTCTATTAAAAGCATATATCAGCGAAATGTTGGTGTGTACGCTACTCTGGAAAGTGCTCAGCCAGTCAAAATCTATGTTACAGGGTTTGTAAAAAAGCCGGGGTTATACGCAGGTCTATCTTCAGACTCCGTTTTGTACTTCCTTGATAAGTCTGGAGGGGTGGACGTCAGGAAGGGCAGTTTTATTGACATTAGTGTTTTAAGAAACAATACCCAGATTAGAAAAATAAACCTCTACGACTTTCTCTTAACGGGTAGAGTTGAGCCAATCCAGCTGATTGATGGTGACACAATTCTAGTGAACTCCCGTAAAAGTGTGATATCGGTCTCTGGGTTAGTCCAGAATCCTTCTGTTTTTGAGTTCGCTGGGAAGAGCGTTAAAGCGAAACAACTGTTAAAAATGGCGAAAATAGAGCCGACGGCAACACATATGCGGATTGTCCGCAATGGTGAATCTGCACAGCGTGTAGATTACTTTCCGGTAGATGAACTCTCTCAAGTGGTGCTATATCCAGGCGATAACGTTTATTTGGTTGCCGATAAAAAAATCGCCACGATTTCGGTACGTGTTGAAGGTGAGCATGAAAGTAAACAAGAGTATATTCTACCTCATGGTACAACATTAGGAGCGCTTTTAGCTAAGGTGCAGCCAAATGAGCTGACTGATACCGAGAGCATTCAGCTCTATAGAAAAAGTGTTAAATTTCGGCAAAAAAGCATGCTAAATACTTCTCTGCAGGCACTGGAGGCCAGTTTACTTTCTGCCCGTTCAGAAACTGCAGGGGAAGCTGCGCTTAGATCCAAAGAAGCACAATTGCTAATGCAATGGGTGAATCGGGCTCGCGTTATTGAACCAAAGGGGCAGGTTATTTTGGCCGAGTCTGATAGTTTTCAAAATATTGTTTTGGAGCCAGATGATGTAATCCGTTTTCCTGCCAAAAGTGGTTTGGTTATGGTGCATGGCGAAGTGCTGTCTCCCAATGCGGTTGCATATAACGATAAAATGAAAGTTCTCGATTATATCGATATGGCGGGAGGCTTTACGCATAAGAAAAGCAACTCAAAGGTGGTCGTTCTGCATCCTAGCGGTCGTTTTTCAAAAGTGGCAAGCAGGCATTTGGATGATAAGTACGTTCATCCCGGCGATGAAATTCTAGTTTTACCACAGATTGATACAAAGAACCTTCAGATTACTCAGGATGTGGTGCAGCTTATATACCAGATTGCTGTTTCAGCTGGTGTTGTATTAGCCATTTAAAGGAGTACGTTGAAAATGGTGGGTCAGGCATCTGCTATTAATCCTCACAGCCGTAAAGGTATTATTTTGGCCGGGGGGCACGGCACTCGGCTTTATCCTCTTACCAGGGTAGTTAGTAAGCAGCTAATGCCTGTTTATGATAAGCCCATGATATATTACCCACTGGCTGTATTGATGTTGGCCGGTATCACTGAAATATTGATCATAACAACGGCAGAGGAAATCGAACGGTTTCGCGGATTGCTGGGTAATGGTGAGCAGTGGGGAATGAGTTTTGACTATGCGATCCAACCCGAGCCGGAAGGGCTGGCGCAGGCGTTTCTAATTGGTGAAGCATTTTTGGATAACCACCCCGCCTGCCTTGTGCTGGGGGATAATATTTTTTATGGACATGACTTGGCTCAATCGCTTAAGGCGGCTAATGCCAAAGGGGCTGGAGCAACTATTTTTGGTTACCATGTGAGCGATCCTGAGCGCTATGGTGTCGTTGACTTTGATCAGGATGGCAAAGCTTTAACGATAGAAGAAAAGCCGGCTCACCCCAGCTCGAATTATGCTGTGACAGGGCTGTACTTCTATGACAATCAAATTACTGAAATTGCCAAGAAAATATCCCCTTCAGCGCGGGGGGAGCTAGAAATTACCGATATTAACAATGCATACTTAGAGCTTGGAACTCTTCAGGTTGAAGTGCTGGGGCGTGGGTGTGCATGGCTTGATACAGGAACGCATTCTTCGCTATTGGAAGCAAGTAATTTCATTGCCACTATTGAGCGCAGGCAAGGACTAAAGGTGTGTTGTCCAGAAGAGATTGCGTATCATATGGGTTTTATCGATAAAGAGCAGCTGCAGCGCTTGGCCCGTCAGCTGCGAAAAAGTGGATATGGGCAATACCTTACATCGTTACTTCGCGAAAAAGTATTCTAGAAGTGGAAATCAAATGATTTACAGAGAAACTGCGCTTGAAGGTGCAATGATTTTGGAGCCCCAATTATTTAATGATGAGCGGGGCTATTTTATGGAAACGTTCCGTTCTGATGACTTTAAGAGCCACTGTGCCGATGTTGATTTTGTTCAAGATAATCAGAGTAGTTCTGTTAAGGGGATTCTTAGAGGTCTCCATTATCAAGTGAACAAGCCCCAAGGCAAGCTTGTTCGAGTTATAAGTGGAGAGGTCTTTGATGTGGCAGTTGATCTCCGTCGGTCGTCAAAAACGTTTGGGCAATGGGTGGGAGTTTATCTTTCTGCTGAAAACAAGCGTCAATTCTGGATTCCCGAAGGTTTTGCACATGGGTTTCTTGTTACTAGCGATAGAGCTGAGTTTGTCTATAAGTGTACAAATTATTATTCGCCCACTGATGAAAGGGGGGTTGCTTGGAATTGCCCCGAAGTTGATATCGATTGGCCGCTAGATGACATCATTGCACCTGTGCTATCTGCAAAGGATAGCTGTTCGTGTCGTTTAAGCCAAGCTGAGGTTTTTAAATAGATACTATGAAAGTGCTTGTTATTGGATGCAAAGGTCAGCTTGGTTGGGAGCTTTTACAAACTAAACCTGCATATGTTGAGTTTATGGGGGTTGATATTGATCAGCTGGACATCACTGAGTCTCATAGCCTAGAACAGTGCGTTGACGAGATGGTACCGGATGTCATTATAAACGCTGCGGCTTATACTTCTGTTGATAAAGCTGAGTGTGACGAAGAGCAGGCCTATGGTGTTAATGCGGGTGGGGCGGAAAAGTTGGCCAGAGTCGCTGCAAATCGCGACATTAGGCTTATTCATATATCGACAGATTTCGTTTTTAATGGTGAGAAAGGCTCTCCCTACAAAATTTCTGATGACCCTGCGCCATTAAATGTCTATGGCGCATCCAAGCTGGCTGGCGAGAAGGCGGTAAGGCTGATACTACCTAGTGCAGTTATCATCAGAACGGCTTGGGTTTATTCTTGCCATGGTAAAAACTTCGTCAAGACAATGTTGAGGCTGTTAAAAGATAAAAACGCCCTTTCGGTAGTTAGCGATCAAATAGGAACGCCAACCTGGGCACGAGGACTGGCAGAAGTTGTATGGGAGTTTGTTGGAGCCGACAACTCGGAAGGACTCTATCACTGGACAGATTCAGGTGTATGCTCGTGGTATGATTTTGCTGTGGCAATTCAGGATATTGCTTTTGACATAGGGCTATTGGATACCATGGTACCCATTAGCGAAACAAAAGCAGAAAACTACAAAGCTGAAGCCGTAAGGCCGAGGTATAGCATTTTAGAACGGACTGAAACGGAGCAGTTTCTTGGTAGAAGCGCTCAGCACTGGAGGAGACAACTGCGTAATATGTTAACTAATCTACAGAAAGAGAGTGGTTTGGAGGCCGAGAGTGTTGGCTAGATCCATGTTGGTTACAGGTGGGGCCGGTTTTATCGGAGCCAATTTTGTGCGTTATTGGCTTAAACAGCACCCCGAGACTACTATCTGTGTTTTAGACTCTTTGACCTATGCGGGTAACGTATCCAGTCTTCCGTCAAGAGAGAAAAACACCCAGCTCACTTTTGTCGAAGGGGACATTGTGGACCAGCAGTTAGTAGAAAACTTACTGCTTGAGAAAAATATAGATACAGTGGTTCATTTTGCTGCAGAATCCCACGTAGATAGATCGATCTCATGTCCCGATCGTTTTATTAATACCAATATTATTGGGACTCATTCGTTATTAAAGGCTGCGAAAACAGTATGGCTGGATCGCAGCTGTTGCGAAGAACACCGCTTTCACCACGTTTCGACGGATGAAGTATATGGTACGCTGGATTTGGAGTCGCCCCCCTTCTCCGAGCAAACTCCTTACGCCCCCAACTCGCCATATGCAGCCAGTAAGGCAGCGTCGGACCACCTTGTGAGAGCGTACCATCATACCTATGGGTTGAATGTCACCACCAGTAATTGCTCGAATAACTATGGTCCGTATCACTACCCGGAAAAACTCATACCGCTTATTATTACGAATATTTTAAATAATAAACCACTCCCAGTTTATGGTGATGGATTGCAGGTTAGGGATTGGTTGTATGTTGAGGATCATGCCAGGGCTATAGAGTTGGTTCTGGATAAAGGCCAATTAGGACAGACATACAATATTGGCGGCTGCAACGAATGGAAAAATATAGATATTGTTAATTTGGTTTGCCGGTTGATGAATCGTGCTTTTGACAATGAGGCAACCCTAAAAGAACGCTTCCCGCGTGCATCTGCCGTGATAAGAGGGCGCTCAGAAGAGTTGATTACCTTTGTTGAGGATCGGTTGGGTCATGATAGAAGGTACGCGATTAATCCGAGCAAAGCTGAGAATGAGCTTGGTTATAGCCCACAAGAAACCTTTGAATCTGGAATAAATAAAACTGTAGCTTGGTATCTCAGTAATCAGGCTTGGTGGGGGCCGTTAATAGCTTATTAGGTTAAGCTTGGTTGCTTGCCGCACACATAGAGTGAGCCTTGACTGCAATATGGCAATATTTTTGGTCGGGGTACTCAGGTATTGACTAATGATTAGGTATGGACATGATAGGTAAAAAGGCCAGCGCAGTTAAACAGGATAAAAAAGTGAAAAGTTCCCGCTCGGGATTGAACTTCTTTCAAAAGGGGCCGAGACTAACGTATCAGGGGAACATTGATCGCCTGGATGCGGGAGTTCTTTTTGGTTGGGCTGCAGCTAAAGAGAGCCACGAACCACTAACTATAGATGTCATCATGGATGATATTGTTATTGGGCATGGCATAGCGAGCGAGTATCGCGAAGATCTGGAAGCCGCAGAAATTCATGAAGGAATGCATGGATTCCAAATTCCTGTGGATATACCCAGTTCTCATTCAGGCGATAGGAATATATTGCTGGTAAACGCTGAAAGTGGAGAACCCATTCCACATCAGCCTTTTTGCCTGGAAGAACCTGCAGATAGCCTGCATGGAAATATTGTCCGCTCCGAACACGGCCAAATATACGCTAATATTGGCTCTGAGCACCCTTTAGGCATTCAACATGTGGTGCTCTATCATGAAGATGTTCTGATTTCGTCAAAGAAAATACAGACTCAAAGTAATAGTATTGATGTTGCATTGCCTGTCCCTATAGAGCTTCGAGATGGAAGACGGCGTCTATATAAGCTTGGTGTTGAGGGGTATCCCCAAATGCTCGCTATGCATGTTGCGTCCTTAAAACCTATTCAGACACCATGGCAATATGTAAACAACAGCTTCCGAGTTCCCGGTTTTATGTCAATGCCGGCACAGGCTGATTATCGATATGAGTCTTTGCGTCATCACATTGACGTCTCGGCAAACGGGCATCAGCTACTCTCGATGGCTGATCTTAGAACTGTCCATGACGTGGTGGTCGAAGGATACGAGGGTAGAACCTCATTTCCGCCATTCTCTCTACCCAAGTTTAAGACGCCCAAAGTCTCAATTATTGTTCCAGCCTATAACAAGTTTGAATTAACCTACCATTGTATCGCATCTATAGCTCTAGCTTACAATGAGGTTAGCTACGAAGTTATATTGGCTGATGACTGCTCATCAGATGATACGTCAGATGCTGAAAACATTATTTCGAACTTGGTTGTGTCGAGAAACCCACAAAACCTGCGTTTTCTTAAAAGTTGCAATAGAGCGACGGAAAAAGTGCGTGGTGACTATATTGTTTTCTTAAACAATGATACTGAGGTTACCTCCTTTTGGCTGGATGAGTTAATAAAGCCGTTTAACGAGCTGGATGGCATAGGGTTAACGGGGGCCAAGCTAATCAATGCTGATGGGACGCTCCAAGAAGCTGGGGGCATTATCTGGGAGAATGGTGAGCCCTGGAATGTCGGGCGGGACGCCCACCCGATGAGTCCAGAGTATAACTATCTTCGGGACGCAGACTACCTTTCTGGTGCTGCATTATGTATCAGTTCCAACGTTTGGAAGAAAGTTGGTAAATTCAGCGAAGAGTTTGCACCATGCTACTATGAAGATACAGATTTGGCGTTTAAGGTGCGTGACCAAGGCCTAAGAACAATCTATACGCCCATGTCTACAGTAGTCCACTTTGAAGGAAAAAGTCACGGTAAGGACGTTACCAAAGGTCTAAAACAATATCAGGTCGTTAACGAAAAAACTTTTGGGATCAAGTGGTGCAACCAGTTTCGAGGGAATGGTAAACCAAGCATTGAATTAATGCATCTGAAAAAAGATCGCAATGCGAATCATAGAATATTAGTTTTGGATTATGCCACTCCATGTCCCGAAAAAGATGCTGGCAGTTATGCGGCAATTCAGGAAATAAAGCTCATCCAAGCGCTAGGGTTTAAAGTTACCTTTGTACCTAAAAATCTGGCCCATTTTGGAAAATACACCACCGAGCTACAACGCATGGGGGTGGAAGTTCTTTATGCGCCTTTTTATGTTGATATCAGTGACGTAATAGAAAAGCGAATTGGAGAAATGGACGCTGTATATATTACGCGCTATGGAGTCGCTAAGGACTGTATCGAGCTGATACGTAAAAAATCCAATGCGAAGATATTGTTTAATAATGCCGATCTGCATTTCCTTAGAGAGCTAAGGGCTGCCCTTAAGAACTCAAATGATAAAGAGCTGATGGAGCAGGCGATCCAAACCCGCACCGAAGAGCTTGCTGTATGTAGAGAGGTTGATGCCATACTCTGTTACAACGCAACCGAGCATGCTGTTATCGCTTCACACATTCTTAAAGTGGATAATATGCATATCACACCATGGGTATTGACCCAAAAGCCAGCAGGTCCAGCTTTTGCTAAGCGTAAAGGAATAGCTTTTCTTGGTGGTTATAATCATAAGCCAAACTTGGAGGCTGTAGAGTATTTGGTAAAAGAAATAATGCCTCTCTTAGCGGCAAGTCGCCCTGAGATTTGTCTGTATGTTTATGGCAGTAATATGCCAGATGATTTTAAAGAATGGGAAACTAAAAATATTAAAATGTGCGGTTTTGCCGAGAGTTTAGACGGTGTATTCCACGATCACAGGTTGTTTGTTGCGCCTCTCCTCTCGGGGGCTGGCATTAAAGGAAAAGTACTGGAAGCCATGGCGTATGGAATGCCATGTGTTCTTTCTGATGTGGCAGCAGAGGGGACCGGATTGAGTAATGGTGTAAGCGCTGCCTTAGCAGGTACTCCAGAGGAGTGGGTTGAGAAAATTGTCCGTCTTTACGATGATGAAAACTTATGGCTGAAAATGGCTGAAAATGAAGCATTGTTGGTTAAAGAACAATACTCATTTGAGTATGGCCTTAAAGAATTCCGTAAGATTTTCGCTAGCGTCGGCTTATATTGTGCTGGGTAAGAGGAAATATGAGAACTGTAATTTTTCATTATCACCTTTTTAAAAATGCCGGAACATCGCTTGACGCCATCTTTAAAAAGAACTTTGGCGACAAGTGGGTAACCAAGGAGTTTCCTCCTAATCCAAAGGCAAATAGAGAGGCCGTTGCCGAGTGGATTTTGAATGAAAAAGAGGCCGTGTGCTTTTCATCGCACACGGCGAACTTACCTCCCCCAAATATAAAGGGGATAAAAGTCATTCCGGTTATTTTCGTACGGCACCCAATAGATCGTATTGTATCAGCCTATAATTTTGAGTCAAAGCAAGCAGATGGAGGCTTTGGCTCTGTGCTAGCTAAAAATACGACATTGTCGGGTTATATTGAAACAAGGCTTTCTCTGCTGCATGACCGGCAGTGTAGAAACTTCCATACTCATCGTTTTGCGGCATTTATTTCTGACCCCAAAAAAAGCGAACTCGATAGAGCGCTAGGTGCCATCGAGTCGTTACCAATTGTTGGTGTAGTTGATGAGTTTGATAAGTCTATCGCTTTTTTGACGGAGCTCCTTAGAAAGGAAGGGTTCGATGCATTTTCAGCTGTCAAAGGTGTGGAGCTCAATGTTACAAGGCCTGTGAAAGAGGAACTTTTACAGCGAGTCGACCATATTGTTTCAGGATTGAGGGCAGACGTTTACCGAAAACTAGCTGAAGCAAATATGGATGATATGGCCCTGTATAATAGAGCGAAGGACATACTAGCGTTATACCAACTAGACCCGTAAAGTCGAGGGTTCTAACTATCGGGATCGCATACGTGCCAGCGTTTTCGGGTCTTTGGTCTAACACTTAATCATCCCCTCATTCTAGAGGCTGTTGATCTTTGCTCATAAAATGCTCAGCAATACATTGGCAGCCACATCACGACAAATGCAAGCGCAACCGTGCTGAAGTAATTTCTAGCTAATTTGTCATATCGGTTACCTCCCAAAAGGGAGTATAAGATCAAAAGCTTAGAGTAATGTCCAGTTTTTATGTGCAATTTTTTATGGTATTTGGGGTGCGGAATGACGGATAAAATGTAAATAGTAGTATTTTATAAGTATTTATCATCGGGGGCTCTTTTTCTAATGACTTTGGCTGGTGAGCCGTAGGCAATGACATAAGGCCCCATAGAGTCCAGTACGAGCGATGCAGCCCCTATAATGGAGTTGTCGCCAATATGGACGTTATGAACCAATGTTGCTCCAATACAAATGGCGCTAGCCTGACCAATTACACAATTTCCTCCAGTAACAACTCCTGGAGCGATACTCGAGAAGTCTTTCATTGTGGAGTCGTGATCTAACGACGCTCCCGTGTTTAATATGCAAGACTCTCCAATTGTACAGCCAGCGTTAACGGATACGCCTGACATCACAATGGTCCCGTCGCCAACGGTAACATTTTTAGCGAGGGATGAACTAGGGTGAACCGCGGTGATAAAGGGAAGGCTTGGACAGCTATTCTTAATGTACTCTACTACCCTCGAGCGGACTAAGTTATCTCCGATAGCAACGAAAACGCCATAAAGCGCGAGGGAATTGCATAGCTCTGGTAGGTTATCTTCACTACCCAGAATGGGGTAGCCATGAACTACCTCGTTAGGCTCTCTAAAGCGATCGATTAGTCCAGTTATACAATACCTCCCTTCTTTTTCAATGACATCAATAGCCGCGCCAGCGTGGCCAGACGAACCAATAATACAAATATTTTTCACTACGTATTCATTCCTAGTTTGTAACTGTGGGGCTAGATAGCGTTCTCTATTTGAGGCGGTTAATATTGTTGTACAGCTCAAATGTGTAAAGTAAGGCGCAAATAACTGCTAATCCGACACTTCGCTAATCAGCCCATCCAAAAATCTAGCAACATTTTTAATGTTATGTTGAGATAATTTATCAAGCTGCTCTTCTACTAACTTAGTCGCAACTGATTCACTTGTAATACATGTATTAAACTTGTCGATAAACTCTGATTCGTTATGGAATATACAACTACTTGGGAGAAAGTTATCAGCATCCCCGCCTGCCTGGGATAGTACGGGCAGCTCTTCAACACTTGCGAGCGCGATACCCCATCCACCACCATGGAGCCCAGGCAAATGTACATACATGTTGCAGTGCTCATAGAAGCTGCGCAAATCTTCAATGCGCTCGTACAATTTAATACGACCGCTTTGGACCAAATCAAGCAGGCCCTTATCTGCGGATACTATGGCTGCACTATCCGTGACGCCGACAAGTATCCACTCTAGGTCTATGAAGTCATCAAATAGCTTTAAAAACCGCTTAATAAAATCGTGGCTATATCTAGAGAATGCTTTTTCTATGCGGCCGTTGCCAAGAGTTGTCACGACCAAGAAGGCTTCCGAGGGATTCACGTCATTTTTTGTTCTTTTCCTGAGCTTCTCCTCTGGGACCATTGGAATAGGGTGGTTAATGTAATTGAAGTTACTCGCTTTTTCCACGGCTTGATTGGCTAGGTCTCCTTGGGCTAAAATGTTTTTGGAATGAACATTAGGCTGATTTCCTGCCTGAAATTGAATGCTGACGATGGGACACCAGTTGCTAACATAATTAAAGAGTAAGTTGGCGGAGAAAAAGCCTAACCAAGAAAATGCGAATTGTGGTGAAAAGCTATTTATAGCGTTGGTTACATCTGAAAAATAGTCGCTTTTGTCGAAAGGGCTAAATAGAGACAATTCAAAGTTCGAGGGGAACTCTGACAGTCCGAGAACATTAAGCAGTTGTTTCGAAGCTTGTTGTTTCCAATTTCTGGGCAAAGCATGGAAGTTAAGGGCAAAGTCTTTTGTTGATGCCTCATTAGAAATGAGAAGTTGAACTTTCTTATTTGGATAGGTCAAGGCATAGCCGAGAGCATACGATGCGACCTGCCTAAGGTGGCTGCCAATATTGGGTAAAACCTGAAGATGCCCATAGAAAAAAAGGACCCTTTCTCTATCTTTTTCCTTGCTACCAAGTGGGATAGGATGTTGAATAGTAAGATTATTTTCTATATCTGTTATCAGCTTTTCTATATATTTGTTCAATGAGTGGTTCGTCGAGTCTAAATTTATGAACAGAGGCCTCTCGCAGTAGACTCTAAATGCAGAGTATAAATCTCTTTTCTCGGCCAAAGATAAGTTAGAGTAGTCGAAGTATTCAAAAATATCATGAACAAAATGCGCATCAAATCCATATGCACTATATAACCGTTCGATTATGAATAACCTAGTTGAACTGGGGCAGTTCGTTGAACTGTTAAGCTTTTTTACTAGGCATTTGAAATCTGGGAAATCTAGCGGCTCTTCGATAAAGATCCGAAGAGACTTAGCGATATCGATAAATGAGAACGCGGAAATAACGCTTCGGGTTGCCAAAAAGAACGAAAAGCCAATGAACCTTTGGGGTAGTGGCGCCAAGATATGAATGCCTGCCTGTCTATTGAAGAGGGTCAAGTCCATTGCGTAATGAGCCATCTGTCCTTCAACAATGGCTCGTTGAATAGAGTATCTATCAGAAAGGGGCATTAAAAGTCCTCGAGTTTGGTAGTAGGGGCGTGGAATCGTTGGAGCGTTGGCTTCAGGTTAATGGTAGACAACGCTACAAACTGGTATTCCATTAAGCGCCGTTTTTCAATACATTTACGATAGTTTGGATATCACTAGACGATAATAAACCATATAGGGGGAGGCACAGAACCTCCATAGCAGCTTTGCGCGACTGGCATAGAGAGTCCCTTGATGCTGACGGTAGTGCGCTATAGCATGGATAATCGCTAACTAATGGATAAAAATATTTTCTGGTGAAAATATTGCTTGCCCGCATCCTTTCATGTACTTGATCTCTGCTTTCTCCAAACTCACTAGCACATATCCTTATGCAAAAGTATTGTTCACTGGCGGTTGCGGAATCAGGCAACGTGACAACCTGAATTCCCTTAGTGTTTTGCAATAAATGAGTATACTGTTCTCGTATTTTTTTTCTTGCCTGTTGCTCTTTAGCTACTAACGGTAACACTTTTCTTCCCATTGCCGCTTGTAGTTCGCCCATTTTTCCGTTGATTCCAGGCAGCAAAACTTCTTCCTCATTTTTTATGCCGAAATTCTTGAGGTACTCGATTCGTTCTTTTAGGTTTGGATCACTATAAACTAGAGCGCCTCCTTCTCCAGTATGGAATAGCTTGGTAGGGTGGAAGCTAAACATTGATATGTCGCCAAAATCAGCGATAGGGTTTCCATTGTAGGTCGTGGTGAAAGCATGAGCCGCATCGTAGATTACTCTCAAACCATGCCTATCAGCAATCCTCTGAATCTCTTCCACATGGCAAGGTATCCCGTAGACATGAACACCCAAAATTGCGGTTGTCTTTGCTGTAATTAACCGTTCAATTTTTTTCGGGTCAATTGTTAGTCTGACAGGATCTATATCACAAAATACAGGTGTAATATTATTCCATGCTAAAACGTGAGTCGTAGCCGGAAATGTAAAGGGAGTAGTAATCACTTCCCCTTGGAGCCTTAGACTTTGTACAGCTGTCATCAGCGCCATTGTGCCATTATTAAATAGTGATATATTCGGGGCATGTATATAGGACTTTAGCTCTTGTTCAAGCTTTTGATGTTGTATGCCTCCGTTGGACAGCCATTTTGAGGCCCATATATCTTCTAGGTTTTCCGAATATTCGCTTAACTCTGGAAAGAGTGGACGCGTTACCATTATCGGTATTGTAAAACCAGTCATATAATTTCTGCTCTGTAAATTAAGAAAGAGTCGAGTACTTGGCTTTGTCTAGCTCTGTTTAATCGCAAAGCTAGAACATTCTTGAGTGCCTCTCGCAAGAGGCGCTCAACTCGGATGGAATTCGATTATTCGACAATATTGCCCGCATTATCAATAATGCGGGCAATATTGTCGAGACAGAATAGTAAAATATTCGGTGCTTATCTTGTTGTTGGGCGACTTTTAATGTTCAGTCGCTGCTCTTCTACTACTGGTTTTACGTACTCAAAATATGTTACATTTCTTGGCCAAAATACTTTCCGAAAACGTATTCTAACTCTTGTTAAGGTTGGCGGCATATTTTAGCCGGTTGGCAACAAAGCGGTTAGCCAAGTTTTTAATCGTGAATGGTATTGGGATTTTATTTCTTTATAGGCTGTGCATCGTTCATTTTATTCGCTCTGACTAAGATGCACATTTGTCAAGCCCATCGGTTTTGATCTGAAATCCTACCGTTTAATGATGTATATCGCTTACGCGGTATTAACCAGCTGCGTTGGTCACATCTAGGGTGTTGGCAATTAAGACCTGGCAGAGGCGATAAATCAAAGGTAGTCAGGCTTTGTATTGCGGATATATTTTAATTGTTAACGATGAAAACCTAAGACCACATGGAAAATAGTTATGAGCAGTAAGTTGAATGTTTATTGGGTGTGTTCTCTTTTGCCTCTGAAATCAGAAGCGTTAAAGTTACTATGCGGTGCTTACGGTTTTGACTATATTGAAGGAGAGGTTTTTCAAGAGGATATTCAACATCGGAGCAGTTCTTCGTTATTAGTGAATTCTAGTAACGTTTCTCTCGTTTATGAGCTGCTGGATCGCCTGCCCGGCCACGTTGGTAGTATAGAGCTCCTTATCATCTATGGTAGACCTGAACTCCTCGCCTATCTAGGCAATGGGGATGGAAGTGATATTGCTACTTTGGTTCAGATAGGGCTTCAGTACAATAAAAATACTAATATTGTTGATGCCGAATATCTAGCAAAGGATTGCACTAGCCTTCAGGCTTGGTTGAAAAAAGCAGGTATTCAGAAAGAGGTAACTATTGATACTAGTAAGTTCCTTGATGTTGTTGATATTGGTGACTCTATGGAGAGCATTAGTGCGCAGGCTTGCGAGCTTACTAAACGAATAAATAATGACTCTATCTTTGAATGCTATGAAGAACTAACAGCGATGACCTCGATTGGAGAGCCTCTACTACCTGGAGCAAGCCTCAGTCGGCTTACATGTTTGGCTGAGCAGGCCTTAAGCCGTACTTGCGAGCTATCTTCAAACTTACTAGAAAGTAATGCAGAGCTAGAAAGGAAGCACTTGGTAGCAGAGCAAGCTCAGCAGAAATTCGCGAATTTGGATATGAAATACCGTGAAACGAAGGCGGAGGTAGAATTATATAAAAGTAGGTTGACAGAGCTAGAGGCAACTTACTCTAAACAGACTAAGAGTATTGAACGGTTGAGGTCCGATAATGAGCTTTTTTCCGTGCAAGCGAATCAACTAAAAGATGAGAACTTGCAATTCGTCGAGGATGTAAGGCAGCTAAGAGCGGCGGCAGAAACGCAAGTGTCTGAGCTATTAGGCCAAGTTAACTCTTATAAAAGTGAAGTTGAAAGCCTAAGGGCTCGGTTTGGGAATCAGCAAGAAAGCTTCACGCAGCTTCAACAGGAGTGTAACAATGTTAAGAGGGAGGCTACCGATCTTGAAACTCAGAATCAGCGTCTGATGGAGCAGATTGAAGCCAGCAAGCGTTCACTTAGTGCTATAGATGGTGCTAAAACTCAAGCCGAAAGCGAGCTGTCAGATTTAAAGAATAATTACCAAAATGATTTGGCAAAGCTGCGTTTTGATATTGCTGAACTGAAGGAACAGAATGGTGAGTACGAAAAAAGGAATGTAGAGTTGAAAGCAAAGCTCTCACTCGCCATAGAGGATAAAGATAAAATGTGTGCCCAGCTTCAGGCACTTGAAAAGTCCATAGCAGAAGACGTTAAAAGTGAAGAGAAGTATAAGAAAACGTTAGAGGCGCTAGAGAGAAAAATTAAAGATAATGATCAATGCGTTCAGGATTATAAGAAGAAAATCGACGACTTAAATTGTAAAGCTGACGAAGCGCATCAAGAGGCACAAAGGCTTGCTGCGAAGCTTAAGTCAAGAGAAGAAGAGAAAGCCCAGCTTGAAGACTCAAAGTCTACGATGGTTGTGCAAATGGCTGAACTGCAGGAGGAGCTGGAGTACTATTATTCGAAGTATCAAAATGTGGTTGAGCTGGCTGAAAAAACTTCTGCGACCAAGTCGGCGCTTTCTTCGGGGCTAGCGCCACAGCTCTTAAAGTTTAAGCGCTAGGCTGGTCGACGCTAGACGCAGGAGGCGCAATGACTCAAACGCTAATTGCTGCTATTGATCCGGGCCTCACTCAGGCTTCGGGGCATCATGCTGGGTTCGCACAGGTGTTGAGTGACACGGTTCTCTCTTCAGGCAAGAGCGTCAGGGCAACTATATTCTGCCATAAGAGCTTTTCTGGCGCGTCTTTACTAGCCGCGCGTGATAGCAATATAAATTTTGAATCCGTTTTTTCCTGCCAGTTTTACCGTAAAAGAGATGCACACGCCACCTTTGCCGACAGCATAGATAGAATTTCGAACCTTGCCAATGAGTATACGGAAGTCTTGCGTCAATTAGTTGATACGACTACAACTCCCGTTATTTTACTTTTTCATACGCTTGATTGGCTTCATGCTGCGGCCCTGGCCAAAGCCCTGAAGCGGACGAAGGTTCTGCAGCAGAGGCGTTTTAGGTGCTTGGTTTTTTTAATGTTTGGCTATAGGGAAGAGGGGACAACGCAACGGTTGGCAATTAGACGAGCCGTGAATTTTCGGGTTAGCTTTCGTGAGTTACTTAGTCTAGATAAAGTAGATGCATTTGCGTCAGACCTTGAGATTTCGCAGCAATACGTAAAACTCCTCGATTGGGCTAATCGAATTCCAATTCATCCGTGTTTTTTCTTTGATTCCAAACAGGCACATAGAGCGGTTAATGAAAAGTGTTCGACTAGTAGACAGGCAAGTGTATTGCTTTATATTGGCGATGCCAAACGAGAAAAAGGCTTTTGTGCTTTGCCTGAAGTAATACGTGCTTTGCCCTCCATACAAGGGGGGAATATTCGGTGGGTGGTGCACTTTACCTTGCATAGCCAAGACCGAGAGTTAAATGAGGTAGCAAGTAGGGTACGCGATCTCTGTTCGCAAGCAAGCGGTGTCGAGCTAATAGAAGAGTTTATTAGCGATAATCGGCTGCACGAACTTATGGCCGAAACGGGGGGGATATTGCTAAATTATTCCGCTCAACATTATCAATATAAGAGCTCTGGGATACTATGGTTAGCCGGCCTGCACAATGTAGTTGTGGGGCTTATGGAAGAGAGTTGGTTGCGAAGAGAGGCTATCCGTTTGGGAATCAATAGAGTTTATATTGACAAGGCTGGTCCGAAGCAGATTCTACAAGAGTTGGTTAACCGTATCAGAACCGCCGAAGCAGAACCGGCGACTCCAACCATGGCCGACTATTCTCAGGCCATTTTTTCTTCTTTTGGTGACTGGTTGTTACAGCAGTGCAGAATGACTTCTAGCGAAAGGTGCTAATATGCAGGATTTGTTGGCAAATAAAATGGTGGAATGTATACAGGCCAGAGGCGATACATCCACAGTTATTGTAATCGGATGCGATATTCAAGCGGCGTCTTTGAAGTCGTTAGCGGAGGAAGCAAAACGCGTTATTTGCTATGAGCTTATACCAAAGCATGCATCCAAGCTGCAGAAGCAGCTTGCTGGTGAAGGCGGGCTGACAGTTCATAATAAAGTTATTGTGGGGAGTGGGAACCAGCCCTCTCAAAATGTCTATTTGACCAAGCCTCAAAAGTATACCAGTCTGCACAAGCCAGCAGAGTTGCTCTCCAAGTTTCCTAACCTTCAGTATGAAGAGCTATCTATTGACTCTGAGCTGCTGGGGAAAGTTGTTGAAGCATTGCCTGTGGAAGAAGGAGAGTCTTTGGCTTTAATGTTAAACCTCAATGGATTTGAGCGTGATTTGATTACGGAAGCTAGCAACGACACCCTGAGTCGATTCAACTCTGTATTTGCCATCGAGCCGCTTGATGGGATTTTTGACGGTGGGGTGTTGAAAGCGGCGGTTGAAGATAAGCTTTCTGATTTATGCTTCCGCCGCCAGACAATTGAGGTTACACCTATTTACGAGCTGGCTGAGTATCAGTTTGATAGCCAGTCTAGAGAAGTCGCATTGCTTAAATCTGAACTCGCTGAGTGGAAGCAAAAGGTCATAAAGCTTGAGGCAACTACCCGCGAAAAAGAGCAATACCTGGAGCAGCGTGAGCAATCGTTGAAAGAGAGCAATGCGAAGTTAAACGAGGCCCATGAAACAGTTACTAACTTGCAAAAAGAGCTGAGCGAGTCGTCCAACTCGTTGAGTGACATGCAGAAACAGTATTCGGAAACTATCAGTGAATTGGAGATGCAATCTAGTAAGGTTTCCGCCTTGGAGGCTGAGTTAGATGGAGCGAAGCACCAGGGCGCGCTAAATGGGGATAAGTTGGCGCAAGTATCGCGTGACTATCAATCTCTAGAAGACCAGTTTACCGAGATGAAGTCAAAGTATAGCCAGAGTCAGCTTGTCGCAACCAATGTACGTAAAGAGTTGGATGCAAAAAATGCCCAGGTTTCTGAATTAGTAAAAAGCGTCGACATACTTTCTTCTGAAAAAAGTGGTTTGGTGAAGAAGGCTAGCCAGCTTGAAACAGAAAAAGCAGGCTTGGAAGAGAAATTGAAAAATGTGCAACAAGCGTTAGTCGAAGCCGAGAGAAAAGAGAAGGAAGAAGAGAAAAATAGAGCACACTGGCAATCGCTGCATGACAAAATGCAAAAGCAGTGTGAGCAAATGTCTAAAAAGCTGGAAAAGGTTGAGGGTGAACATAAGTCATTAACAACTGAAATCTTAAATAAAAATGAAACCATAGAGGCTTCAGATAGAAAGATCAGCGAGCAAGGGGCACGGCTTAAGCAGTGGAAGGAAGAAAGCGACAAGCTTGTAGAAGAGATAAATAAGTTAACTACAACGCTCACTGAAAAGGACGAGTTGGTACTCGAAGCGCAGCTCGATCTGGAGCAAGCCACCCAGCAACTAGAATCTCGGGATACTGAGTTGGAGTCTGTGAAGGCTGAGCTTAAAGACTTGCAAGTCGTATTGAGAGCCTCCCAAAGTGAAGTGGAAGAGCTGACCAAACAGCGGAACAATGCTCGTGTTCAATTAAAAGATGTTCAGCGCAAACATGAAGCCGCCGCTAGGCAATTAGAAAATGCACGAAAGGAGCTTGGCGTGGCTAAAGGGGAACTGGCGGATACGCGTAAAGTGTTGAAGATGAATACGAAGTTGCTAACCAAGTCTTCGATTGATTTAGATGGGCTACGTGATAAGTATCGTGATAAAGAAGCGAGTGAGAAGAAGCTGATCGATCTAATCAGTCAGCTCCGGGGCAAGCTGGAAACGGCAGCTGAATATTATTATTTACTGGAGAAGTCTTACCCGGAAGTTGCAGAAAAGCTAATGTCTGTTGAGTTGGTTAGTAATGAACATGAGGCTGAAAATGCATAGCTTTCGGCGCTTGCAACAAAGCCTGGGAGAGGCGCTTGAACTAATCGAGCAGCTGCCAGAGTTGTCTGGTTCGGCTGGTGATAGGACTAATCGCAACCGGATCGGTGTAGAGCGGCAGTTTAACAAGGCCAAGCCGCTGTTGGAGCAGTGTAGTGCCGTTTGCAAAGATTATGACGCGGATAAACCTAAGCTAAGAACCATTCATCACCTGGCATGCAGTGGCGGAACATTAATAGCCAAGTGCTTGTCGGCGTTACCTAATGTTTACCTGCTGAGCGAGGTACATCCATTTACTCAGTTGCACTTGGGTGGGGAAGGAGCCAAGCCGCGTTTCTCTCCATCGGATATTTCGACGTTGGCCAAGTTTGCCGGTATTCCAGGGCAAGTTGAGTTGGCGAAAAAATTGTTTCAGAAATCTATTAGAGAAACCTATGAGCATGTTAGCTCCTATGGGGGAGACTTGATTCTTCGAGAACATAGCCATTCAGATTTTTGTGTCGGTGGTGAGAGTCAAGAGCGTTCCGTGCTGTGTTCATTGTTGTGTGAAGACTATGAGCTATTACCTTTGGTTACAGTAAGAGATCCCGTTGATGCATACTTATCTCTTGTAAACAATGGGTGGAAGCATTTTGAGCCATTTACGTTTGATGAGTATTGCAAGCGTGTCTTGAAGTTTCTAGATGCTTTTGATGGGGTGAGTATTTTCAAATATGAAGACTTTGTTGCCGAGCCGATTGTTGAAATGCAGAAATATTGTGATGTACTTGAGCTGCCATTTGATGAGCGTTTCGAGGATGTTTTTAATGCGTTCACAGTAACTGGTGATAGTGGCCGAGGAGGGGAAGATATCGAGAGTAAAAGCCGTAGGCCGCACTCAGGCGAATTTGATAAAGAAGTGCTTGAGTCAGAGTCCTATCGTGCTATTGTTGAGATTCTAAATTATTGATATTCATTGAAAGCGGTATATTCCTGAACTAAATATCCTTATGTTTGAGTGCTTTGGCGGTAGTAATGATCGAAAGTAAGCTTGATTGTTTTATGTATGGAAAGTCAATGGGGAAGGTTTGTGCTTTAGCTGTTGGCTCTAGGGAGCTAGCGTCTTTGGGGATTGCACACCATATTTCATTTGAAAAAAACCAACTCTTTTTCGAGAGGAATACACGAATTCAAAGCCCTTATATTTCGCATGGTGGGCGGAGCTTTATGGGGATGTACTCCTACATGGGAGATGGGGGCTATATTAAGGACCGAACATTTATAGGACGATACTGCTCTATTGGTCGAAGGGTTAGCCTAGCCGCCGCAGGGCATGGTTTAGATTGTTTATCTACTTCTGGTGGAAACTGGCGTGGCGCTAAGGCTGGGCCATACACAGAAAAAGAGCAAGCGGAGCTAACGGGCCATTCTCGCAACGTATCATATACGCCTAAAAGTACGGTTATTAGGAATGATGTGTGGATTGGAGATGGTGCTGTTGTATTACCTGGCGTCGAAATTGGAGACGGGGCGGTTGTCGGAGCCAATGCGGTTGTAACGAGAGACGTTAAGCCGTATGAAATAGTTGGTGGCGTTCCCGCTAAGACTATTCGTTTTCGGTTTAGAGATCAGTATATTGATAAGTTAATGGAAAGCTCTTGGTGGAACTTGGATTCTCAGCTGCTAAAGACTATACCTACCGACAATGTCCTCAAATTTCTAAATGCGCTGGAGCGAGTCGAAGAAGTCGGTAATGCTGTTGAAACTACTTATAAATATCGACAGGGGGGCTCTTGATTAAGAGCAAACTAAACCCGTTCACAAGCCCTCATCTTGTTGCTCTAAACTCGTTCCGCCGGTTAGGAGAGTGACATTCGGTATTCCTGATGAATTGCAACTGCTCCAGGGCGGATTAAGCCACGCTAGGAGCCGCAACTGCAACTAGTTGAGCTAGTTTGTCGATAAAAGCAGCTTTGTTAGTTGGCAAATTATCTCATCTCCTCCCGCGGGTTTAAGTTGGTTTCCTCTATAGACATCCAAAGAAGTGAGGGGGAATTCGATACCGTATTTAGATTGGAGGTTCTGATTGGAGCCCTTAAACAGTTCCCGTATAGTCGCCATCTCCTGGCGAGTGAGTAGCTTGCTTTTGGTTCCAAAATAGTTTTTTTTCAAGGATTGTATAATAGCCTTTCGATTCTTTAGAATGAACTGGCTTTTATCACTGCCCTTTTTCTGTAGCTCATTTATTGCTGCTAATAATTGATAACCAGGGACAGATAAAGACGACTCATTTGTAGTATATTGTTCGCTATCTAGATTCAAGTTTTTACAGTCTATGGGCAAACCTGCTGCGTTAAAAAAATCGAGTAACAGCTCACCCTCAGGAAAAGCTTCCCTCTTAAAGAGCCGTGCCTCAATAGCGCTATGACTGAATACCGACGACCATAATTCGAGTGTATTAAAGTAATTTAGTCGAGCTTCGAGGTTGCTAAGTGTATAGGGGAGCGTAAAACTCGTCGCCGTACCTTCGGTAAGCTTCTGGTGAACAAAGCTTTCCACCCATTCGCTTTGCTCTCGCAGGTATATGACTATTCTCTCGACATGCAAGTCGAGTAGCTCAAAAAGGTTTGCTAAGGCCATAACCTGGCTTTGTTGCGTGACTTCTGACCAAAAGTGCTCGGCTGAGAGCACGACATGACAATTTTCAGGCAGGGAGGAGAGTTGTGCTCTATAAAGTTCGATCACCTTCTTATTAAAAACTTCTTTTTGATTAGGGCTTTGTACACGCTGTTGTTTAAAGACAATATGGTTGGGTCGGTAGTCGACACAGTACATTGCCAAGCATTTGTGATTATCTCCACCTAGTCGATCACCGTTAAGTATATCTTTGGGATAGCAAACGTTCTGCTCGAAAAGGTGCTCTCTATTTTCGTTACAGAACGCTTGAATAGTTGAGCTACCAGCCTTTCCCATTCCAATGTGTAAAGTAGTTGGGTGTGTCATCTAACCCTATCCTATTCGTTTATTGTTAATAATATTTCGCAACAGCGCCTAGATTTTGGGTGTTAGAAACCAAGAAAAGCTCTCCTTTAGGCCTAATATGCTTATCGTGTTTCGAGAAGTCGCACTTGTTTGTCAGAGAGCCGTAGTTGGGAGCTCTATCCGACTGTGTGATAGATATTTCAGAAGGTTCCGTTATTTCAATACCAAATGCGATACCTTTAAGGCACTGTCTTTCCCTCCAGCACCATGGGTCAAATATAGCTTCTTCGCTAATTTCTTTGGTTTCCTGCTCTGTGGCTAGGCTAATCTCGACAAAAGTTGACCAAGGACCGACACGCTGTTCAAGAAAGAGCGAACAGGTGGTTGAGGCTGTACTTGGGTCTGTTTCTGGAGTAAGTGTTATGGTGATTTTCTTGGTCTTATTCTTTTCTCGACCAATAACGGGAACTTTGGAAACAAAAAGTTTCGGTTTATCTTTATTGACTGGAACAGAGAGGTCATTTAACTGGGATAAAAAGTCATGGATCTTTTCCGCAAATATGCCCGCGCCTTTCTCTGAGGTATGTACAGTATCACGCAAGACTTCATCTACAGAGTAGTCTTTTTCTATATCTGTCAAATCTAAAACAGGAAGGCTATATGCTTTACAGTAACTTAACAGTTTTTGACAGATCGGGGTTTCTCGTTGATTCCTGTCTTTGCGCGGAAATAGTGCAGTTACAGGAAGAATCTTATTTTCGAGCAGGCTGCTGTATATATAATCGATAGATGCTTGGGCACAGTCTGCTGGCGCAGGAGTAATCCAGTCTAAGAAGCAAATGTCAGGCTTTAGGTCGATTACCTCCTGCAGATATACAACGCCCGCATCATCTATTGAATTAGAACCCGATGTTACCCTGGATACCTTTATGTCTTCAGATGCTAAGATCTCCTGATAGTAGGTGACATACCCCGTGATATTACCTGTAGCATGCCCGCGATCCTGTTCAGAAACCGATGCACCAAAGAAACAAATATGCATTTATTGACTCCTTATATTGTTCCGTACTAGATAGAAACAGACATATGTTGCTTCAGGTTAACTTTACTTAGCAAAGTATTATCTGCACGGCTTCTGACGAATAGCTCAAAGCCGTATAACAGCAAATAAGCGTCGGTTTCAGTTTGCAGTTCCTGTGTTTCCAAGGCCACCTTTTCGTTGCCTTTTCCGCATACTACCTTGAGCTGCCCTAGTTTATTGTCAAAATACCATGAATGTGTTGGGGCGGTGAGCTTTGGTGGGTGGTTAAATACGTGAACCTGGCCACTTGAGGCCACGCATATAAGCTCGCCGTTGGTGCTAACTTCCAGTGCAGTATCCCCTTTTTGTGACATGAACACTTGGTGGTTGCTTAGTTTGTCCATGGCTCGAAGGCTTTTCTTAATTTCCTTACGCTTCACGGTTGGGCGCTTAACATTAATATTGCCCAGTTTTAAGAACGATGAATACGCAAGAGAGTTATAGCGTGCCGCGTAACCTTTGCTAGGGGAGGGGCTCGACGCTGCGCGATTTGCTGCGACTAAATCACGAAACAGCTTGTTATAGCTGTCAGCTTGTCTTTTGGCTGAGAAGTTATTAACGATATGTTGACGGCATTTCTGGCGGTCGAAGGTATTTTCCATTAAGCCAACGATGCAATTTGCCAGGCCATCGTTGTCGTAGGGGTCGGCCAAAAAGCCCGTTTCTCCTTCAACCACCATTTCAGGCAGCGCTCCAGCTTTAAATCCCGCTACGGGTGAGCCACATAGAAGTGCCTCGGCGCAAGTATTGGAAAATGTTTCTTCTAAAGAGGGGATTAGCGTGCCATCGACGGCCGAGTAGACACGGGACATATCTTCCCGCCCTGAAATATATCCCAGGTTGACCACGTCGAATCCGGTTTCTTTTTTAGACAATACAGAAGATCCAGCGACGACAACAGTAAGCTTATCCCCCAGCTTTTTATAAAGCTTTCTGAGAGTGGCCAGCGCTTCTGCTCGTCCTTTGACCTTGCTTTCATAAGAGGGCATGTATAGTAGCAGAAACTTATCGGATGGCAGTTCCAGCTCGTTCATGCAGGTTGCTTTGTCTTTTAGCTCAACATAGCTTTCCTCGAACCCGTTATTAATTTTTACAATGTTGACGTCTTTAAACAACCGGCTTTTTTCTGCGACGCGCTTGGATATGTCGCTAAGCACCACCATGGTGATATTTTCCATATTCCAGTTGCGGGCTTTATATTCAAATACCTCCCTGGCAACATCAACAGACTCATCCGGCAATTGAGGACAGCCTTCACAGCTGAGCTGCCATTTTTTACAGCCATGGAAGTAGTGGCAGCCACCGGTGAGATAAAACATGTCTCGGAGGGTTAAAACGACGGGAACCCCTAAGTTAGACAGCATCGCTATATTCTCAAAGCTTAAAAATCGGGCTGTCCAGTGCAGGCTGATAGCATCTGCCCCTTTAACGAGCTCGAGTAGGGAGTCGTTATTGATATGGTGCTCGTCTGAGGTGAATATGGTGTAACCTTCCCTCCGATCGATTGTATGATTAAAGGCGTTGTATTGTGGAAGGTTTTCGCTCGGTAGTGGGACGATGCGCTGTTCTTGATAATTGGCAGGGAGTTTGCCAAATTTACGACAGAATAGCGTACTGTTCAGGCCATAATTAAGGAACGATTGATGGCAGCGGTAGGCTGCGCCACCAGCACCACCAATAACATCGGAAGTGAAGAGTGCGATGTTGGGAGTGTTATCGCCTAGTTCATCATTAAAGACTCGCTCGATTTTTTGGATCTGGCGCGGTTCGGAAAAGCGCTCTAGGGTCTGTTGTGCAAACTCAAGGTTGTCGCTAAACGCTGATTTCTCATCAATAATATTGGTCAGGGCCTGATAGATGGATTCGGCGCTTCCGTGTTTGACAACATGAGCATAAGGGGATTCTGTATCACCGACAACTTCTTTAGATGCGCCTGCATCGGCAACGATCACGGGTAGGCCAGAAGCGATAGCTTCTAATGTGGATACACCAAAGGTTTCTGTTCGGAAAAGACCATCTTTTGACAGTGTTGATGGCAGCACAAATAAGTCGAATTGCTGGAAGTATTCGGGTTCCTCTGCAAAGTTGACAAATTCAACGAAATCGACATTGTCTGCAATACCTTCCTTGTCACAAAGGGCGCGGTATTCCTCCAACAGCTCATCATGTTTTCCATATACGATGGATAGCTTCAATTGAAAGCCTGGATTGTCTTTCAAATAGCGTGCAATCCCATTCAGTAAATGGTCGTGGCCTTTCCAGCCTATCAGGCGTCCAATCGACAGCAGCTTAAGCTCTCGGTTACCATCATAAAAATTGCCGGTCTTGCGATAGTTAAAGAATCTATCACTAATGGTATTATGAATCACCGAAATCTTGTCTTTATTAATACCACAGCGGGTCGCGTAAGCTTTGAGGTAGAGTGATGGGGTTGAGAAATGGTGATTAGGCTTGGATTGTAAGTCATTTAATACAAATTGACTGTATTCTTTAAACCCTTCATCACGCAGTAAAAATACATCAATGCCGTGCATCATATGGAGAAAGCGATACTTTCTTTCCTCAATGCCGATGCGCTGGCAGAACTTATGGCTGTTCAATGCAAAGTGACAAATAATGTAGTCAGGATTGTAGTTTGTAAGCAGATAGCGATAGATATATTGACGTATCAAGGGATGGGTTAGAGACCACTTAACGCAGGTGATATGCTCAAATGGTCGAATCTCCTCAAGTTCACGAACGTCGCATAAAACGAGTCCTTGATAATTATCTCCGTCATTAAAGCGATTGACTATATCATAAATAAATGTTTCGGATGCCCGGTTGAATACCTCTACATAGTGCAATACACGTTTTTTAGCACTATTAGCTGAGATCGCATTGTCTACATTCTCAATGGCATCGAAAAAGGTCCCTCCACCCATGTTTACGTTGATATATTTCGGGGATAGCCCTACAAGCTCACAAGCTTCCGTCATCAGTGGAAACAAGGTTTCAATGTCGCAGAAGTTTATTTTGAACGATGGACGGTGCAATAAGCAATACTTAAGGTAGTACCGCATAGAACGGATCAGCAATGGGTCCTGTTTGAGGCTTCTTTTGGCAATGCTAATAAAGCTAGGCAGCAGCAGTATATTAAAACGAAATTTATAGAGCTCTAATCCCTCGTCATACGTTAGGTACTTAAATCGATCAAGGTAGTCGGAGACGTTTTCGTCAAAAATTAGTTGTCGTCCATCAGCTGATTGGCCGCTTGAAATCCCGCCAAGCTCAAAAACGACAAGCTCTTGATCAACGAAAGTTGAAGATAGGTTGTGGCCATATGCATCTCGTGCCCACTTAATATCACTGACAACCCGATATGATTCATCGTATGGGCCTACAATATCATAAGCATCTTTGGATACGACAAAGGTTTGGTGATTGACATTCATATGGTATGTATAAATGCCGTCATTCAAAGCGCTAGGTGCTTGCTCTCCAACGAGGCGGCAGTAACTAAAATCGGCCTTTGTTTCAACGAGTCTGTCGACAGAAGCTTGCAAAAAATCAGGCAGCTGCTGATCCCCTGCATTAATTAGGCAGACGTAGTCCCCTTGCGCAAGGCTAATACCACGGTTCATCGCCTGATATATGCCACCATCGGGTGCCGATACGTAATAACCCAGTGTGGCTTCGTTTTCTTTTAGCAGTGCCAGCGTACCATCGGAACTGCCTCCATCAACAACTATATGTTCATAGTGGGGGTATGTTTGCTGCTTAACCGCATCAATGGTTTTTTTAAGGCCTTCAGCATCGTTATAAGTAACTGTAACTATCGAAATAAAAGGAAGCTTGTTTTCATTTATGGGGTGCTTGTACTCTGACAAATAATTAGGCTGGGCAACTTTAGCGCGTCTCCCACCCTCGATACAATCGGTTTCTTCGCTAAAACGATATAGCTTCCCTACAAATGACGGCTTATTCATATTCTGACCTATCTATGTCCTGTAGTTAGTTTTACATTAATTCCGCATACAACTTTAGTGGCTTGGTCTGCTTCGGCTAAACTGCGGTTATGGTTAGCTTGGCGGCTTTTAATGATAAAAAGCGTTTATCAGTGCCTCCAAGAGACGCCGGGCTGACTACTTTGGGGAATTGTAACAATAATTCAGAGAAGTCTTTATGGCTATTTAGCGTTTCTGGTATGTCAAACTCTGCCATCATCGATGCCGGTAATACCTTGTTGGTGAGCGATATATTGAGGCTTTTTCCGTTAATCTGTATCTTAGTGTTAGCCAATATCCCTTTGGTAATTTCTCCGCATATAACGAGCTCAAGCCGGTATTTTCCCGGTTTCAAAACAGGAATTTCTATGCTGCTGCTTTTTTTCGGGCCAGCCCAACACCCCTGACTTTCCACTGTGTGCCAATTCTTTCCTTGAAAAGGGGTTGAAAAATCGACCCGAAAGCTGGTTAAGGTGGAGGTGTTTTTTAAGTTGGATGCCTGCTGGGTTTTCGGACCTAAAGAGGTCGCTGGTGCCGTTGAAAAATAGGCCAATTCGTCTTCAACTTGCTTTAATTGGGCTTTCAACAATAGGTTATCCTGGATGAGCTCTTCATTTGTTTGTAGCCCCAACAGTCCATTTTCAATGGCCTGAAGCTCTGTTTTTATCGACTGGATATTGTCCGTTGCTGTTGTAAGCACTTGCTTAAGCGTTTCTACTGCTTGAAATGTAGAGGACATCCTGCTTTGAATGGAGACTATTGGGTCACTGTTATGTTTCACTGGGCTGTGGTCCTTATCTCAGTTTGCTTTTCTTAACAAATCGAACTTCTTTTCTTCAATACCGCTCCCTGGGCTGACAAGGTTGACGTCATTTGGTCCGAATTTTACCCCAGTTTACAAACGGCAATTTAGGAGAGCATGCATATTACATGAATTTGTGGCCATTTTTGTAGGAAATTTTCTTTTTACTTTTGTGGGGTGATTAACGTCATAATTTACTTTATGATAGGCCCTTTTGGATAGTGACGACTTTTCACAATTTATATTTATTCGGTAGACTTATGAAAAAAGCATTAATAACCGGGGTAACCGGCCAGGATGGCTCCTATTTGGCGGAGTTTTTATTAGAAAAAGGATATGAAGTTCACGGTATTAAGCGACGGGCTTCCCTATTTAATACCGAACGGGTTGATCACATATATCAAGATCCGCACGAGAAAAACCACAGATTCAAATTACATTACGGTGATTTGAGCGATTCGTCTAATCTCACGAGAATATTAAGGGAGGTTCAGCCGGATGAAGTGTACAACCTTGGAGCACAGTCTCATGTAGCCGTTTCATTCGAAGCGCCTGAGTATACCGCTGATGTTGATGCTATGGGCACCTTGAGGCTGCTTGAGGCAATACGCTTTTTAGGTTTGGAAAAGAAAACTCGCTTTTATCAGGCTTCAACTTCAGAACTGTACGGCTTGGTTCAGGAAGTGCCGCAAAAAGAAACCACGCCATTTTACCCCAGGTCGCCTTATGCTGTGGCTAAAATGTACGCATATTGGATAACGGTCAACTACAGAGAATCTTACGGCATGTATGCGTGCAATGGCATTCTCTTCAATCATGAGTCGCCGCGTCGAGGTGAAACTTTCGTAACGCGAAAAATCACACGTGCCATCGCCAATATTGCTCAAGGCTTGGAGCGATGCCTGTATTTGGGCAATATGGATGCGCTTCGTGACTGGGGGCATGCTAAGGATTATGTTCGTATGCAGTGGATGATGTTACAACAAGATGCCCCGGAAGATTTTGTTATTGCAACAGGCAAGCAAATTTCGGTTCGAGATTTTGTAAGACTGGCGGCGAGAGAGGCTGGCATAACGGTTGAGTTCACTGGGACTGGCGTTGATGAGGTAGGGACTGTAGCCGCTATCTCAGGAGATAATGCTCCTGGCGTTAAAGTTGGTGATGTTATTGTTAAAGTTGATAAGCGCTATTTCCGTCCTGCTGAAGTGGAAACCTTGCTGGGTGATCCGGCAAAGGCGAAAGAGAAGCTGGGATGGGTTCCAGAAATTACTGTCGAAGAAATGTGTGCCGAGATGGTCAGTTCCGATTTGGAGAAAGCCAAGCAGCACGCCCTGTTGAAACACCATGGTTACGATGTTTCGGTAACAAAGGAGTAGTAGACTGAGCTGTAGCTTCGGTAGGTTTGAGCTACGTCGGTGCTGAAGTGGGGTTATTTTTGCTTGGGGATGATAAGCTATGAAAAAAATTTATGTTGCTGGACACAGAGGAATGGTTGGCTCTGCGATTGTTCGCAATCTGGAAGCGCAGGGGAATGTGGAGATAATATGTCGGTCGCGTAGCGAGCTTGACTTAACGAATCAGCAGGCGGTAAATGCGTTCTTTTCTTCACAGTCTATCGATGAAGTATACTTAGCAGCGGCCAAAGTGGGCGGCATACAGGCGAATAATACAATGCCTGCCGACTTTATCTATGAAAACCTAATGATCGAAAGCAATATCATTCATGCGGCGCATCAAAATGGTGTTGGTAAGCTGCTATTTCTGGGCTCTTCTTGCATCTATCCTAAATATGCAGAGCAACCGATAAAAGAATCGGCGTTATTGACCGGGAGGTTAGAGCCAACCAATGAGCCGTACGCTATTGCCAAAATTGCCGGAATAAAACTATGCGAGTCATATAATAGACAGTATGGACGTGACTACCGCTCTGTTATGCCGACAAACCTTTATGGCCCGAATGATAATTTTCATCCCGAAAACTCGCATGTTATCCCAGGACTACTAAGGCGGTTTCACGAAGCGAAGCAAAATAATGATGCCGAAGTGGTTGCTTGGGGATCGGGTAAGCCTATGCGCGAGTTTTTACATGTGGATGATATGGCGGCGGCTTCTGTCTATGTTATGAATATGGAACGCTCGTTGTATGAAGAAAATACCGACCCGATGCTTAGCCATATCAATGTAGGCACCGGCGTTGATTGCACCATTCGTGAACTGGTTGAAACGGTGGCAAGTGTGGTCGGGTTTAAAGGGGAAATCGTTTGGGATACATCAAAGCCTGACGGAACACCAAGAAAGTTAATGGATGTTAGCCATTTGAAAGCGCTAGGATGGAGTTACTCGATTGGCCTGGAGCAAGGGCTGAAAACTTCATATCAGTGGTTTCTTGATAATCAGGAGCGATTTCGAGGGTAGTCCATACTATGCAAATTAAGCGAGAACGGACGTGTTTCTAGATCCGGAGTTGTTTGAACAAATCGTGGAAAATACCCCACTGATTTCGATCGACCTGTATGTAAAAGATGCTCACGGGCGCTATCTGTTAGGGAAAAGAACCAATAGGCCAGCAAAAGATTACTGGTTTGTTCCTGGGGGGCGCATTTTTAAAGGGGAATCGCTGAAAAGTGCTTTCCAGCGGCTTTGCTCGGACGAGCTGGGAATAGCGCTTGACTACTCTCATTCGGCTTTTGTCGGGGTATTTGAGCATATGTATGAAGACAGCGTTTTCAGTGAGGAAAAAGCCACTCATTACATTGTTTTGGTGCATGAGGTAGAGCATGATATTGCAATTGACCAGCTGCCGAAGGGGCAGCACTGCCAATACCGCTGGTTTAGTCAGTCTGAATTAATGGAGGCATCTGACGTGCATCACCACAACAAACTTCGTTTCTTTGACAAGTAAAGCCAGTGTAGTTATATGCATAATGTAGTTATAGCCACAGTATAACGCCTTATATAAGCATTGCGCTGTCGTCATGCTGTAATTATTGAATAGTATTTAGATATCTAGTTAATTGTTTTTGGGGTAAAGCATGGATAAGAGCAGTTTAGTAGAAGATAAAAATGACAATGTGAAGTATTTTGAGTCCCTTGTTGCTGCAGAGCGCCAGGTCTTTCTGGAGCTGCTAGAGAGCAAACTGGGTCAAAGTGAAAACCCGTACTCACATTTGAAAATTGTTGCAGATACGGTGAGCGAAAGTTACGCGACCTTATCTGCACGCTTGAAGATTGTGGAAGAAGTATTGCTGGGTAAGGAAAGCCTGGCTAAGCCTGCCAAGCCGGTTATCACCGAGGCCGCTAAGCCTGAGAATAATTTAAGACCTAATGAGAAGGTCGTCATTGATGCCCGCCAGGTCGTTGAGAATGACAACTTTTATGGCCTGGAGTATAACAAGAACGAAGTTTGTTATCGTTGGACAGGTCCTGATCGGACCAATCAGTTTGAGATCCCTGTAACGAGGAACGAAACCAAGAAGCTTAGGCTGCGTTATGTAGGGGTGGTAAAACCCGGCATGTTCGGCGCGGTTACTCTGGATATTGATGGCGAGGTGGTTGAACATAAGGTTATCCATGAAAAGGACTATATTATTGTTGAAGCACCACTGGTTGCAAGTGACAGTGAGCGCCCCACACAGGTTAGGGTAAGCTTCGCTGAAACCTTTTCTCCGGAAGAGTTGGGTAAGTCAAATGACGCCAGAAAACTAGGTGCTGCTTTTCACGCAATAGAGGTTGTTTAAACAACCATTGAAACTTTTGTATTTAAGCTTATAGGACGCCAATATGCTTTTCCCAGTGATTTTATGCGGAGGGTCAGGGACCCGAATGTGGCCACTATCACGTGCTGCCTATCCCAAGCAATTTTTACCTTTGCTGAACCAGGAGTCGAGCTTACTTCAGTCTACTGTTAAGCGGTTAGAGGGGCTGGGGGAGCATCAGCTCATGTGTATAGCCAACGAAGATCACCGTTTTCTTGTTGCTGAACAGCTTAGACAGGTTGGTGCCCTAAACCACAATATATTGCTGGAGCCGGTTGGCCGAAATACCGCGCCGGCTATTGCACTGGCTGCGTTGTTAGCTGCAGAAGAAAATCCAGATGCCAAGCTGTTGGTGTTGCCTGCCGATCACGACATTAAAGACGTCAAACAGTTTCACGGAGCAGTAGAGCATGCTATTCAATTGGCGAATGAGCAGCGCCTGGTGACTTTTGGCATCGTTCCATCTCATCCAGAAACGGGTTATGGCTATATAAAAGCGGGAAAAGCGATAACTAATAGTAGTTACGAAGTGGCTGAGTTTGTAGAAAAGCCAGATATTGAAACCGCTAAAGCGTATGTTGCTTCTGGTGATTTTCATTGGAACAGCGGGATGTTTTTGTTTAAAGCAAGCCGCTACTTGGAAGAGCTGGAGAAATATCGCCCCGATATTCTAAATGCATGTCGAATGGCCTTAAAGGATAAAACGGAGGATGGTTGTTTTATTCGAGTGGATAGTGATGCTTTTATTCGTTGTCCTGATGAGTCTATCGATTATGCCGTAATGGAAAATACAGACAGTGCCTCAGTGGTGCCCATGAGCGCTGGCTGGAGCGATGTGGGCAGCTTCTCATCGCTTTGGGATGTGATTGAGCAAAAAGACGATGATGGTAACGCGTCTATAGGTGATGTTGTCGCTATTGATTCAAAAAATAACTACATCAATGCCGAAGACTCGTTGGTTGCAACGGTAGGTGTTGACGATCTTGTCATCGTTCAAACCAAGGATGCGGTTCTTGTTTCTACCAAAGAGAAGGTTCAAGAGGTCAAGCAAGTTGTCAATACGCTAAAAAAACAAGAGCGTAAAGAAACCAACTTTCATCGCGAGGTTTATCGGCCTTGGGGTAAATATGACTCGATAGATCAAGGTGAGCGCTACCAGGTAAAAAGAATTACCGTTAATCCCGGCGCAAAACTGTCGGTGCAAATGCACCATCACCGAGCCGAACACTGGATCGTTGTATCAGGAACCGCCAAGGTGACAAATGGCGATAAGACATTCCTTGTTACAGAAAACCAGTCTACCTACATCCCCGTAGGGGTGATTCACGCTTTAGAAAACCCTGGTAAAGTGCCACTGGAGCTGATTGAGGTTCAGTCGGGCTCATATCTAGGGGAAGATGACATTGTGCGTTTCCAAGATCGCTATGGGCGTGCATAGTGCGGTAGCATTTGAGCGTGGAGCGGTTTGATTTTTATGGCTGACGATAGCAAAGAACTGAAGATGGCAGCTATGGAAAACGAGCTGTCTCAATATAAGCAGAGGCTTATCGATAAAGATCGCCAAATAATTCAATTAAGCTCTGAACTGCATAAAATTAAGCACTCAAGACTATGGAAGTTGGCAGCTGGCATGCAAAAGCGTGTCAATACTGTTCGTGACGCACGCTCAGAGAGCCAGTCCCTGCGGCTGCAGATATTACCTTATCAGCAGGTAACTCTGATAAAGTCAAATGGCCACGAGGCTGGTTGGGAGGCTCTGGGCCATTTACCGGTACTCGCTTTGGTTCCTTTCGAGAAGGTGTCGCCCGGAAATTGTTGGTTTGTGCTTGAGTTTGATAGTGACTCGGCCAGAGATAAACTAACTAGGTTTTTATATTTTGATCTTGGTGACGAGTTGGACGAACAGCTTGGTGTCCAGCTTCCTTCAGCGGTAGACTCTCAGCGCTATTTGATTTATTGGCCGAAAGCGTGCCGTGGGCTATTTTTGGCGCTTAGCGTGGCTGGCGAGGTTCAATTTCAGTGTGCCAATGCACGGTTAAGGAAGGTGGATACCCCTGAAAATATACCGCCTTGGCTTGGCTCTGTTTACAAGCGATTGCAAAAAGTGAACTACTCAGCTTATGAGCTAGTGGCGGCTAACCAACTTGAAGTTTCCAATGCTGAGCCGGGAGGCTGGCAGTCTACGGGCGACGACCCCTATTTCTATTTAAGGGGGGAAATGCCAAGCTCTGGCTGGCTATTGCTGAGCTTTCAACTTCAACTCGCTTCTCATAATGTGGATGATATTGCCAAGCTATACTTCGATGTTGGAGAGGGCTTTAATGAGGCTGATTCGGTTACAATCAGTATCACGGAGGACTCTCGCTATGAAGTCTGTGTCCACCAGGATGCATCGCCCAAGGCCATTCGCTTTGACCCCTGCCAGTCAGAGAACACGTTCCAGTTAACTCGGGTGCGTATTCGTAATGTAGAAGAGTTTGACGCAACTCAAGCTATGCGAACCCTGCTACGGTCGGTCGACGGCTTTGATAGTGATAGTGAGCTAGATAAGCAAATCCAAAAACACGCTCGGTTATATGAGTTGGGCAAGGATGATGCACTCGTCGCTTTATATCGTAATTATTTGGCAAGGGGCGACAAGGCCAGTAACTATAAAAAATGGATGGAGCAGGTTGAGCAGCCATGGGTTGATAAGCTGAGAGCAATTTATGCCAGTGAAAATGGTAACCACTATACCCCAAAAATATCGATTGTTTTGCCGGTATATAACACTCAGCCTGAACTGCTTGCGCGTTGTATCAATTCCGTTATTCACCAATATTATCCCAACTGGCAGCTGTGTATTGCTGATGATCACTCGGATGATAAGCGAATCATTGAGCTTTTAAAGGAATATGAGCAGAGTGATTCGAGAATACAGGTCATTTACAGAGCTCAGAATGGCCATATTTCTGCAGCATCTAATAGTGCATTAGACATTGCCACCGGAGAATATATCGCGCTATTGGATCACGACGATGAATTGGCGCTACATGCACTTCTGGCTGTAGTCGATGCGCTCAATGACAATCCCGAAGCACAAATCATTTATTCGGACGAGGATAAAATTGACGAAGTTGGCACCCGGTTTGATCCTCACTTTAAGGCTGGCTGGTGTCCAGCACTCATATACTCACAGAATTATATTTCACATCTGGGCGTCTATAGCAGTGAGTTGGTGGAGCGCGTTGGAGGGTTTAGGCAAGGGTATGAAGGAAGTCAGGATTATGACTTGCTGCTGAGATGTGTTGCTGAAATTGAGAATGAGCAGGTCGTTCATATCCCCTGGGTTCTCTATCATTGGCGCGTTACCGCAGGCTCTACCGCTGCGCAAATTTCCGAAAAAAGTTATGCTAATAGTGCTGGAATAAAAGCATTAACCGAGCATGTGCGTTTAATCGATAAAGAGGCTATTGTTGAGCAAGGGCCTGTTCCGACGACGTATCGCGTTCGTTGGGGATTGCCTACGCCTTTGCCATTGGTATCTATTTTAATTCCCACAAGAGACGGGTATGAGGTTCTTTCCAAGGCCGTTAACTCTATTCTGGAGAAGACGACTTATGCAAACTTCGAAATTCTGATCTTGGATAACCAGAGCCGGTGCAAAAAGACATTAAAGTACCTGAGAGCGCTATCCAAAGAGCCGCGGGTTCGTATTATTAAATATGATTACCCTTTTAACTTTTCAGCAATTAATAATTATGGTGCAAAACAGGCTCAAGGAGAGTTGCTAGCCCTAGTAAACAATGATGTCGAGGTCATATCTCCGGATTGGTTATCTGAAATGGTAAGCCATGCTTGTCGCCGTGAGGTAGGCTGTGTTGGGGCTAAACTCTATTACTCTGATGGACGTATTCAGCATGCCGGGGTGGTTTTGGGTATAGGCAAAGTAGCCGGACATTCTCATAAATTTTTCCCTAAAAATGCCCCTGGTTATTTTATGCGCTTACGCTTGGTACAAAACTACTCTGCGGTGACCGGCGCGGCATTGGTGGTTAGAAAAAGCGTATATGAAGAGGTGGGTGGGCTAAATGAGACGTCTTTAACGGTGGCCTTTAATGATGTTGACTTTTGTTTGCGAGTAAGGGAAAGAGGGTATCAAAATATTTGGACTCCCTATGCCGAATTGTTCCATCATGAGTCCGTATCCCGTGGGGCTGAAGATAGTCCGGAAAAGCTGCAAAGGTTTAACCGAGAGGTAGATTACATGCTTGAATGCTGGGGTGATAAGCTAATCCATGATCCTTGTTATAGCCCACACCTGACGCGAGAGCACGAAAACTTTGAGCTGTCTGGCATAGCTAAATAGCTCTTGGACGGAACGTAGGTAACGTTAGCCTTGCTTCACGGTATTTTTTATGCCTTTAAGCCACGACACTGGGGACTTTTTGATAGGTGCGCCAGAAATAGCGCGTTGAACGTTCTTGTTATTTACGCCAGAAAAAGCGTTTTTAATCTCGCTTTCGTACTGTTCTATTAAGGAAGGGATAATTGAAATCGCCTTTTGGGCTCGCTTTAAAACATATGCCTGCGCATGACGTTGCTCCCTTGATAAATTGAGTTTGCGTATAAATGCCTGTTTGTCGGTTTCATATTTATTATGTGGGCTATGCGGGAAAGTCAGCTCCCTCATTGTTCGAGCACTGCGTAGATAACCACCTCGGTTGAATTTCAGCGGGATATTGTCCGATGGTCTCCCACGGTACAATAGTGAAATATATTCTATTTCAGAGCGGTACATGCGGTGGAGGATAAAATAAGGTTTTAGCTCTATTTGGTTTCCTCGCGCAAGCTGTTGATAGTTCTTTGCGGCGTGTTCAAATGGGCTCCCGTCAGATAGAAAGCAGCCTTGAAAGTTGTTATTTCTTACAAATTCAGGGAGGTGCAGCTGTATCTTTTCTACGTCTGTGGACAAGCTCACGATAGACTTGACCGTTGAGCTCTTAATGATTCTGAGGCTGTGAGGAATAGACGCAAATTGCTGTTCTTCCCCGAGTAAATTAGCCCACTGAAATGAAATAGAAGAGTGTTTGGGTTGCTTGGCTAAACAGTCATGTATAGAGCTCTTGAAGTCTTGCGGCGTCCACATCTCATCTATATCAATAAACAGTATGTGGGTATACTCACTTTTTGCTTTTTCTTCGGCGAAGGCTTTAGCATATACACAATACTGTAAGAACTTGCCGACAGCATCAGGACAGGTGTCGAGCCAGTCGGCATACTGGAAATTGACGTTGGGATGATGCGTGGTAATCTTCTCAAGAACGTCTTTGCTGTTATCACTGGTGCGGTTTAAATAGATATCGATGGCATCGAACCCAAAGTATAAATGGTGAAAGACCCAGTCGGCGAAGTAAGCCGCTTCATCTTTGGCGATAGCTACAATTTTTACTTTGGTCTTTATTGGCATATGAACCTATGGCTATCAATGAGCTCTGTACCGTTGGGGTTATATAGCTCAATGAGATCCCCATCTTCTAGTTTACCTTCGGTGTGGTAGGTGAAGCCAATAAAGCCGGAGCGGACCGTATTTCGCTCTTTTGCCCAGCTCCTATAGTCACTAGCAACGACTTCCGCAACCTGACAGCCATTGATTCGCAGTATTCCTTGTTGTGGTTGTTCGGAATCTGGCACCATAAGCCACCCTCTGATCTGGGAGTTACGGATGCGTTTGGGTAGGTTGGTTTCTATTTGCCCGCACAGGTAAGCTGTTCCTTCTTGCATGGCGTGAAGTTTGCGCTCGAACAGTTCTATCGCATAGTTGTATACGCGAAAATCTTCAGTATTTAGCTCGTTGATAAGAGCCGACTCTTCATCGCTAAGCTGGTATACGGCTCCCGATTTATTGGGATTCTTATTTTCAGTATTAGCAACCAGTTTGGCGTCATATTGGTAGTTAAACAGCTCGATGGATTCTTCGTATCGCTCGGTTAGACCAATAAAGCCAATTGCTGGCAATGGGCATCCATTTAGGTTCTTAAATTGGGCGTTTTTATTGCGGTTCTCATTGATGAAATCTAGAAAAGACTTCTTGTAGCCCAATGCTCTGCAGTGGTGCTCATAGTGCGAGCGAATTTGTTGGGCTGGTTCCCGCACAAACGCACAAATATCAAACGCGCGGAAAAACGGGGCGTATCTGGCTAGTGGGAAGTGACCTGCAAGTAGGCTGCAGCTCGCTAGCGGTTTAGCTAGCATAGCGCGATCCTGATTTCGGTAATTGTGCTCCAGAATAGTCGGGCTGGTTACAGGTGATTGTTCGCCATAGTCATATTTTGTTCTACCAGTACCATAGTACTTTTCCGCCGCCTTTCTAAAGCTGGTGCCAGCGGTTTTAGGTATATGAACAAATAACATGTGAGGAGCTACCGTATTTAGTGTTTAAGGTTAGGCCTTCCGGGCCCAAGGATAACAGGGTGCCGATTTTAAGTAGTAAGAGGGTTGCAGGTCAATACTTTTCACAACGCGGCCTCAGGACAGGCAGTCAATTTGGAAAAGTTGCCTATTCTCCGGTGCCGTGAGAGGGGGATGATTTATTGGGGGAGGTAGTAGTCATACCATCTTTGTTCTTGGCTATTCGGTTGAGCAGTGCTGGTGGGGCGTACCATCTCATCATCCCATAGCTTATATCGCTCCTCTAGCTCGTGGACTACTTCTGGATATTGATCGATTAAATTAACGCTTTCATTTTGCATACCATCCATTTTAAACAAATATTTTTTTGTCGCTCCAAGCTGTAGCAACTTCCATTGGCCGACTCTAACTGCTTTTTGTTGCCAAAAGCGCCAATAGATTGCTCTATTCTCTAGCGACTCAGTATGTCCGCCTAGCGCAGGCATGATATCTGTTCCATCCAGTTCGCCTAGTATTTGCTCAGACGCTCCTGCCTCTTTCAATGCGGTATATACTGTATCGATACTCAATACCGGCTGCTCAACAATTGTCGAGTGGGGAATTTGATTTGGCCAGTACATCAAAAAAGGTACCTTTATTCCGCCTTCTGTTAGCATGCCCTTTTCGCCCAAGAGTGGTGTATTCAACGAACCATTCCAAAGTTCGCGATTTTCTTCTATCGGCGCATCTGTCATGTCCAGCCCAAGTGGCGCGCCATTGTCACTGATAAAAATAATAATGGTATTATCCAGTATGTTATTTTGTGTGAGGGCATCCACAACTCGGCCCACGCCATCGTCAATTGCGGACATCATGGCCAAGGCATATTTTCTTCGCATGGGGATATCATTGGGAAATCTATCAAGGTATTTCTGCGCTGCGGCTAAAGGCACATGCGGCGCAAAGTGAGCTACATGCAGATAAAACGGTCGGTTTTTATGTTTATGAACAAAGGCGACGGCGGCATCTGAAATGGCATCGACCCTGAAGGTGCTGTTGGCAATATATTGTTCTGGTATTGATTTGGCCTCCAGGTCAAATGTTGCCCAATAACTGTGGTGCAACCCGAAGTAGGTATCGTCATACCCCCTATAATTCGGGAAATACTTTTTGCGCTCATCAAAAGGAACGTCTTCTACTTTGAAGTCTTGGATGCTTTCCCAATCGAAATAGTCTGCCGCCCATTCACGGGAATTAGAGGCGATCTCGAGGTGCCACTTACCGACCAAACCTGTAGCGTATCCCAATGCCTTAAACCGTTGGCCTAACGTAACGACTGACAACGGCATGGGGGCAAACCTGTTATCGTCTACGCCAAACCTTTGTTGATATTGCCCTGTTACCATGGCGGCTCGCGAAGGAGTGCATTGGGGGGCTGTAACATAACCATTTGTGAAGCGGGCCCCTCCATTTGCCAAAGCATCTAAATTCGGAGTTCTTATGTCGTTTACTACATCTTGAACACCTAAGTCGGCGAAGCCTTGATCATCAGTAAAAAAAACGACTACGTTGGGTCTTTCTGAAACAGTTTCGCTGTCTTGTATTGGAGCGGGGGGGGCGGACGCGCCACTATCGTTGCCATTGCAGCTAATAACGGTAAATGCGCTAAGCGTTGTGATAAAAATGATGTGTAGAATTTTCACTGAGTACATATGTATGTTGGCCTAGCTACAGTTTATCGATCTTTGATTACTACGTAACTCTAGCAAAGAACAAGGGGATTGTGAGCAACTAAATGAAATTTAGTATGTTATCGGTTACTATTTATTGCTTTAGCTGGTTTAGCTGTTGGTGGCAATATGAAGGTGTATTTTACAACTTATGGTGATGAGCGTTTCAAATTTTCCCGGCAGAGAATTGTCGACGAGGCCTCTAAAATTGGGGTTTTTGACAAAGTTTTCTGTTATGACCAAAGCAAGCTAAATAGGTGGTTTAATGATGCCCCAGCAAATGTATTAAAAGTTTTGGGCTGTAAAAAAGGCGGAGGGTATTGGATATGGAAGCCATTTTGTGTTCTGGATGCGCTTAGTGGGCTCAACGCTGGCGACGCACTTATTTATGCGGATGCTGGCTGTACAATATATCCAACGCTGGAATCAAAAGAAAATTTGCTCAACTTGATCGATGAAACGAATAGGTCTGACGAAGGGGTTATGCGTTTTGCCAGTCCATTTAATGAGAGAGCTTGGACCAAGCGAGACGTCTTTGATGCAATAGCTCCCAATGAGTTTAACAATATAAATGGGAAGCAGCTTACAGCGAACCGTTTTATCATCATCAAGGGTAGTTTAGGGGAAAGGCAAGTAGAAAAATGGGCTTCCTATGTAATGTCATCCGTATCTTTGTTTGATGACAGCAAATCAGCCAGACCTAGCGCTGCTGAGTTCAAGCAAAACCGGCATGACCAGAGCGTATTTTCTTTGATTTCGAAAAGGTATGGTGCGATATTCAAGACCTTTGATGATATTGATGTTTCAATTAAGGCAACCCGTATTCGTCAATAAAGCCGAATAACAGCCGCGTAAACTTTAGAAGATTGTAGGAGGCGCCATGTTTGGTAAGGATAGTTACCGTTTTTTCGAACAAAAATTTTCCCAGTACAATAGCGATAACTTAATAAATGTAGATGCTAAAGAGTTTGAGAATAAGCTTAAATCATGGCTCGGGAAAGTTGATTATGAAGTTGAAGGATATTCAGAAGATGAAGTTGCTCGTCAAAGGGATCTGTCCATTAAGTTTCACTGGGGGCACAACCATCATTTTGGATCGTTTAATCTGTCGGGCCGTATGGGGAACCGGCATATAGAATTAATGTCTGATTTTTCAGAGCTCTTTTCTTTGACTCAAGATACCTTTGCTGATAAGTCAATATTGGATGTTGGGTGTTGGACCGGTGGCACTACACTGCTATTGGCCGCCTGTGGGGCAAAATCAGTAGTTGCGATTGAAGAAGTGAAAAAATACGCCGATGCTGCCGACTATTTGGTTAGAAGCTTCCTGCCTAAGGAAAAGGCTAAAGTTGAGGCGAGATCGATTTACCAATGTGATGAACCTGACTTTAAAAAGGCTTTTGATGTGGTTTATTTTCCAGGTGTTGTATACCACCTATCAGACCCTGTTCTTGCCCTAAGAATATTATTCAATGCGCTTAAAATTGGTGGATGTATTCTTATCGAGTCAAGTGGGATTAATTCGGATCAACCATACTGCCAGTACGATGGAGCGGGAGTTTTCCATAAAAATGATAGAGAGTCTCAAAAGCAGCTAAATAGAGGGGGCTGGAATTGGTTTAGGCCTTCACCCAAGGCGCTAGCACGCATGATGAGAGATGCTGGATTTGTTAATGTTGAGAGCTGCTGGCATGGAAAGAGGGGCAGGGTATTCGCTATTGGTAAGAAAATAGATGAGAGAGGAATTTGTAAAGCTGGCCTCTCTGTACCTGATATTGAATAATCAGTCATTCCCATGACTATAGACCTCCCTTTAATAAGTTACTCCCAAAGAGAGGTCTATATATTCAATAACTTGCTATTCCTTGTTTTTCTCGAGGTGCTCTAAACGCTGGTTCAGCTGTTTAATATCTTCGTCCTTTTGATCTAACTGAGCCTTCAGGGCTTGAATCGCAGCAAGAGCTATCCCGTTTACATCTGATACAGAGATCTTGCCATTATCACTGCCATTTAGCGAAAATGCCGCGTGGAAATCTTCAGCCATTGGTCCGATGTGTCGCTCTTCATCATCGGCCGCTTTGTAGTTCCAGCTAGTTATAGGAATAGACGACAACGTTTCGAGAATGCTTTCGTTATTGACTGGTGAGAAGTTTTCTTTTAACTTCTTGCTTGACGCATAGTTGGTCCCATTTGCCGTCAGATCGCCAAGGATAGTCAAGTTACCTGCTTGATCTAGCTTGAATTGCAGTCCAGCAACTTCGGCATTGGAAAACGTAAACGAACCATCACTGCGATTCCCTAAGTTCCACTTTTCGGTAACGGCATTGGTTGATGTGTCAGTAAAGGTTATAAAGCTATATCCTTCATTTTTAAGCTGCAAGCTAGCGCTGTTAGTGGCAGCTGAGTTGGTGTTTTCTATGGTGAAAGTTTGTGTAGGCCAGCCTTCATCCACGAGAAAGTGAATAGGGCTTTGTTCTGCAGGCGAGCCAGTGTCTGAATCTCCTACAAGCAAGGTTCCAATTGCATGCAAGCCAGCATCGGGGCTAGCTGTTCCCAATCCAATATCACCATCCGTATCAATATAAAGTGAATTTTGTGGAGCTGAGGGCCTGATTCTAAAGGGAAGAGGGCTACCATTTGTAGCATCGCGAACGAAAAAGTTCGTCTCATTACCCGCTACATCCCACGTTTGCGGGGTGAAACCAGAAGAACCGTCTTGTTCTAAGCGTAATGTCGGACTGTCTCCATCGACTACATGCACTTCAACAACAGGCGTGCCTGTACCAATACCTATTCGCCCTCCATCATCGACATAGAGAGAATCTGATGGGGCTGATGCTTCTATGGTGAATGGTGTTCTTCCACCATCTATGTCATCAATAGAGAACTTATTTGCTCCACCATTAGTAGAGTCATTTGCTGTAATCTGCCAGTCATTGCTCGGGAAGGAGCCTGAGTTACTTGTGTCTTGAAACTTTATCCGAAGATTGTTTTCTTTTAGCCGTATGGTATCAAATCCAAAGTTTTCGCCATTAACGCAGTCCATTCCTACACAGTTACTTCCCGTTACGATAAGATCGTCCAAAATAACCTGATCGGCGTGCACCATGCACGCCCCCATTCCAAGTAGGCCGCCTAGCAGAGCTGTGGAAATATTTCTAGCCATAGTTGTTGTCCCGTTATGCATTAGTTATATATACGAACAGAAAATCGAATATATATACGAACAGAAAATCGAAGCACGCAGACGCCCCGCTACCACTCTATCACCGTTAGATCAATTATTGCGCGAACTTTGATGTTAGTCAAACTTAAAGCGGCTTAATATTGTTGTCGATAAGTGAACTGAAGTTGAGATTGGGTAGCTGATTTCTATTAGCCAGTTATAAATTTGCTTTTTCGTGTCCAAGCCGTCTGAAGTTGGTATATTATGCTCGCTACTGGAATGGAATAGTTCGGAGGAATAAGTGAAAATAGCCGTCGCAGGTACTGGATACGTAGGGTTGTCAAACGCGATGTTACTATCGCAGCACCATGAAGTGATTGCCGTTGATATAGCGGAAGATAAAGTTGCACTACTAAATGAGAATCGATCTCCAATTGTCGATGCGGAAATAGAGTCCTTTCTGAAAAGTAAGCCATTAAACTTTAGGGCGACGACGGATAAAACCGAATATGCTGAAGCGGAGTATGTGATTATAGCTACTCCTACGGACTATGATCCAGAAACCAACTACTTTGACACCAGAACGGTTGAGAGTGTGATTGATGACGTTACCTCGGTTAATCCTCAAGCCATTATGATTATCAAGTCAACGGTTCCTGTTGGTTATACTAAGCAAATAAAGTCGCGTATGGGGATTAATAATATCATCTTTTCTCCTGAATTTTTGAGGGAAGGGAAAGCGCTTTACGACAACCTCCATCCATCCCGCATTGTAATTGGGGAGCGTTCAGAGCGAGCAAGGGTGTTTGCAGACTTGTTAGTTGAGGGAGCTGTAAAAGATGATATTCCTTTGCTCTTCACGGACTCAACGGAGGCTGAAGCGATTAAGTTGTTTTCTAATACCTATCTGGCTATGCGCGTCGCCTATTTCAATGAACTGGATACGTATGCCGCAACACATGGTTTAGACACCAAGCAAATCATTGATGGTGTTGGGTTAGACCCTCGTATTGGTTCTCACTACAATAATCCCTCTTTTGGTTACGGCGGCTATTGTCTTCCAAAGGATACCAAGCAACTATTGGCTAACTATAAAGATGTGCCAAATAATTTGATCCATGCCATTGTTGAGGCGAATGCAACTAGAAAAGATTTTATCGCCGATTCAATTATCGAGCGGAACCCCAAGATCGTGGGGGTCTATCGCTTAATTATGAAGTCTGGCTCTGATAATTTTAGAGCGTCATCTATTCAAGGGATTATGAAACGAATCAAGGCTAAGGGAATCGAGGTGGTAATATATGAGCCTGTGCTAGAGGATGATAGCTTCTATCGCTCAAGAGTAGTCAATAATCTAACAGAGTTTAAACGAGTGTCGGATGTGATTGTAGCCAATAGGCTCTCAGAAAATTTGGTTGATGTTCGAGACAAAGTATTCACGCGAGACTTATTCGGTAGTGATTAGCATATCAGTAGGGGATTGATTTGAGTTAGGTTGTTCTAAAGTTGACGAATGAAATCGTTCTGTTTCCTGGGCACATTCACTATAATCCCGAGTACTTGGTTGCCAGGAATATGCTCTATCGAGCCCTGTCACTCAGAGCCGCCTGGCAC
>DFOV01000106.1:50250-53368 GCA_002376965.1 Gammaproteobacteria bacterium UBA3532
CGCCTGGCACCAACAAACCTTGACCATCGCAGGTCGGCCAGTTAAAACACCACGCCTGACCGCATGGTATGGCGAGCCCGAAGCCGTCTATCGCTATTCAGGAGTGACAGTAAAACCATTACCTTGGTTACCCGAGTTACGAACGCTGGCCCAGCAACTCTCGGAAGAGCTGGGTTTTGAATTCAACTCGGTTCTTCTGAACTGGTATCGAGACGAAAATGACTCGGTTGCTTGGCATGCAGACGACGAGCCCGAGCTAGGAAAGGAGCCACTTATTGCGTCAATTTCGCTTGGAGAAGAGCGGTTGTTTAGGCTCAAGCCAAAGGATAAGCGCGATAAAAGACGCTATGATATCAACCTTGAGTCGGGAAGTTTGTTGGTGATGAGTGGCGAGCTACAATCCTATTGGCTTCATTCTGTGCCAAAGTCGAAATACCCTTGTGGTGGGCGGATTAATCTGACTTTTCGAAAGATTGTTTCATCGGGTTCTCGTTAGGGAGTTTATTCTGTTACCATCCGCTCAATTATCGCGCACTTTTCTGTCACTTTTTGGATCTTCAACTATTCTTAAAAAAGGGAATAACCAAGAAAGAGCTGTGGCGTGTTTGATCATAATTTAAACCTTTCCGAGAAAAAAATACTGGTTATTGATGACTTTGCCGAGTTTCGCTTTGCTGTGCGCAAAATGCTGGAGCAGATGAAGGGCAAGCATATTGATATGGCGGCAAATGGTGAGCGGGCGGTTGAGTTAATGCAATCGACCCGTTACGACATCGTGCTTAGCGACTATAACCTGGGCGAAGCCAAAGATGGTCAGCAGATTTTAGAAGAGGGGCGAGTGAAAGGCTTTGTTGGTCACTCGACCATATTCGTGCTGGTGACCGCGGAAAATACCACAGATATGGTCTATGGAGCATTAGAATATTCGCCCGATGCGTATCTCACTAAGCCGTTTACGCGCGACTTTCTATCTCAGCGTTTAAGTAAGTTGTTGGCTAAGAAACGCTTCTTGCAACCAGCCGAACGAGCGCTTGATGCCAGGAAGTATCAACAAGCCGATAAAGAGACCGATGCGCTGCTGGCGAAAAAGTCCAAATACGGCGTGGATGTGCTTAGAATTAAAGCCATGGCATTAATGGGCTTGAAAAACTACGCCAAGGCAGGGCAGGTGTACAGCCTGATAGCCAGTCAAAAGAAAATGCCGTGGGCCATACTCGGATTAGGGCGGGCTAAATTCCATCAGGGCCAATATCAAGAAGCGGCAGATACCTTTCGGAGCCTGATCCAAGCTAACGCCGCATTTGTAGAAGCCTATGACTGGTTGGCGAAATGTCTGGTTGAGCTGCGTCAGCCCAGTGATGCGCTAGCTACACTGAAAAGTGCGATTGAACGATCGCCTAAGGCTATTCTACGTCAGCAACAAGCTGCCAGGCTGGCTTTGTCGCTAGATGAAACCGAGTTTGCCGAAAAATGTGCCCGAATGGCCGTTCGCTTGGGGCGCTATTCTGTTTTCCAAGATAAAGAGGACTACACACTTCATGCCAAGTTGCTGCTGGAAAAAGGCAAAAGGGCTGATGCCAATACCCAGGCCAAGCGTTCATGGAATGAGGCGTTGGGAGTTCTTAAAGAAGCGCGCGAAAAATACCGCGATCGATTTCCTGATTTTCTGGTGCGGATCGCAGCACTCGAAGGGGTATTGCAGGCGAAAGTTTCCGCATCCAACCCCGCTGAGGCGATGAAAAAGCTACGAAAGGTAATCGACCAAATGCCTGATACTATGCCTTTGAGACCAATGTGTGATACTACGCGAGAGCTGGTTGCCGGCGGGGAAGAAGAGTTTGGATTGGTCTTGGCTGGAGGGATTTTATCGAAAAAGCCGGATGATGATGCCTTGATCGAAGAACTAAAAGCCATCTTTGAAGGCTCTGGATTTGAAGAGCATTTTGAGCAAGTGGTCTCTGAAGAAAAAGTGAAGTTTAATCAGGATAACCGCTCTGGCATGATGTGTTACGAAAAGGGGCAGTATCAAGAGGCTAGTGCGTATTTCGAGAAGGCGCTGAAAGAGCTACCCAGTAATGTTGCCATCAATTTGAATTATGCGCAGTGTTTAATTGCCTGGATGGAAAAAGGCGGTGGCAAGGACAATAAAGCCAGAGCCAAGCAGTGCCTGGCTGAGATTGCCAAACACGTAGAAGACAATGGCGCCAGAAAAGAGCGCTTTGATAATCTGGATCAACGACTCCAGGCACTTGAATAAAATATCTATTTCTAATAAGGATATCCGATATAGCTTGTGGTATGGTTTAGCCCTCACAGGTAGTTGGGCTAGGTAATGATAACCAGAATTATCACAATACTTTTGTTGCTTATTTGGGTTGCCGGATGCAGTGCGCCACCGGTGAAGCCGCCTCAAGATATAACACTTCCACAACAAAGCAGTCAGGATGAGGACATAGTCAGTAACTCGTCTCATAGTGACAGAATTACTGGTGCTATTATTTCCCTGGCAACTGATCCCGAGTTGTTCGCTGAAAATGTAACGCCATCTACGCTAGAGTACTTTGAAAATGTCAAAGAACTAGCGCTGCGAGGTAAAGAGGACGAGCTTTACGCGGCTTCACCTCTTGCGCGGTTGATGGTCGCGATTACTCGAGAGAACATCCAGGCGGAACAATTAATGGCTATGGATCTGGATGAATACCTGATTTTTTTGCGCACAGATAACAATCTTCATGACTTCTGGCTGAATTTAGGGCAACAGTTGTTGATCGTGAATAGTGCACCTGTTGAGGCGAGTTATCTGGTGGAGTTGGAGATTCCCGGCTTCCATATCCCTGTGTATATCGAGTTGACTCAAGATGGTCAGCAGCGCTGGCTTGTCGATTTGACGCCTGCGTTAGCGGTATCAACAGCATGGGCTGGTGCCTTTGTTGCGCATAGCGGAGTATGGGACGAAGAGGATGCCCACTGGTTTAAAACCGGCGTGCTATCTGCTAAGCAAACCGTTCCTTTGTATCAAACCCGACAGGTTCAGCGTGACTTATGGATGTACTTCAAGCGACTTCAGGACAGTTATAGTTACTGGCATGGCTACAGTCACGAGTTGTTGCAAGCACAG
>DFOV01000018.1:0-1853 GCA_002376965.1 Gammaproteobacteria bacterium UBA3532
TTGGCTGGTGTAGCATGTGGAAACAGGTCTGATATTCATTGGTCGATTGATAATAAGACGTCGGTTGATTTTTATGATGTTAAAGGTGATCTAGAGGCGCTGTTGATTGCTGGTAATCCTCAACGCCAGGTTGGCTTTGAAATAGGGCAACACAGTGCACTACACCCTGGACAGACTGCGAAAATAGTTGTTGATGGCAATACTGTTGGCTTATTAGGGGCTATCCATCCAAAGGTTGCCCAAGATCTTGATGTGCCAAAAAGCACCTATCTATTTGAGATAGAACTGAGTGCGGTTGTTGAAGCCGAGCTGCCTAACTACCAGCCGTTTTCTCGTTTTCCGGCAAACAAGCGTGATCTGGCTTTTGTGGTCGATGAGAATACACTGGTTGGAGATATGGTGAGCGCTATTCGAGCAATTAACTCCGAAATATTGCAAGAGGTCGCCGTATTTGATGTATATACAGGACAAGGTGTTGAAAAAGGGCAGAAAAGCGTAGCTTTTACCTTGACGATTCAGCATCCATCGACCACGCTTACTGATGAAGAAATGAGCGACTTAATTGAGTCGATAGTCAGTTCTGTTACTACCCAATTCAGTGCGAGGTTGAGGGAATAGTAGATGGCATTAACTAAAGCCGAAATGGCGGACAAATTGTTCACCGATCTAAACATAACAAAAAAACAAGCGAAAGACCTGGTAGAAGCTTTCTTTGAACAGGTCAGAGCATCCTTAGAGCAGGGAGAGCAAGTCAAGCTTTCCGGTTTTGGTAATTTTGATCTGCGGCAGAAAAGGGAGCGCCCCGGAAGAAACCCTAAAACTGGTGAGGAAATCCCGATCTCAGCGCGCCAAGTTGTTACCTTTAAACCTGGCCAAAAGCTGAAGTCGCATGTTGAACAATATAAAGGCGAGAACCATTAGTGGTTCTCGCAATATTTTCGATAAAAGGCTTTAAAACATAGCGTTATTACGGTACTATTTCGCTCGGTTAACGGAGCGTAGCGCAGCCTGGTAGCGCACCAGCATGGGGTGCTGGTGGTCGGTGGTTCGAATCCACTCGCTCCGACCATTCCTCTTTGTACATCTCCCTTAGTTATTTTGTACATATTTCAGTTATATAGCTTTTCAGAATCATACCTGTTAGGTCTTCAAATCAAAATTGAGCTTTTGCAAAGTCATAGCACTGTGTTTGGTTCATTGTGTCTAAATCTTCCTCATTTATCTGCTTATCAATTTCTTGACTCTTTAAGCCCACCTATGCGAGTCAGTATGCATTTTTTATGAATTCGACTAGCATTAATTTAAGGCCTGTTTCGCGTTGAATGCTGTGGAGGATTTTCATTGGAGCAAAAGTCAAGTGTCTCAGCCGTTGATAAACAAGCTATTAATTATTTTGAATTAATGTTTAATCAGCACCATGAAGCTCACGCCCTAATAGATGGTTCTGGTTCAATCGTTCGAGCAAACCTCGCTTTTTGTCGCTTGTTATCAGTGGAACAGGATGAGTTGCTCTACAAAAATTTCTCGCTAGTGGCAGGTTGGCCTGCGTCAGATGGCAGTATCTCGTTTAAAGCGCTAACAAAGCAAAATAAAGACTTTTTCTTTAGCTTGTATACGTCTCAAAGTACTCCTATTGAAGTAGTTGCATCTTTTTACGCGATACAAAACACTAATTTAGACGATAACGAAAAGCCTATACTGGTATGTCTACGCAAAAAGCCTACGGATGATGTTAAAAATACCGAATTACGTCGGCAGCAAAACCTGCTTTCTCAATTGGAGGCCATTGCTCAGATCGGTGCCTGGGAGCTCGATATAACCAGTCATGAGATGCTTTGGAGCGATAGAACTTA
>DFOV01000018.1:2185-12917 GCA_002376965.1 Gammaproteobacteria bacterium UBA3532
AGTTCCAGCGACCCATTCGCCTAGCTATAGATCCATGTTGCGTTTCTTTCCAGGAGAAGCGAGCGATATATTGGAAATATTATTCGATGACTTAAAGCGATGGGGTAAGGGGTTCGATCTTGAACTTCCGGTGATCACAGCACAGGGCCATTCGAAATGGGTAAGATGTCAGAGTCAGCGAGACCTTACTGAGGATCAGGTGCGCATCCATGGAATTCTGATGGATATTTCGGACAAAAGGCGTTCAGAACAGGCTATACGAGAAAGCGAAGGTCGTTTTCGAGCGGTCTATGACCACGCGGCTATGGGGATTGTTGTCGTTTCTAATAGCACTAATATTGTATCAGCCAATATTGCTTTTTGTCAGATGGTGGGAGCCGAACAGTCAGAAATTGTCGTGCAACCTATTGCGTCAGTCGTTGGAGCCTATGAACCCTTGGAGCTAAATGAATGTCTTGAGAAGCTTTTTAGTGGCGATGAACAAACAATCAAACGAGAGCTGTTCGGAAAAGATCGAGCAGGCTTAGAATTGTGTTTATCAATGACGGCTTCATTTATCACGACTAGCCAGGAAAACAAGCCGATGGCTGTCCTGCTATTTGACAACATTACTCAGACAACTCAGTTGCAACGCCAATTGCAGCAAGCTCAGAAAATGGAAGCAATAGGTCAGTTAACGGGTGGGATAGCTCATGACTTTAACAATTTATTGGCTTCTATCATGGGCTATGCCTCACTTGCAAAAGAGAAATACAGTGAAGTCTCCGGCGCACCGAAATTATCTGGCTATTTACAGCAGATTATTACGGCATCTGAGAGAGCCAAGGATCTCATTCAAAAGATGTTGGCTTTTAGCAGAGGTGGCGAGGCGGAACTAAAAAGATGTGACCTGGTTCATGCGATACAAGAGGCTGTGGTATTGCTATCCTCGGCGATCCCATCAACTATTCGTATCGAAAAGGAAATTACCGAAGGGTTGCCATTGATCATGGCTGATGCTACACAGATAAATCAAGTCCTGTTAAATTTGTGTATCAATTCCCGAGATGCTCTCGACAATGAAAAAGGAGCAATACGTATCGGCTTAAAACAGGCACCGGAAAATAGTGAGGCGATTTGTAGTAGTTGCCGCGAACCCATTCATGGGGCGATGCTTGAACTTTCTGTCAGTGATAATGGTGATGGCATACCGGAAGAGATTTTAGAAAAAGTCTTTGATCCATTTTTTACGACAAAGCCCGTTGGAAAAGGAAGTGGGATGGGCCTAGCGATGGTGCATGGAATTATACATGATCATTTTGGCCATCTTGTTGTTGAAAGTACCCCTGATAAAGGGACTACGTTCAAGCTTTTCTTTCCTGTCGCATTATCTTTGGCTAATGAGTCTGTACCTTCAGTTACAAAAGTTGCAGCAGAATACTTTCCATCGGCAATGAGTTGTCGCACAAATCGTATAATGGTGGTTGATGATGATGCGGCTGTTGCTGAGTTAACTTCTGAGCTATTGAGAACGCAAGGATATGACGTTGATAGTTACACCAGTAGTGATGATGCTTTTGCTGCGTTTAAGCTGAATACACAAGGTTATCAGGCAATCATTAGTGATCAGACTATGCCTGGCATGACTGGTAGTCAGCTGGCTTCAAAAATTGCTGAGATATCACCAGAAATACCCTTTATCTTATGCTCAGGTTACAAGGAGGCTATTGCTAATTCTGATATACAGCTTTTAGGGATAGATGCCTGCCTGGATAAACCATTCAATCGTGAAGAGCTGATTTCTGCTTTGGAACAGGTACTAGTATAGGAGGCTTCATTTTATTCGTGAAGTCCATAGTGGAATCTGTGAAGCCCATACTGTTATCCGTGAAGTCTATCGCGTAAGCGGCCCAATATAGCTTAGGCAAACGCGATGGCTCCCTTCTTGATGCCTTCAAAGGCTTTGACCTTATATGAGTTGCCAGGGTTATTTTTCTTAAGGTACTCTGCCAGGTACTTGGCAATAAGTTCTACGGTTGAATCATAAGGAATAACTTGGCAAAAACAAGCAGGAAGACTCAGCTCGAAGCGGCCTTGGGGAGCAGTATAGCCAATGGTAAGGTAGTTGATGCCGTTATCAGTATAGCGCGACTCGATATGCGACTCTGTTGCAATATAAATATCTTGCCATGTATTGGCTAAGGCATTCTCTGTATCTAAACACCGTTCACCGTTAAGTTGAACCTCAATACGCGATCGGTGACCGTGGGCTATTCGTTGGCAGTTGCCCTGGTGCTTTTGCAGTCCATGAGTATAGTGATAATAGGCACTTTCTATTTCTTCTTCGCGTAGAAAAGTGCGTATTTCTTTTACATTATGCGGCAGAAGTGCTAAGAGCTCCGCTTCCAGGCGTTTAGCGAAAATGCTTTTAGTAAGAGACTGCTCATTAAATAACGCAACTGCTTCACTAGGGCCATAGTGCGTAATATGCCCACCATTACTTAAAGGCATAGTGACACGGCAATAGTCGTTGCTTTCTTTTTCAACTGTGCATCCGGTGTAAGATGTGGGCACCCAGAGCTTATGGTCATATGAATCGTCAACGTATTGGCGAATGACTTTTTTAACCAGCCCAAAATCAAAGACCATGCCTTGCTCATCCAAGTCGCCATATAGCTGGACGTCCAGGTACCAGCTTTCTCCTACGACTCCTCTATGAGGATCGAGATAGGAGAAGTCAATATTAGTCAGTTCGTTAACAAATAGGCTAGCCATAAAAATGTCCTGGAAGGTTCGGGGAACTCGTACATGTTTTAAACGTGGCTATGTTATCGTATATTCAAGTTTGCGGCCATTTTTTGGTGCGTGTTTGTTACTATCGCCGATCAGCGTGAAGTAACTCGGATATAATTATAGCCGAGGCTTAGGTTGGGAGTGGGGCTGCAAATAAAATTTGATATTGCGATTAATTCGGCTAAGCAGCCTTATTTAGGCTATAGTGATGACAGGAAAGTCGATAACAATAAAATGAGATGGTTTAACCTCTTGGGAGAATCGTATGTATAAAGAAAAATATCCTCATGATGACTTGGAAAACCTGACTGAGGAAATCGTTTATCAACAAATTCACCACCTATTAGAGTCTGATGCATCGATTGAGTTAACTGAAGTCTCTTTGCAAGATGTCGCTGCGATTGCTCTGAATAATCTCAAGCCGCTTTATGCTACCAGCTTCCTGGATAAGATTAATCCGCGCGACGAATTTAAGAAAGAGATTGCTTCCGTGACGGAGGAAGCTGCGAAGCAGGTAAAAGCAGCCGTTGATCGCGTTATGGAGCAACCACACGATTAGTCATCGTAGGTTTTGGTGCAAATCCAGCGACCTAGCTGCACCAGTAGGTGCATGTGTGTGCATCAAAATAATGCAAGATATTGTATCAACTACCAATATACGCTAGCGGTACATGTTGGGATTGGCCGTAACCTGCTGAATATTATCAATAATCCATATTGATCTTGGTGTTGGCAACGTTATTGCTTATATCTGGTTGCCTGCTTAAGCTATTTTTTGTTTTGCACGCCATTGCCTTAAAAACAAAGAGTGGCCTAAGTAGTGCGTGGGTATATAGGTAGTATACTGTGGATAGTCGATCCTGCAGCGGTGGTATTTCCACCGCTGTTTGGGTCACTTAATCGATCCTTCCTTCTTTCACATCGCTTATGAATCAACTCTCATTGAATATCGCCCAATTTTCTATGGCTGGCAGGAAAGATGAAAATGAAGATTTTCATGGCGCCATTGTGCCCATAGGTACTGCTTTAAAATATAAAGGTGCGGCTGTAGTCATTGCTGATGGCATCAGTGCCAGCGACGCGGGTAAAGAAGCTAGTGAGTGCTGTGTTGCTAATTTCTTGTCGGATTACTACTCAACCCCAACCAGCTGGTCTGTTAAGCAGTCGTCTGGAAAAGTTCTCACCGCTTTGAATTCCTGGCTTTTTAGCCAAGGCCAGCGCGATCCGCTCATGGCCAAGGGGTTGGTTAGCACGCTATCCATTCTCATTATTAAATCCCATACCGCACATATTTTTCATGTCGGAGACAGCAGGGTGTATCGCTGGCGCGGTGGAGTCTTAGAACAGCTTACACATGATCATAGATATTATACCAGTGCAACTAATCACTACCTTACCAGAGCCATGGGCGCGGATCTTCACCTTGACTTGGATTATGTGAGGACACCCGTTGAAGTGGGCGATCAGTTTTTTCTTTCAACTGATGGTGTACATGATTATCTGACAGACAGGCACATATGCGACTTGCTGGAGAAGTATGCTGAACAGTTTGATAAAACACCTCAATATGTTGCACAAGAAGCATTTGATAACGGTAGTTTAGACAATATTACATGCCAGCTAGTTACTGTCGATTCGCTAGAACAAGAAGATGCTGATGAAGCCTATGAGCGTCTAAAGCAGTTGCCATTTCCCCCCCCTCTTAATGTAGGTTGCAAGCTTGATGGTTATGAAATCAGCGAAGAAATCTATGCGAGTAGCCGTTCACAGCTTTATTTGGCTAAGAACATTAAAACAGGTGAGCAGGTTGCACTGAAAACACCTTCACCAAACTACGAAGATGAGCCAGCTTATATTGAGCGTTTTATTTGTGAAGAATGGGTTGGTCGACGGGTTGAAAATAAGCATTTAATGCGAATTCTAGAGCCACCCCAAGACAGGAAGTTTCTCTATTATATCTCTGAGTATATCCAGGGAAGTAGTTTGGCACGGTGGATTGAACACCACCCCAAGCCAGAAATTGGTGAAGTTCTTGTGCTGGTTGATGGAATCATTAAAGGCGTTAGAGCACTGCATCGAAAAGAAACGCTTCATCAGGATTTGAAACCAGACAATATCATGCTGACCGAAGGGAATACGGTGAAAATTGTTGACTTCGGCTCGGTTCGAGTGGCAGGTATTCAAGACACTTATAGTGTTTTCGGACGCGAAACATTACTAGGTACCGAACAATACACCGCGCCTGAGTATCTGAGCGCGGGTTCCGTTTCAATAAAGTCTGATCTGTATGCCATTGGTGTGATTGTTTATGAAATGTTGACTGGCGGAAAACATCCTTATGGCGACAATGCTAGCGCAGCAAATGTGCATAAGCGCAAGTATATCCCCGCTAGTCGTTTCAATAAAATGGTGACTCCTTGGATAGATGGTGCGCTTAAAAGGGCGACCCGAATCGATCCGCGGATGCGTTATGATAGTCTCTCTGAGTTTTGGAATGACTTGGAACATCCCAATCCCCGCTATGCAGAATACGACCAGCAGCCTCTTATGGAGCGAGAGCCAGTTAGGTTCTGGCAGATCTTTTTCGTGATTTCCTTGATGGCTAATTTTTATTTGTTATTCCTTGTTGCCAGCTAAGTGCTTAAGGCTATAGTTATTACTTAAGGTATAGTTATACCTGAGTACATTAAGCAGCTTAGATATAATCGGCGATATATGGAGGATGACAATGAGTGATTTAGCTTCGAACGCCTGTGAGGCTTGTCGGGTTGGTGCGCCTCGCGTATCTGAATCAGAAGAGAATGATTTACTGGTTCAACTGGAAAGCTGGCAAATTGATGATGTCGATGGGATCCGCCAGTTGAATAAGACCTTTGAATTTGAAAATTTCGTTGATGCTCTAGTATTCACTAATAAAGTGGGGCAGCTCGCAGAGCAAGAAGGCCATCATCCAGCGATTATTACCGAGTGGGGTAAGGTCACTGTTTATTGGTGGACACACAAGATCGGTGGCCTGCATAAAAACGACTTCATCATGGCGGCAAAAACGGATGCTTTATAAGGCGAAGCTTTCTTTAGGGTGAAAGCTTCTTTTCCCTTGTCACTTGTTCTCTAAAGGTATTGCGGCGACCAGTTAAAAGGCCTAGCCGACTTTCTCTCCGGCGGCCTGCAGATCCGCATGATATGAAGAGCGTACCATCGGACCACTGGCTACATTGGTGAATCCAAGTTTTTTGGCTAGATTCCCTAGGTGTTCAAACTCATCAGGTGTGACAAAGCGTTTGACGGCAAGATGATCTTTACTCGGTTGAAGGTACTGACCGATAGTGATCATGTCGATGTCATGTTTCCGCATATCGAACATCACTTGTTCTATCTCATCTAGCTCTTCACCCAAGCCAACCATCAGACCTGATTTGGTGGGGATGCCTGGATAGCGCTGTTTAAAGGCTTTTAATAGATCAAGTGACCATTGATAGTCTGAACCAGGTCGTACTGCTTTGTATAGCCGTGGAACCGTCTCAAGGTTGTGGTTGAAAACATCTGGGAGAGCATTGCCCAGGTTGTCTAAGGCTGCATCCATTCGACCGCGAAAATCCGGAACCAGCACTTCTATTTTCAGATCGGGGCTTAGCTCGCGTGAGGCTTTGACGCAGTCCGAAAAATGTTGTGCTCCACCATCACGAAGATCATCGCGATCAACCGAAGTAATTACCACGTACTTTAACGCCATATTCTTAATGGTTTCGGCTAGATGCTTCGGCTCGTTTTCGTCGGGTGGAAGAGGGCGCCCATGGCCTACATCGCAAAAAGGACAGCGGCGTGTACAAATATCGCCAAGGATCATGAATGTTGCGGTTCCGTGACCAAAGCATTCGGGCAGGTTGGGACAAGCGGCTTCTTCACATACGGTATGTAGTTTTTGTTCGCGTAGTACCTTTTTAATTTTGGAGATATTCTGGCTGTGCGGGATTTTTACGCGGATCCAATCAGGCTTGCGTGGCACTTCTTCACTGGGAATTACTTTGACTGGTATCCTGGATACTTTATCCGCTCCACGAAGCTTTACACCTGCTTCAACCTTAGGTGCTTTTTTCGAGGAAGATGGGTTGTTTGACATAGATATACCTATAAGCCAGATTTATGAGTGGTCTGATTGTAACCTACTTTAAGACAAAAGTGGTCACATATTCGTTGTTTAATGTCATCAAGACTGACGAGTGGGTTGAGCATCTTACAGTCAACCATCTCAAGGCCTTGATAGCCACATGGATTAATCCCAAGAAATGGGGTTAAATCCATATCTACGTTCAGCGCTAAGCCGTGATAAGAGCAGCCTTTTCGAATACGTAGGCCTAGGGAGCAGATCTTCTTTTCGTCTACATAAACCCCCGGCGCGTCTGGCTTTGGGTATCCCGTGATACTAACGTCTTTTAAGGTGTCAACAACCACTTGCTCAATGGTTGTTACCAGCTGCCTGACACCAATGCCCAAGCGTCGAATGTCAAAAAGTGCATAAGCCACCTGTTGACCTGGGCCATGATAAGTTACCTGGCCGCCTCTGTCTGTTTTGATGACAGGAATATCGTTTGGGTTGAGAAGATGCTCAGGCTTTCCTGCTTGCCCTAAGGTATATACTGGAGGGTGTTCTACCAACCACAGTTCATCGTCGGAGGTGGATGAGCGCTGATCGGTAAAATCGCGCATTGCTTGCCATATAGTTGAATAATCCTGTTGCCCTAATTCCCTGATAATAAGAGGCCTATGCATCATTAGAGAATTGTTTTCACCTTAGGGTGGCTAGATAACTGCTGATATACACGTTCAAGCTGCTCTGGCTCTTTTAAATGAATGTGCACAGTAAGAGAAACATATTTGCCTGTTCTGCTGGTTGATGTTGTCGGAGAGTAGTCTCCTGGGCAGTGCATCTGTATAATTTCCATTGCAAGGTTTATAAATTCAGCCTCGTTGTGTCCCATGACTTTCAACGGATAACGGCAAGGAAATTCTAGCATGTCGGCTATTTTGTCGGTCATTCGTGGCATATCAGGCTCCTGCCATGGTCTTTTTAAAGTCGCAGTATAGGTCTACTACCTTGTGCCAAATAGGGCCGACTTTTCCATCTGCGATGGTTTTGAAATCGACTTGGATAATTGGTACTAGCTCTCTGGTTGAACTGGTTAACCAAACTTCCTGAGCTGAGTAGAGATCAGATAGAGCGATAGGTTGTTCAGTAATGGGTATTGCTGCCTCGGTAGACAGTTCTAGAATCAGATCGCGGGTGACGCCGCCAAGTAAGCGCTCATCTTTTGGGGGCGTGATGATGGTATTATTTTTAACAATGAACAAGTTGCTGGCTGCGCCCTCAACAACCTCATTGCCTCGTTGCAAAATCGCCTCATCGGCACCAGCATCGAGTGCCTGCTGAAGGTGTAATACATTGGCTAGCAGGGCGATTGCTTTAATATCACAGCGTTGCCAGCGTATATCTTGAACCGTAATGGCTTTCTTACCAACTGCGGGCGGCCTATTGTCGCTTCCCGGTAAGGGATTGGCCATGATGAATATGGTTGGGTTTGGGTTATTGGGAAAGGCATGTCCGCGCTCTTCCTCAACCCCGCGAGTAACCTGAAGGTATATCGAAAGGTTTCCGCCCCCATTTCGCAAAATGATGTCTTTTATGAGATCTGTCCAGTCTCCGGCATCCAGCGCTACTTCGATACGAATAGCCTTAAGACTTCGTGATAGACGCTTTAAGTGCTCTTCGATACGAAATAGCTTCCCTGAAAATACGGGAATAACCTCGTATACGCCATCACCAAACAGAAAGCCGCGGTCCATGACTGAAACCTGAGCTTCTGACGAGTCCATGAACTCGCCATTAAGGTATACAACAGACATTACTCAAACATCTCGTCAAATTTTAGACTGACCCAATCCGAAAACTGCGACCAAAGGCTTCCTTCAGGAACCGTATTTAGTGTTACCAATGGATACTCAGCAACAACGTCTGCCCCAAGCTTTAAATGTACCTTACCAACGGATTGGCCTTTATTAATCGGCGCAATCAGGCGGTTATTAATGATAAAACTTGCTTTCAAGTTGCCTGCCTGGCCGCGGGGGATCGTAATGTGTTTGTCGGTTAAAACGCCCAAACTGACCAAGGTTTGCTCACCCATATAGACACGTTCGCTATGCAGTGATTTGCCACCTTCAAGAGGGCTAATGCTTTCAAAGTAGCGGAAGCCGTAGGTCAGAAGCTGCTTGCTTTGGCTGGCCCTGCTATCTTTCGAGTCGGCCCCCATTACCACCGAAATTAAACGCGTGCCATTTTCTACGCCAGAGGTTACCAGGCAGTAGCCTGCGGACTCGGTATGCCCTGTTTTGACGCCATCAATTTCTAAACTGGGATCCCAAAGCAGACTGTTGCGATTGTATTGCTTAATGTCAGCATAGGTAAACTCTTTGACTGAATAGATTTGGTAGCTTTCGGGGTAATCCCTTATCAATGCCTGGGCTAGGATCGCCATATCATGAGCAGTAGTATAATGCTGAGGGTGGGGCAGGCCGGTAGAATTAGTGAAATGTGTCGAGTTCATGCCGAGTCGCTTGGCATGATGATTCATCAGATCTGCAAAAGAGCTTTCACTACCGGCAATATGCTCGGCAATGGCAACGCTCGCATCGTTTCCTGACTGAATAATAATGCCTTTTAATAGATCACGAACGGATACTTGTTTTCCGACTTCGATAAACATCACAGAAGAGCCCGGAAAGTTTTTGGCCCAAGCGTTCTTACTGACGACGACCATATCATCATATGAAATGGTGTTTTCTTCCAATGCTGCAGCAGCAACATAGGACGTCATCATCTTGGTGAGGCTGGCGGGATCGACCCGCTTATCCGCTTTCTGACTAACCAGAATGTTTCCGCTTTTATAGTCCATTAATAAATAAGACTTGGCGCTGAGGCTTGGAGCTGAGGGGATGACGGCAGGGGATGCGCCGACAAGGCTCACGTAGCTGATCCATACTATGAACGTTTTCACTATCCAGTTTTTCATCGTTGCGTCTCTATTCCTACGTAAAAATGGTGGCAGTATACACGATTCTGGGTAAAAAATTTATTCCATTGCAGCTTGTTGATGCGGAAGATCCAGGAGTATGTATGCCTTTGGGTATAAAGCTTTAATCTTGCTCAGCGAGAGAGTGGCTGAGTCTCGCTCAAGGAATGGACCCACTCTAACGCGATATAGTTCACGCTTAGTTATATGCTGAATAAAGGCTTTGGAGTGTCCATGATTTACCAGGTTTTTAAAGATAGTTTGAGCCGTAGCCGCCTGGCCATAAGCGCCTATTTGAATATAAACCACTTCACCAACCAGGCTTTGATGGTTGAGCGGTACATCACCTTCTGGAAGTGTGCGGATCTTAACTGGACCTGTTCCGACATAATCGATTCCTAGCGCCTTGGCCGCAGCAAAAGACAGATCAATAATTCGGCCTGGGTGGTATGGGCCGCGGTCATTAACTTTCACTATAATCGACTTTCCGTTTTCCAAGTGAGTCACTTCAACGTAGCTGGGCAGAGGTAGGGTTTTGTGTGCGGCCGTCATCAGGTGCATATCATAGATCTCGCCACTCGCTGTCGGTTTCTTGTCGAAGCCCGGACCATACCAGGACGCAATCCCTTGTTCTTCAAAGCCGACGGCGCTTTTCATAACGTCATAGCGAATACCGTCAACTTTGTAAGCTCCATCGCCCAGTATTTCAACCTGGTGTTTGGATGTGCTACACCCTTGGACGAAGACCAACATCCAAAAGATAGTCCCATGAACGAAAGATAAATAGAGGGCTTTATTGAGCGACATAGGCCTGTTCTAACGCAATACTTAGTGAGTAAACAGAGCGAGCATAAAGAGGACTGCGGTTGTAGCGTGTTATCACATAGAAGTTATTA